>OMSW01000316.1:0-4032 GCA_900290295.1 Burkholderiales bacterium
GCGGCCAAGTACCTGTCCAGCTTGCCGTTGGCGACTGCCACCTGCCACTGATCGGCCCCAGGTAAAATCCGGTTCAATCAGTCGGGCAGTTTCCAAGGCCAAAACCACCCGACTCGCTACCGGATTAGCAGAACTTGCTCGATTTGCTGCCGACGAAGCAGGACCACGTACCCGCGTTGCAACTCGGACCTGAGCGATTCGAGCTCGGCCCGCGCGGATTTCACCTGTGGGTGGTCAGGGCCAAGCCGGAGCATCAGCTCATTCAGCTTGGCCTCACGGCGGGCGATCTCAGTTCGCAACTGCTGGATGACGGGGCTCTGCATGACATCGGGCGACGTCGATGCTGCGAGTTGCTCGTCGGTCATGATTCCATGGCTGCGCTGGAATTCCGAAAGTCGCGCCCGAGCTCTCTCGATGTCTCCGCGCAGTTCGCGCGTCTCGAAGAATTCGGATAAGGCGCGTGCCGGATCGGTGCGTAACTTGGGGAGAATCAATGTTATCGCCAGATCCGCGCCAAGAACGAGCAGCAGCACCAGGAGCACCACGCGTTTGCGCGCGAGCAGGATGCGGAGAAACTTGCTGGGCGTCATGATGCCAAAATGCAGGTCGGTTGCTGCGTGATTTCGAAGGAAGATTTGGACATAGAGTACTGCGTGGGCGGCTTGTTGAACGGCGCAATCGCAGTGCGTGCAGGCGATGCTCGGTCCGATGATCGCTGGCAAGAGCGATGACGACGCTGCCGCTACCCTGGCAGGCACGAGGCGAAGTTGCTTGTTGGTCAAAAAGGAACTTTCGAGAATGGCGGCGGTTTCAGGGCTGCAGTTGGAACTCCGCCAGCTCGCAAGTGAGTTCCGGCCAGCCATCTCTAGGTTACCAGCCGGTCGAACAACACGACGTTGCGCGCCGCAGGGGCATACCAATAGGTAGATTCGGTTGTCCCGGGATTGTTATTCGTCTTGTCTAGCCAAGTGCTTTGCCATTTGAGCTTGAACGCGTCGAATTCACCTGCTCGCACCCGCACCTTCTCGCAGCCGACGACTGTCACCTTCAGTTTCTCAGTGCCCGAAACTTCATTACTTGTATGGTCTACAAACCTCACCTCATAGAGGAAGCACCGTTGCGGACGCGATGCAAAAACAGGCGCAGGGTCCTGTAACCCTGCGCCTGCGGGGATGGACTTGCGTTCAGTCGGTATGCGCCGGAAACTCGAAGGTCGCGCGCGCCAGATTGCCATGGGACACGAAGACCACGGACTTTTTCAATGTGTCCTTGTTTAGCGTGGCCGAGATCGAATAGCGTCCCGGCGGCAAATCAACCAGCATGAATGGACCACCGGCCTGCGCATCGAGCACGGTGTGACCGTGCGTGTCGAGGATCTTCACTTTGGCATCAGCGGTGAATTCCTCGGCCTTGCCCGCATGCTCGAGCAGCTCGATCGCCAGAGAATGCTTGGGCATTTCGCGCTCGAACAGCTGCGCTTGGGTTTTACCGATTCCGCCCGTTATGTAGCCCACCGATCCCTCGTGCTGCTCGGCCGGCAGATTTGCGGCCATCGCCGGTACGGCCAACGACGCAAGACCGGCTACAACCAACGCGTTCCAATTAGTGTTGGGTCTCCTGATCATGGTGATCTCCTTATCAGTTGGTAACACCACCGGTTCAGCCCAGCTGCACCGGTACAAAGATCTTCTGTCCGTCACGCTCAATCAGGAGCGCAACCGTCTTGGGGTGGTCCCGCACCACGTTTCGCACCTGCTCGATCGAATTGGCCGGCTGGCCGTTGATCCCCAGCACAACGTCGCCGGGCTGCATGCCAGCGCGGGCGGCCGGTCCGGCGGCGTCTTCGACCACAAGGCCATGGTCGACGCCGGCAGCGCTTCGCTCCTCTCGGGTCAACGGGCGAAGCGCCAGACCCAGCTGTCCATGCCCCTCGCCCTCGGTCGCAGCCTGTTGCAAGGACTCGGGCTCTGCCAAGGCGAGCTTGGCCGCGATCTCGCGCGTGGAATGGTCACGCCAGATCTTCAGCGTCACGCGGGCGCCGGGAGCATTCATGCCGATGCGGTTGGAGAGGTCCCCAGCGCGCTCGATTGGCATACCGTCGACCTGCGTGATCACGTCGCCCGGTTTTAATCCGGCCGCAGCGGCCGGACTTTTCGGATCGACGCCGGAGATCAGCGCACCATCAGGTCGGCTCAGGCCAAAGGATTCGGCTAGACCCTGGTTCAGGTCCTGGACCGCGACACCCAGCCGCGCATGGCTGGCGTGACCGGTCGCCACGATCTGGTCCTTGGTGTGCAGCGCCACGTCGATCGGAATGGCAAACGACAGACCCTGGTACCCGCCAGTCTGGGAATAGATCTGGGCGTTGATGCCAACAACGTTGCCGGCGGCGTCAAATAGCGGCCCTCCGGAATTGCCCGGGTTGACCGCCGCATCGGTTTGGATGAATGGCACGTACGCGTCGCCCGGTAACGAACGGCCCTTAGCGCTGACGATGCCCGCTGTGGCGCTTTGATCAAATCCGAAAGGCGCCCCGATCGCCAACACGTAGTCGCCCACCTGGAGTGAGTTTGGATCGCCGAACTTCACCGTTGGCAGCCCGGAGGCGTTGATGCGCAGCACCGCAATATCGGTGGCCGGATCGGCGCCGAGCACTTTTGCCTTCATCTCGCGGCGGTCCGCTAGCTTGACAGTCACTTCGCTGGCGTCGCGCACAACGTGCGCATTCGTCAGGATCAGTCCGTCGCTGCTGATGATGAAGCCGGACCCAAGGCCGTGAAACGGCTGCTCGAGCGTATGGGGCATGTGGGACTGGAATCCGGGCAACCCGCGAAAGAACTGGAAGAATGGGTCGTTGCCTGGGTTGTTGCCACCGGAGTCGCCCCATGCCGTCTTGCGCGTGCCGTCAACGGTGATGCCGACCACTGCCGGGCCCCATTGCCGAACGATTGCGCGGTAGTTCGGTGCCTGCGTCGGCGCCAGCAACGGCGCCGGGTTCATGACCTGGTCGGACGGCGCAGCGGCTTGGGTCTGGGCTGTTGCCGGGCTCTTGTGCTCCAGAAAATCGAGGACGCCGGCACGGCTGGGCGAGTAAACCATTACACCGGCGATTGCCGTACCGATTGCGATCGCCGCGCCAATGGACGATTTACGCAAATTTGATCTCATGTGTTTTCCCCTCACTGCTCGTGGAAATGGCAAACCAAGCGGACGACCCGTCGACGGCCAAATCACATAGGACATTGGGAACAGCATGCCGGTCCGAATCCGACATGTCTGGCTTTCGCAGGACTTTCAACCTGACATCTTTCGTGAATGCGGCGTCGACAATTAAGACCTTAGTCGCGGCCGATTAGGCCCGCGTGAAGCCGACGTTAGGCGAAAATTAAGTCGATCGCCTGGCGCGCAATACGTCGTACGGTCCAGGTAGGGATGAGTGGGCCGGGACGCGAAGAGCGAAAATTGGCGAAAGGCAAGGACCCGTCCGTGCAATGGGCGGACGGGTCAAGGGTAAAAACCAGGTGCGTAGGTTCAACGCGGTTTCGGCCCCAAGGTGACCCGGGCCAGATCCTGCGGCCGGACCCACTGCACAAACGCGGCGCGGACGTCATCAGCACTTAGGGAGATATACCGTGTGGCAGCGACCGTCGGTTCGTCCAGTGGCAGCTCGAGGTCCCAGCGCGCAATCAGTCCTTGAGCAATTGCGCCGGTCGAGGCCTCGGCGAGCGGAATCCGCCGCAACAGCATTGCCTTGGCGCGCTGCAACTCATCGTCGGTCACCGGCGATTTGCGCATCGCGTCCAATTCACGCTCTACGCTGGCCTGCACCTTCGTGACGTTTTGCGGATCGCAAGCATACTGCACCAGGTAGATGCCACGCGACTTGCCGATGTCAAAGCGCGAACCTATCGAGTAGACCAGCCCGGCGCTCTTCCTCAGGTCGCGGCTCAGGCGCGTCGAATAAAACCCGCCGCCCAGCACGGTATTGCCCAGCGTGAGCGCGTAGCGGTCAGGGCTGGCACTCGTGACGCC
>OMSW01000316.1:4042-11669 GCA_900290295.1 Burkholderiales bacterium
CGCTCGGCGGGCTGAGCGGCACCGGCGGTAGCGTCGTCCGCGGCGCTTCGCCGGCAGCGCCCCAGGAGCCGAAGTACTTTTCGATAACAGCCTTTGCCGCCTCCGGCGAAACGTCGCCGATCACCGTGATCACAGCCAGGTCCGGGCGGAATGCGGCCCGGTAATAGCCGCGCACGTCTTCGAGCTTCAGGCTCGACACGGTTTGCGGCAGCGCTTCACGAAGGCTCGGGTCACCCTTCGGAAACAGTGCCACGCCAAGCGCCCTTCCCGCCCGATAGCCGGGACTGTTCAAGCGCCCGGCCACGCCCTCGCGCACCTGCTGTCGGACGACGTCGAAGCCCTCCTGCGGCAGCGCCGGATGCAGCTCGTTGTCGGCGAGTAGTTCGACGCCGCGCTCGAAGTTCTCCTTGAGCACGCTGACGCCAAACTTGGTCCCGGCCTCCTCGTCCGCGCCGATCTGGTCCAGGGCGCGCTGAAATGCCAAGCGGTCGAGTCGCTCGCTGCCGTAGGAGAAAAGCTGCTCGAGCACGCTCGACAATCCTTCCCGCCCGTCGGGAACCTGCACTTCCGGTCGGTTCCGAATATGACCGTAGACCGAAATCGTATTGCTCACGCTCTCCGGCTGCACGATCAGCGTCAGTCCATTTTGCAGCCGGGTTACGGTCGGATGGACCGTGGAGGGCGGTACCGCGAGCCGCCCCAGTGCCACCGTGGCCCAGTCGGGCAGCAGTGTTGGTTTGGGCTCTCCCAGCGCAATGCTCTCCTGCCCGCCGAATCCGGATGCCGCCACGGGCCGGCCCGAGCCCCGCGGCGTCAACACGGCGACGACGGCGTGCTCGAGATCGAGGTACTTTCGCGCAACCCGGTTCACGTCGGCTACTGTTACCTGCTCGAGTCGCGCCAAATCCTGATCGGGAGAGTCGAGGCCATCGACCGCGACCGCCTCGGACCAAACCGTGGCCAGGCCCCCGATCGAGTTCTTTTCGAATTCGGCGGCGCGCTGTTCCTGCAGCTTCGCCGCCTCGACCAGCTCCGGCGGAACGCCGTCCCTAGCGATCCGGGCCAGGATCGCGCGCACCTCCTTTTCAAGTGGTGCGGCTTTTGCGCCCGCCGGGAAAGTCACCGTCGCTGTGCCGACCCCGGCTTTGGGCAGCGGATCGAAGGAGAAGCTCGCAGAAAGTGCCTTGCCCTGTGGAACGAGCTCGTACAGGGCGCCGCGCTGACTGCTCAACACATCGGATAGGATCTCGAGCGCCGGGTAGTCTGGACTTTCCAGGCCCGGCATGCGCATCGCGATCTCCTGCATCGCGTAGGGCAGGTCCGTCTTGAGCTGGAGCGACTGGGCCTTGACCGGACGCAGATTCAGGCCGGGGCGCGCCGGCACCGGACGCGCCGCAATCGAACCGAACCGTTCACGCACCATGGCAAGGGTAGCGTCCGGATCCAGGTCGCCGACGATCACCAGGATCGCGTTGTTCGGTGCGTACCATTTGTCGTGAAATGCCTTGAGCATCGCCGCTGTGGTGCGATCGAATGAGGGCCGCGTTCCGAGCCCATCATGCGCATAGCTCGTGCCCGCAAACAGCACCGCGCGCAAGCGCGTGAACATCACGTATTGGGGATCCGAGAGATCCTGCGCCACCTCCTGCTCAATCGCACCGCGCTCCTGTTGCCAGTCCTTTTCCGAATCGAAAACACCGCTCATCCGAAGAGCCTCGATGTGCAGGGCCACGTTCAGATCCTCGGCGGGTATGGTGTAGTAATACTGTGTGACCGTCTGGCGGGTGTCGGCATTGAAGCTCCCGCCCATGATGCTGCCGATGTTGGCCAGCTGGTCGGCCGAGAGTCCGGGACTGCCCCGGAACATCATGTGCTCCTGTGCGTGCGCCGTGCCCGGAAAACCCGCCGGCGTCTCGTCGGCCCCGACCAGGTAGTTGATCGATGTCGAGACGACCGGCGCCAGTGCATTTCGTACGATCACCACGCGCAGGCCATTGCTAAGCGTGGCCCGCACGACGGCGCCGTGCGGCTTGTCCTTGGCCGCGCCGGCCGGGCTCGATGTGATCGTGCCCTCAATTGCCGCTACCGAACCGAAAGTCCCTGCAACAATAACAGCCATGGCCCAACAGAGGCTGCGCACTGTCATCAATTTGCGCCGAAGCGTCCACATACAGCGATTCTCCTAGCCAGCAGCTACCAACGCCCATTGAGACATCACGCGGAGGCGCAACCTCCTGCCCATGAGTCCGCACCGCTTTCTCGTAACTCTGTTATGCGGGTCTCGCGGAAAATGTTACAGGGCATAGACACCGCGGATCACCACCGGCACGAGCAGGAGTGCAATGCCTGGCGCTATATCAGGACCGTTAGACGGTTGTAGGGAGAAGGCGCAGATCCTCGTCGATCGGCGTTCCCTCGAAGACCGGGACCCAGGTAGCGCTTCCGCACGGGACAAACACTACGCCGTGTGCATTAGGAGAAGGTGAACGGTGCGTTAGGCGAGGATTATGGTTACCGGTCTGAAGCAGCGAGCTCAGTGAATTACAAAGGCAAGCATCACGGCGCCCAGTGAATGCGGCGCAAGAACTCCGGCGGATTGCATGGTCTTTTTCTTGGAGTGGCGCACGGACGACAAGTTCCGTGCGATACGACCATTCTTCGTGCTGCGCGCCTCAGCACCTCCCATAATCCAGGTGCAGCCGTGCAGTCCACGAAGTGCGACGAGCGCGGCGGCCGCGCACCTTCGTCAGCCCCGCTAGCCTGACAGGACGCTGCCGCAATCTGAAAAAGTCGGCGTGCCTTAGCGAACTCAGCGCATCGGGCAACACACCGTCAAGCGACTTCGGCGCACGCTTCGACGCCAGCCGCAGGAGCACCGAATTCCGGAGCTGCCGCCAACAAGCTGGAAAACGGGGCAGTCGTCGATGTCTCGCCAGCTAGGATGTGACGAAAAAGAGCGTGCTGTTGCAAAGGCGACAACGTCCGACGCTCCCTGAATGCAGAAAATCTCCGCCGCCCGACAACACGCCGCGCCTCTATATCGGCCCTGCCAGCGTACCGCCACCCCTCACTACTGCGCGGGCGCGGGCGCCGGAGAGGCCAGCGGCTTACCTTTTTCGACGATGTAAACGCCAACCAGCTTAGCAGTCGAGTTGCCTTCGTTCTTTGCATTGTGCACAACGCCGGCGGGAATCACATAGCCTTCTCCGGCTATGACCTTGCGCGGTGGTTGGCCGGCAACTAGGAGCGTCGCTTCACCGTCCGTGATGTAACCGACTTCGTCGCCTGGGTGGGTGTGCCACCCGGTGACGCCGCCCGCCGTCAGTTCCACACGCGCCAGTACGGCTTCTCGATTGGGAACCGACACGTCAGCCTTGGTAACGACCGTGCGCGTTAGCCCGGAAGTTTGTGCGAGTACGACTCCCGCCGATCCGACTAGCACTACGCTGAAGACGATCCACATCGTGCGTTGCGTCATAATTCCTCCCGAAAAATTGCCCTCCCAACGTGCATTTGCCAATTGTGGGGAGATGTCTTCACGAAATCAATCCGGTATCAATTCCCAACCGAACGAGTCAACAATTTGAACGTTCATGCGCCACGTCTGCGGCCCTCTCGGCGACCTTTAACGCCGAGGCCGTCACTCCAGAAAACATCTGGCGTATGTCACGAATGACGGTTCATCGCCGTGCGCGGCACCAGTCGTTTACGCCACAACACGTCCGATTACGCGAATGATCTCGCGTATCGTGCAATACGAGAAAAGTATGGCAACCAACAGCATCTCCGTCGCCAAGAAATGCGGCCAGACGATTTCGATAAGCAACTTGTGATTGCCCGCAATCAGGCTGCCGGTCTCCTTCCAGAAGTCATAGAGATTTTCAAGATAGTGAATGAACGTGGCCGCGAAGAAGTAGATCGCCGTCTTCCACGCGATGTTGTAAGCCAGAGGCTTGTCGGGGTAGCGGTTTACGAACGCGAACGCGTCCACAATCAGCACTGCCTTGCCAAGCGTAAGGGCCCCGACGGTCACCACGACCGAAGATACGACCGGGATGCCTGTCCCCTTTAGCATCAGTGATCGCATCAGCGCAATCAAGTGCAACGTAACAAAAAAGAAAATCGTCGGCGGAAGAAGTTTCCCGATCTCTTCCTTGCCTTTTGAAACGAAATTGCTCATAGCACTTCCTGACCTTGGATTTCTTCGCCAATCACCGAACGGAATTACATGCGTTCCTTGGCGCTTTGGCACGTGTGCGTCCACGCGGCGGGCAATGAGCCAATTCCGGCTTTGATCGACAACATCGCCGTCATGTTGCCACTTTTTTCGAGACTACATGCACTAACCTGCCAAAACAACCAATTGCCAAGGTCTGATGTGGGGCGCTTTCGCGTCCGATTCGGATGTGCGCCGGTAATTGGAGTTTGTCAGTGCGCGTTGTGCGCATGCCGTATGTCGTGTCAAGTCCAATGCTCTGCTACGGATAAAAGCTCGTTGGAGCTCTGGCTCGGACGATTATTACGCCTCGATCCAGGATCAGAACGCACCCGCCCAGCGACGTCATTAACCAGACCACGGGCGCCGCCTTGAACACCGCTTGACTGACTCGAGAATTACAAGTCGTCTGCCAAGAGCCCTCATAGAAGCAGGCACTTGAGGCCAGCTCCTTTTCGCGTTGCGTCCCGAACCGGGAAAAGGTGCATGGTGCGGGGTGCGGGTCGGAAGGATTTCAACGTTCCCGTGATCGTAGTTGAAGAACTATGTCGCTACCTGACACGGATCAATGCCGCTTCCGATGCTGCATCTACCCTGCGTCGGGGGGAAGTTGACTGCGAGGCGTTTTCTTGCCGCCTGCGGCTGGTAATTGTCGTAGTCGGGGGAAGCGATATGAGTACCTCCAATGCCGAATTTGTTCCGACCAAGATACTCTTTGTTGGTGCTGGTGCTATTGGCGCGTCGGTGGCGGCCTGGGTCGCTGCAAACAATGACGGTGTTTATGTCTACGATATCGGCGAGGTGCTCGCGGTTATCAAGAGCAATGGCATCACGACATATCAAACCGACGCACCTGACACAACATGCAAGACGGTGCACGTGCAAACCATAGACCGGCCGGGTGATTTGCCCGACGTCGATGTGGTTGTTCTCGCCGTCAAGAACTACAGCCTGAGCGCGGTCGCACGGCAGGTCCGCGAACAATTGGGCGACCGTCCCGTGATTGTGTCGATGGCCAATGGCACAGACAACCAAACCATTCTGCCTAAGCTGTTTTCCAAAGTGATTTATTGCGTGGTTTGCTATAACGCCAAGCGCGACAGCCCGGGAATCGTGAGCTACACAAGGAAGGGGCCGCTATTGCTTGGCACGCCAGACAATACCTTGCCGTCCGAATTGCGTCGCGTGCAGGCCCTCTTGGCATCCGGCTGTCTCACAGAGACAGTCAGCGATTTGCAAGATGCGGTGCATACAAAGATTGTCATAAATCTTACCAACGCACTCGACGCCTTGGTGGGCCGCGGTTCCGTACCATTGTCCAATAGTGATGTTTATCAGCGGCTTTTGGCTAACACGTTGTGGGAGGGAGCGAAAATCATCCGGGCAGCGGGCTACCGTGAGCACAGAATCGCTGGTATGCCCTCGTTCAACATGCTCCACTTGGTCACGTTTTTGCCGCTTTGGATGTTCCGCTCTGCGTTTGAGCGTGCGAACAAAGCAATCATCATGACAAGCATGACGCAAGACGTTGTATTGCATGGTGCACGCGACACCGAGCTAGAGTCGCTCACCGGCTATATGATCAGACTTGCGGAAAAGGTCGGGGTAGCGGCGCCGTACAACCATACCATCTATAGACTTGGGCGAGAGCGGTTCCATTCAGGCTACCAAGCCATGCGGTGTGAAGAAGTTCAGGCTGAGGTTGATCGCGCCATTGAAGCAAACAAGCACTGAGTTGCAGGGTTTCCCCTAAGGACGTTTCAGCCGCGGCAGTTTTTTGACGGTCGGCTTTCGGTCTAGTGGCGCTGTTGCAGCGCTTTTTTACCGTGCTATGGTGCCGGCAAGGAACGCAAATCAGCGAGCAGGTTTCGCGCCCCTGTTCAAAACCCGTGGGGAGCCAGTTTCGATGGCTGTAGTTGGCATGATGGGAATCGAATGACTGAAAACGAGAGTGCAACCAACGCCCGACGCGAAGCAGACCTGCGCTAAGTGCGCATTCATGATCCTCGGCACAAGTTTGGGTGCCGCCTACACGCAGTCGGCATGCCGGTAGAAGACCGAGAGGCACTGCTTGACCATGCCGATACTGGTGCCGCTCGCAAGGTCATAGGTCGCGCATTTTTGTACGGAATCATCGCTCTCGCGGTATGGCAGGCAATTGCCCTGGTGATTACCGCGCCGGCCAGAAAGAAACTTGAATCGGCGGTCAATTCAAGCTTGACATCAGGAAGTCACAAAGAGGAAAATTGCGTCACGCAATAACGGAGCAATCCATGGGGTCTGGCCCGAGTACCTATTCGCCTCCGGCGAGCTGATTAGCGAGTACTTCGGCAGCGTCCATCTCTGTCCCCGTCTCGCTGGTCACAGCGGGGCGGTGCGATGTAAGCGGTTCTTCCAGGTGTCGGTTACGGCACAGCTTCATTCACCTTCCTGAATTCGTCGCGCAAGTCGCGAGGCATGTGCTTTAGCGGTCCGACCTAAGGTCGGCGGCGTCATCGCCGTCGCTCGCCGGCCGGCCAGTGCTACGGCATTGTGTCGCGCTCGCGCGCCCGAAACGTGTCGCCTACTCCCGTGGGTGGCACAGGCTAAAAAGGTGTCGTCATGACGATGAAGTATTCCCGGTGCACTGCGGCGATCCGGCGCCGCGCCAAGTTTCTTGGCAAGGTCGCGATCGGCGTGCGCTATGTGCTGCGCGCGAGTTTTGCCGAACCCCACGGCCCGTCCCATCCCGACAACGATGCGATTTCTGGCCGCTATTTCGGGCTGCTGGTCCACGTGAGCAGGTCAGACCGCTGAAATCCAAGGAAGCGAATGCACGGCACAACACGGGACAAGAATCATGGCTTTTCAAGCAACAACACGCGCAGCTGCATCGGCCGCGGCCGATCGCTCGGCCGTAATCGATTGGGCCCACATCGGTGATGTGTGATGTCCGCGGTACCCTTGGCACGATTGCCCATCGCGACACCGGCCCGCGCGAGCGCTTTCGCCACCGTTGGCAAACATTGCTGGTCATCCTCGACCCAGACCTGATCGCAATCGCTGGCGATAACGATGCAGGTGCCTTTGGGACCTATATGCGAGCCGGCCAGAACTACGGTACTTCCCTCCTATGGATTGTTGCTGCTGATTCCCGCGCACTTCGCCTGCAGGCGGAATTTTGCAGGCTGCATAATTAAAATGGGTCACGTTCGAGGAAGACGCGCAGTCTTGGGAGGATTGCCATGCACACGATGAGCATCGTCAACAAACTGTTTCATTGCAGCTATTCTCTTAGTTACCACTTCGTTTTTGTGACGAAGTACCGCCGCAAGTGCTTTGATGGCGCGATGCTCGAGCGGCTCAAGTCCGTGGTCCATGCGCTTTGCCAGGACTGGGATGCCGAGCTGATCCAGATGAACGGCGAGCAGG
>OMSW01000004.1:0-8796 GCA_900290295.1 Burkholderiales bacterium
ATCTGCAGTGGGTTCTCGACCAAGAAGCTCGGACTGACCGCCGAGGTGGCCGACGCCGGCATCGAGGCAGCCGCAAAGAAGATGAAGGCGACCGCGCGCAAGAGCCGCGTGACCTTCTGCTACCTCCTGGCCGAGGCCATCGACACGCTGAACAAGCTGTACTGATCACAGGCGCGCCGAGCCCCCGCTGCGGGCGCCTGACGCTTCACCCGCGGGCGAGACCGCACAACAGCGAGGTCGGCGAACGCGGGCGCGTGTGGCGGCTACCGCAACGAGCGAGGGTCCGTAGGCTGCGGTCCTCAAGACCAGGCGGCAGCAACATTGCGGACGTGAACGAGCGGGCGCGTCCATGCAACGCAACGGGTGCCGAACGCTGAACACCCCGAGCGTCACTCTAGGACGCGCTTGATCGCCCCGATCAACGCATTCGGATGTTCGAGCCCCCGGTATGCCGCCTGTACGCGGTGCGGTGCGCCGAACAGCGTCGCGACGGCGAGCGCCGCCGAGTGGATCGAGTATTCGACGGTGTAGACCACGTTCTCGGGGATCTCGACGTACTGGCCGACGAAGGCGAGGTTGACGGTGCCGGGTGGAACCACGGGCGGCCGGTCGCCGGGCGCCCTCGGCATGAACTGGCTCGTCGTGTACGGCAGCAGGCAGGGGATGCAGTTGGTGCTTTCGAGCAGCGCCGGCAGTTCCTCGCGCCAGCCGAGGTGCGAGACCACTTCGGTCAGGATCTCGGCGCCGCTGCAATCCGGCATCGTCTTGGCCACGAAGTCGCCGGCGCAGTCGGCGAACAGGCCGTAGCCCCACCAGACCTGCGTGCCCGGCGGCTGCCCGGCGTAGGCCGGCGGGTAGAAGAGGTGGAAGGTGATCCCCCAGCTCGAATCCTTCAGCGTCACCAGCCCGCCCTGCCCTGCCAGGCTGCCGCTGAAGCGTTCCATGCGGCGCACGAAGCGGTCGTCAGCGTGCGTCACCGTGAACGTGACCCACCTCGTGCGCTCGACGTCACCGCAGAACACGGCCGGACGGCCGAAGGCCGGATCCTTGGCCGCGATCCGCTCCCACAGCGCCCAGGCACCGCTACGGCGCCGGACCGGCGGTGGCGGCGAGTCCATCGTGCCGATGGTCGAATCGGCCGTCATCGAGCCCAGGGTCACGATCACGAGGTCGCCATCGCCCAACTCGATGTCGGCCGGCGTGCCATCGCGTGCGGCGCGGATGCGGCGCACGGCCTTGCGTTCGTTCCCGACGGCTTGGAAGTCGAGGTCGGTGACCTGCACGCCGACATCGAACTGCACGCCTTGCTGCGCAAGCCAGTGCACGATCGGCCGCACGATCGAGTCGCGGCCGTTGTAGCGCGTGGACTGGATGATCTTCAGCGTCGGCAGGTCGGGAAACAGGCGCAGGAAGCGCAGCAAGTAGCGCCGCAGCTCGACGGCGCTGTGCCAGGTCTCGAAGCCGAACATGCTGCGCCACATGAACCAGAAGTTGGTAGTGAAGAAGTGCGAATCGAAGCACTCATCGATGCGCCTGGCGCCGAGCGCCCCCTCGCCACGCAGCATGAACTCGATCAAGTCGACGCGGTCCTTGTTGCTGAGCCCGAACGGCGCGGCGTCGACGATGTGCCCGTGTTCGACGAGCCGCGCCTTGTCGTTCCATGGCGCCTGGACCCAGAATTCGAGCGTGTCCTGCGTGACCGACTTGTCCGGGTTGTCGAGCGACGGGATGTGCGACAGCAGTTCGTACATCAACTCGTAGGCGGGGCCGTACATCCGGCTGCCGCGCATCGAGAAGCCCTGATCGACCGAGCCGGAGGCGTCGAGGCTGCCACCGAGCGCCTGTTCTTCGAGGATCCGCACGCGGGAGCCCGGAACATGGCCATCGCGGACCAGATAGACGGCAGCGGCCAGCCCGGCGATGCCGCCGCCGACCAGGGTCACTCTCGGGCCTTGCGCGGTGGTGTTCATCGCGGGTTCTTCGGGGCGGTCGCCGAGGTGGCGACCTTTCGACGAGGGGCCGTCGCCGGCGGCTTGCAGGTCTCCACGAGCAACTCCTCGAAGGCTTCGACGAGCGTTTGCGTCAGCCGGTGCGCGTCGGGCACCGCCGCGCGCGCGGTCGTGATGCCGAAGCCCATCGAGCCGGCGTAGCTGATCACGGTGATGTTCAGCCCCAGGCCGTGCTCGACGATCGATACCGGCCAGTAGTCGCTCATGCGTGCACCGGCCGCATACAACGGCACTCGCGGACCCGGTATGTTCGAGATCACGACGTTGGCCAGCGCCGGCATCACGCCGGCGAGGTGCGATCTGCCATAGAGCTCGGCCAGCCAGTGGAGCACCCAGGGTACGCCAATCGACGGAAAGTCCATTGGCACCACGCCCTTGGCCTGCTGGACCATCGCCTTCACGGCGCCGGCGGCATCGCGGATTGCGCACAGGCGCCGCACAGGATCGGCGATGTGCGTATGCAGGTTGACGAGCGGCATCGTCGCCTGCGTCGTGTAGTCGGTGTTGCCCGCCTCGCGCAGCGAGATCGGCATTGCCGCCGTCAGCGGCTTCTTCGGAATGCCGCCGTGGTGCGCCAGGTAGCGGCGCAGCGCGCCGCCGCACAGCGCCAGCACGATGTCGTTGAGCTTGGCGTCATGGGCCGCGGCGAGCGCCTTCATTGCGTCGAGCGGCAGGGACAAGCCGGCGAAGCCCCGCTCGGCGGTGATCTGCACGTTCAGCGGCGTCGGCGGGCCGAAAGCGAAGTTCTGCCGCAACCGGCCCGACGAGACGCCTGCCTTCGCGGGGCCGAGCAGGCCCGCGAGGGTGCGCACCACGTCGGGCAGGTGGCGCACGAGCTTGATGTACTGGCCTGCGTCGTGGCGCAGCGCGGCGGCGCCGAGCTCGACCATGCCCGGATGCTCTGCGGCAATGATGTCCTTCGCACGTGGCACCGACGGCGAGCGCGGCGACAAGTCGAACAGCGTGCGCGCGAGCACGATACCGGCCTGCCCGTCGAGCGCCGCGTGGTGGGCCTTTAAGTAGTAGCCGACCTGGCCGCTTTCGAGCCCGTCGATCACGCGCAGGCGCCACAGCGGGCGGCTACGGTCGAGCAGTTCGGCGTGCAGGCGGGCGACGCAGTCGTCGAACTGTGTCATCGTGCCCGGCGGCGGCAGCGTCACGCGCTGCACGTGGTGGTCGAGGTCGACCGCGTCATCGTCGACCCAGACTGGGTTGGCGAATTGCAGCGGCATCGGCGAGAGCTTGCGGTGCAGCACCGGCGCCAGGTGCAAGCGCTGCGCCAGTTGCCGCTTCACCTCTGCGTGGAAGTCGCGCCGGTACCGGCCTGGCAGGTCGAACAGGCTCACCGACCCAACGTTCATCGGTGTCTCGGGTGTCTCCAGGTGCAGGAACGCCACATCGACGCCACTGAGCGATTTCATCGTTCTCTCCTGCTCCGGTACCGATGCGCCCGCGTCGTGGCGGCCTTCCTGGCCCCGGCCGGTTTGCGTGAACTCGCCGCCTTCTTCTGCGCCGCCTTGCCGGCCGCCACGACCTGCTTCGGCACGACGGACTTGCTCGCGACCGCGGCCTTCCTGGGGGCGGTGGCCTTCCCAGGGCGTCCGCCGACGGCCGTCCTGCGCCCCTCGGCGCGTCGGGCCGCGGACAGCATCGTCACGAACTCCTGCTGGAACCGGCGCGTGATGGTCTCAGGATCGGGCACCAGGTGCGCGTCGGCGACGATGGCCAGCGTCGCGTAGCCGCGATAGCTGAGGATGCTGATGCCCATGCCGAGGTGCTCCCCCGGGTGCGGAACCCAGAACATGACCCGCTCGATCGGCACCCCGGCCACGTACAGCGTATGCGGTGAACCGGCGACATTGGTCATGACCACGCTCGCCTTGCTGCTGATCATCGACGAGGGGATGTCCGACACTAGCTTCGGTGTCCGGCCGAAGATGTCGAACAGCACCCGCATCGCCACCGGCTCGGGCGAGCGCTTCAGCGCGTCCATGTGCGCCTTGGTCACGCGCAGTCGCTCGAGTGGCGTCCTGGCGCCGACCGCCAGTTCGAGCAGCACCAGGCCGAAGTCGTTGCCGAGCTCCAGCGCGCGCTCTGGCGGCCGCAGATCGACCGGCACCAACGCGCGCAGCGTCGTGTGCCCCACGTCGACCCCCCGTCCCTTCAGATAGGCACGCAGCGCACCCGTCATGCCGGCCACGAGCACGTCGTTGACCTTCGCATCGGCCAACGCGCCGATCGCCTTGACATCGGTGATCGCCACCGGCTCCGACCACGCGACGCGTTTGGCCAGCGAGAACGGCCCCTTGAACGGCGATTCGGGGTCGTCGCGCTTCAGCAGCTCGGACAGCAGCATTGCCGCGCCACCGGCGATCAGCGCGGCCTTGTCGATCAAGGCCTGCGGGTGTGTGGCCACGTCGAGCGCCGCGTTCGCCGTCGACACGACGGCCCTGACCGACGCCCCCAACGCGTCGAAGGTCGACCCGAGCCATCCGTCGGTCGCGCCGCGCCCAGCCTTCGGCGCCGCGGCTTCGTGCTGGCCTAACGCCACATCGGCGGTCTTGTCGTACAGCAGCATCGACAGCGCCGTCATCGCCGTGCCGTCACCGATGCAGTGGTGGAATCGCGTCACGAGCGCGCTACCGCCCTCGACACCGTCGATCACGTGCACCTGCCACAGCGGCTGCAGGCGATCGAGCGGGGTGCTCACGATGTCGCTAAGCAGTTGCGCGAGCGCGCGCTGGTCGCTGGGCTGGGCCAGCGCCACGTGGTGCAGATGCTGGCCGATGTCGAAGTTGGGCATGTCCTCCCAGTGCGGCCTGGGCAGCGGCAACCCGCGTTCGACGACCCTTTGCCGAAAGCGCGGGAAAGCCCTCAGGCGCGCCGCGTACAAGGCCTTGACCTTGGCGAAATCGAGCGGCTTCTTGGTCAGGGCGACGCTCGTGACCATCGCGAGGTTCGCCGGACCATCCATGTGGAACCACGCCGCGTCCACCGGCGCCATCTTGTGAAGCATCATTGCATGCCCTCCACGAGCGACACTCCGGCAACCGAACAGGAGAACCGATGAAACCGATGCTACGAGCACGCGCAGATTGCAGGCTGATTGGCGTCAACGCAAACGCGAATCCGGAGCCGGCCTGACGGCCGCCGAACGCGGCGGGTCGGTCATCGGGCGTGGCACATGCCACCCCACGACCTCGGCGAGGACTTGCGGCAACCTGAGATATTCAGACTTCCGCGACCGCGTCCTTCCAGGCTGCAGGCGAGTCGCCGTTGATGCCCTGCCGGGAGAAGCATCGATGGTCAGGAAGGCCCTCGACTTCATCCTGGCTGAACCGGCCAATGGCTAACCTTGAACCACGGCGAATCCGACGCCCCGATCCGCCCGCCACCGCCAGCTCGCCAGTCTTGCGCTCCATCGCCCATCTCCCAAAAAGCATGGACAATGAGCGTCTCGCTCCGATCAAGCTACAAGGTCGATTCCCGGTCGGTTACAGCCGAACCTTACTTGAGATCAAGGGCGATACGGTCATTGATAATGCACTTGACTCGAGTCGGCACTCGCTGATGCGCAGTGCTAGTTCGCGGCACCTGTCGTGACCGGCGCGTCGTCGCTCCACCAGCCGCCGCCAAGCGCGGCATACACCGCGACCGTGTCCTGCAGGCGCTGCGCAACGGCCCGAGGTAGCTCAGGCGGGCCCCTACCACGGCCACGGCTCTTGCGATTCACCTTCGCCAAGAGGCTGCTCGGGTCCGGCCCCATCTCGCGCAGAGGTAAGGCAGGCCAACGCACCTTGCCAATACCCTTCCTTCCCCGATCGCGGAGGACCCGGGTGCGTTGTTTGCCAGCGCACGCATCACCGAAGAAGGGCGGGACAAAGAAATAGTTTAAGTAGGCGACGGCGACGATGAAAACAACAACGGTCGATTCAAATGATGCTGCCGTCATGGACAGCGGTGTTATGAACCTCAAATAGACGAAGCCCATCGCCGCAAGGTCAAATTGACTTACCTCGTCAGTCACAATTTCACCCTTCTGTAAAAGACCACCTTGACCATTTCGGCCAAGATAATGTAAAGCATGACGATAAATGCGATGAGCAGAAGGAACGAAAGCGGCACCCGGCTGAACCCGAGAATATCGCCAAGCGGTGTAATGGGCAGAACCACGGTCGCGACAACAGTCAATAAAGTCGCGATCAGGAGATATTTCGACGGTCTGCTTTTGAAGAAAGGCTGCCGACTGCGAATGACCAGCACAATCAAGGATGCCGAAATAACCGACTCCAGAAACCAGCCGGTTCGGAACTGATCCTGGGTCGCGTGAAGAATGAGCAGAAGCGCCCCAAAGGTGAGGTAATCAAACACCGAACTTACCAGGCCGAAGGTAATCATGAACTTGCGAATCGCCACGACGTCCCAGCGCCGTGGGTGGTCCACCATTTCGGAGTCGACGCTGTCGGTGGCGATGGTCATTTCGGGGAAATCGGTCATCAGGTTGGTGAGCAATACCTGCGTCGGCAACAATGGGAGAAACGGCAGGAACAGCGATGCGCCGGCCATGCTGAACATGTTCCCGAAATTGGCGCTGGTGGCCATGAATACATACTTCAGCGTATTCGCGAACGTCGTCCGGCCCTCACGGACACCTTGCACAAGTACAGCTAGATCCTTTTCGAGCAAGACAATGTCAGCCGCCTCCTTGGCGACATCGACGGCACTCTCGACGGAAATGCCGACATCGGCGGCATGGAGCGCGGAGGCATCGTTGATGCCATCTCCCATATACCCCACGACGTTGCCCGCCTTCTTGAGCGCGAGGATGATGCGCTCCTTCTGGTTGGGTTCGATTTCGGCGAAGACATCCACGCCTACCACCTGGTTGAGCAGGGCGCCGTCGCTAAGTTCGAGAATGTCCGGCCCGGCGAGGATCCTCGTATTCGACGAGCCCATCTGTTGGCTGACGCTCGCTGCGACCAGGCGATTGTCGCCGGTGATGATCTTCAGCGAAACACCCAGTTTTTTCAGACTGGCGATGGTCTCGACGATCTGGGGCTTCGGGGGATCGAACAGGACGAGGAATCCGACAAACGTCATGCCGACTTCGTCGGCTTTGCCCGCCAGCACCGCGGGACCCATGTCCTTGCACGCCACGCCGAGGGTGCGCAAACCCCTCTTGCTGAACTCCTCGAGGTGCTGCTGGATTTGGTCCCGCACTGTGGCGATATCGACGACAGCTCCCGCCCCGGTCTCCACCTTTGAGCAGGCGTCGAGCACGTTTTGCAGCGCACCCTTAGTCACCAGCAAATGGGTGTCGCCTTGGGCGACGAGGATGCTCAAGCGCTTGCGCAGGAAATCATAGGGAATCTCGTCGACCTTGCGGTAGCCGGCCAGGTCGAACTTGCGATGGGTGCGGATGGCTTCGTCGATCGGGTTCGTAAAGCCGGTCTCGTAGAAGGCGTTGAGATACGCTTGCAGAAGCACCTTGTCGCTAGGATTACCGTTCACATCCAGCGCAGATTGCAGGCGAACGGTGCCTTCGGTCAACGTTCCCGTCTTGTCGGAGCAGATCACGTTCATGCTGCCGAAGTTCTCGATCGAAGCGAGCCGCTTGACGATCACCTTTGCTTGTGCCATCCGCTTGGCGCCTTGGGCCAGGTTGATGCTGATAATCGCCGGCAACAATTGCGGCGTGAGCCCGACTGCGAGCGCCAATGAAAAGAGCACGGATTCTAGGACCGGACGCTCCAAGTAGACGTTGATAGCGAAGATGGACATCACTAGCACCAGTGTCACTTCCGTGAGGAAATAGCCGAATCGCCGAATGCCGCGTTCAAACTCCGTTTCTGGCGGCCGAAGTTTTAAACGCTCGGACACCTTGCCGAATTCGGTCTGCTTGCCGGTGATCACGACTAGCCCCTTGGCGCTGCCGCTGACCACATGGGTTCCCATCCACAGCGCGTTGGTTCGCTTCGCCAGCGGTGTCTCCGCCGCCAGCACGCCGACCGATTTCTCCGCTGGGTAGGTTTCACCCGTCAGGGTGGCTTCATCGACAAATAGATCTTTGCTTTCATCAACCAGACAGTCGCCCGGGATGAGATCGCCGGCGTGCAGGATGACGATATCGCCCGGCACGATCTCTTCGACCGGAATGTCCTGCGGCTTTCCGTCGCGCAGCACAGTGGCCTTGATTTGCACGATGGCCAGCAACTTCTCCACAGCGCGGGCTGCGCTGTGCTCCTGCCAGAAACCGAGAAGTCCGCTTGCAAGAACGATCGCAAGAATGATGAGAGCGTTGACGGGATCATGCAGGACGAACGACAACCCTGTGGCAAACAGGAGCAGGAGGATGAGCGGGCTTTTGAACTGGCCCAGCAGCAGTGTGAGCGCATTCGACCGCGCTTCCGGCTTGAGCAGGTTCGAGCCATAGCGAGCGAGCCGCTGCCTCGCGTCCTCACTGCTCAATCCATCCTTGGCCGCTCCAAGTTGCTGGAGCACCTCGCTTGCAGAGACGCTCCAGAAGGCCACAGGGGCTGGATTCATGTCGATAGTAGAACTAGGAAGCATATTTTCGAAACTGCCGTCTAACGTTTGCAGCAATCTGGCGAGCGGTCATCGTGGCAACTGTTTCAATACCGACGGTGCGTCCACCAACTCCTTAATCCGCGAGACGCATTTTCGTGCTCGCTTTCTGCCTCGCCCGGACCAAAACGCAGGATGGATTATGGGGAACGAACAACTGCTGCAAAGTCGATAAAGCCGCGCGCGACATCGGTGTGGACTA
>OMSW01000004.1:8806-9675 GCA_900290295.1 Burkholderiales bacterium
GCCGATCCGCGAGGCAAGGAGCAGCGCTGCCGCAGACTTCGTGACCTGCCGTTCCACCTTTGCTGCATTGTCTTCCTGGTCGGTACAATGACGCGCCAGTGTCGCGAGTTCGTCGTTGTTGTATGGCGACGGTTGCCCGGTGAGCGCCGCCTTCAACAGGCGTTGAGCGATGAGATCGGGAAACCGGCGGTTCGGTGCCGTGGAATGTGTGTAGTCCCTTACGGCCAGTCCGAAGTGCCCCTCGGACGGCTGCCCAGGCACTTCGAGCGCATACTCGCCCGAGCCCAGCAGCTTGACGACGGCGAGCGAAACGTCCGAAAAGCGCGCTGGGTCAGCATCGCGGCGTTTGGCCAGGAAGGCATCCAGAGCCGCGGCGTCCGGCGTCAGCGGCAACCGCTCCCCCGACTCGGCCGCCAACGCCACGATCCGGTCCCAGCGCTTGGGGGTACGCAGGACCCGGCGCAGCGATGGCAACCCCTTCCGTTCGAGATATTTTGCGGTTACGCCGTTGGCCGCAATCATAAAGTCCTCGATTAGCTCCTTCGCCCGATTCTTTTCGTCCGGCAGGAGATCAGCCAACGCGCCGTCGTCAAAGACGGCCCGGACTTCAAGGGTTTCCAGTCGCAGCGCGCCATGCGCGTGGCGTACTCGTTTCAGCGCCTGCGCGGTCCGATCCTGGATGCGGAGCTGTTCATCGAGTCCCGGCACTGCCGCAAGCTTTGGCGGCGCGGGCGCCGTACCCTCAAGCCATGCGGCGACCCCATTGTAGGCAAGCTTGGCGCGATTGAGAACGACTGCCGGGTAGATGTCGGACGCCGTCACCGTGCCGTCGATGGCAATCACCATTTCCATTACGATCGCCAGCCGCT
>OMSW01000182.1 GCA_900290295.1 Burkholderiales bacterium
GAATGCGAGATCATTGATTCATGCATCACAAGGGGCTTGACAAAAGTCCTCATAGAAGCGGACGCCCATTAGGCGACCGTAGTCAAGGTAAACAGTTCGCGGATCACGCTCCAATCTTGCGACGCGCTTACCGAGGGTTGCGCGCCGTCACCTTCCAGGAACTCGAATCCAGGTAGACCCCGTCCTCGGTGTGGAATGGAGCGAGTCCGGCCTTGATCGCAGCGGCGATCTCCTCGCGATGCCGCTCGGCGTCCACGCCCGCTTCGCGAAAGATTTCGCCAGCCGGCCCCAACGCCAGTTGGAACTCGACTGCGTCGTCAAGCGTGTTGCCGACCATCACGCGGGCGTCGATCCGTTCGAACTCGATTTCTGTATAGCCGGCGATCTCGAGTTGCCGCGTGACGACGCCGCTGTCGGCCATCGAGAACGGACCTGGACCGCAGGTCTGCGCGTTATCGCCCGGCGGCGGCGATAGCGCAGAACGATCTGCTTCGGCAGGGCAAGCCAGGGATTGTCCGCCAACGCCCGCCAGACGATCATTGTCATCTCGCCGCCGGGCTTGAGCGACCGACGCATGTTCCTCAAACCCGCGACCGGATTCTCGAAGAACTGCGTGCCGAACCGAGAAAAGCAGAAGTCGTAGATTGGTTGGAACCGATAGCTCTGGACATCGGCCTCGACGAACGCCAGGTTTGCGATCCCGGCGGCGCTCGCCTCCGCGCGCCCTACATCCAGGAATGCGTCACAACAGTCGATCCCGACCACTGAACCGGACGACCCGACGATCCGGGCCAGTGCGATCGCCGTGTCGCCGAATCCGCAGCCCGCATCGACGACCCTGTCGCCCGTTCGCACTGTTCGTGTAGGAAAGACCTTGGCGCTGTGCAGCGCGAGGCCGCCGACGAGGACGTGCCGCCAGCGAAGGAACTTCGGTACGAGCACGAACCCGACGTACTGCGTCCTTGGCGCCGCCAACCGTGCTTCGTTCATCGCCGTCCTCCTGTTTCCCGGTACGTGTTTTGCGGCTTTCCGGCGGCGCTCCACCACCCGTTTGGATCGGCCGCAGTCAGTCCGACGGACCACCCGCCCATGACCGCGAACCCAACGCCACGCTCTCGTGGCGGATGGTCAGCTTTCGCCGATGACTTCGGCCGGCCAAACGCGCTCGTACGGCGCCCGTGCCGCGCTTTGCACGTCG
>OMSW01000143.1:0-965 GCA_900290295.1 Burkholderiales bacterium
TAGCGAAGTTCGCCGCTTCCACAAAGGCCCAGGCCAGGTACTTGTTCCCGTTCCTGGTATTGCCTTCGCCCTTTTTCTTGCCGTTGCTCTCCCGCAAGCTGTCTACGCAGCGGCAGTACGAACTGAAGTTTCCGACTTGTGCAAATCGACCAATGGAACCGGTCTCCAGCATGATCGTGGTTGCCAGTATCCGGCCGATTCCCGGCGCGGTTTTGAGTAGGTGATAGTCCGGCCGCAGCCCCACCGATTCCTTTAGCCGCTTTTCTATAGCTTCGATTTGTTGCCCCAGCGCCTGGCTCACCGCGCGGTTGGCCTCCATTGCCAGCGCCACATCGGGCGCGAAGCCGAACGCATCAACCTGCTCGGCCGTAAGCCGCTTTACCGCCTCGCCCTTCAAGGTGGTCCCGCTCTGCCGCGTCATGGTGTTCTCGATCGACAGAATCTGTGCGGTTCGCCAGCGCACCAGCTGCATGCGCTTGCGCGCCAAATCCCGCGCCCCACGCTCCTCGCGCGGATAGATGTAGCCTTCTGCCAACAGCCCCAAACGCAGCAGCTGCGCCAGATAGCGCGCATCGGCAAAGTCCCCGCTGTATTTCAATCCCTCGTACTTCTTGATTGCGCTCGGGTGCGCCAAATGCAACCGGTAGCCGGCATCCACCAGCCCGTCTACCAGCCAGTACCAGTTGTATGTGCTCTCGACCACCACGCCTGCCAGCTCTCCCCGATGCGGCCATAGCACAGCGCCAATTTGCCCAAGATCGTTCGGTAACCGCTTGCTAAACACAATTCGATCTTCCTCGTCACTGACAATTACTACCGAATTATTCGAGTGCAGGTCTATGCCACAATATTTCATGTCGGCCTCCGTAGGGTCAAAGTGCAACTTCGCAAATTGACTTTAACCCCGCTGCCTAACCGCAGCGAGGAGGCCGGCTACATGATTATCATTTCAACGACCGCAATGC
>OMSW01000143.1:975-4233 GCA_900290295.1 Burkholderiales bacterium
TAGCGAATTTGCCACGCTTTATTTTCCATGGTCTGTCGGAACAGGCCAAAATATTTCGGATAGTGGGATTTTTAGCGATAGCCGCGGCGAACTCAACACAACAAACTTGCGATCCGCCAAATGTCTTCTAAGGCACGGATTTGATTTTTCACATGGGGTCTTTCTCGGAAGACGTCAGCGGACACGTCAAATCCTGTTACGAGGCGAAGCTCCTACGTGACAACATCCCGGTGTCATGGTGCTTCGGCGATCATGGCGACCGCATGCAAAGGGAAACGCTACGCGGTGCCCCTCGGGTGAGAGGCACTACGCCGACGACCTGGCGGAGCGGATCATTGCCCGCGAACGCGCTCGCTGCTCGGAAGAAATGCACCCGAAGCCCACGACCCCGCGGTCGGCATTCGCTTGAACCTCCAACCTCCTCGTCCGCACCCGGGCCTGGAGGTTTCCTTTCCGTGCTTCCCTTCCACGGCCATCATGGTGCCACCCACCACCGCGAACCATTCTCAGGGTCTTAATCGGGAAGCGCCGCCGCCGCACATCGGGCGATTGGAGGCGGTTTTTCGTGTATTGAAGGCATCCCCACCTTGAACCTTGAACCGTGGCATTTGTCTCCCACCGACTGGTTAAACCGTTCAAATGACGACGAAGTCGCAAGCAATGGCCAGCCTTGTATGAGCCGATTGGCAGATCGGGATCCATCGGCCAATTTCGGCCATTCGGTCAGTCATGGGCATGATTGACTACGACCTATCCGGATGTTGTTTGGATGGTAAACAGATGGCTGAACCCCGGTTAACTGAACCGCGACGCGCGGAACCAGAATCAAAAAAAATCCCGATCAATTTCGGCTACGTCGATCTTGGACAGGTCGATTTTCAGGTGTGGGAAGGGCCCTATTCGAATCGACCACGGCGACGTCGTAAAACAGACCGAGGCGCGACGTTCAATGGTCCTGGGTCTACAGCGTTACACCCGCCCGCACCTCGAATCCATTCGGGCAGCCGTAGAGCAACTGCCCATTAAGGGACTTGGCCCGGTGACGAACGACGAGGACGTGCCGGCGCAACTCGCCGCGCAAACCATCGCCTCCATCGAGATCCTTGGCGCCCAGCGCGCCAGTCCAAAAGTGAAGGCTGCCCTGGACGGCCGTATCCGCTAGCTGTTTACCTACAATTGCAAGGGACGTCATGGTTACGAGCATAGGATTACTCGCCGCGATCTTCGCGGCGACGCAACTGACGCATGCGGGCCGTCTGCTTGAAGCCACTGCACTCATTCGGCGCATCCTACGGCACGGCTCGGCACCCGCTGAGGGTGCCGAGCGCCACGCGTCGGCCCACCACCGCGGTCTGATTCCACTTCAAAGCGCGGCGGCCGACGGCATATCGAAGCGCTTCGGCCTAATGAGCTTTCCGCGTGGATGGCGCAGACGTGACTCCTCGATAGAGGTGCCGCGTCCTCAGGCGACAATGGTTGACGGCCAACTGGGACAGTTCGTGACGGGGTCCTATTCCAATCAAGCCGGAGAACGGCCCTACAAGCTCTATATCCCGACGAGTTACGCGAAACAACGGCTCCCGCTCATTGTCATGCTGCACGGTTGTAACCAAACAGCCGTTGTATTTGCAAACGGCACCCGCATGAACGCGCTCGCCGAGGAGTGGCAATGTTTCGTCCTCTATCCCGAGCAGACACATGCTGCCAGTCGTTCGCGGTGCTGGAACTGGTTCAAGCGCGGCGACCAGCGCCGAGACAAAGGCGAACCGGCAATCCTTGCTGGTATGACACGAGAAGTCATGCATCGCTACCATATCGATCCGGGCAAGGTCTATTTGGCGGGGCTGTCGGCTGGCGGCGCAATGGCAGCCGTGATGGGCACGGCCTACCCTGAGCTGTACGCAGCCGTCGGCGTGCACTCGGGTCTCGCCTGCGGAAGCGCCCATGATCTTCTATCCGCGCTCGCCGCCATGCGCGGAGCGCCGACACCGATGTCCGGCGACCATTCAGGCTCAACACCACGAGTACCGGCAACGCCGACTATCGTGTTTCACGGCGACCGGGATAAAACGGTGCACCCCCGCAATGGCGAGCACGTGGTCTCGCGATCGCTGGAGCAAAGCGGCGCGTCGAACGCCGACGCCTCGGTCGAACGCGGCCAGGTGCCGGGCGGTCGCGCGTACACGCGCACCATTCATCGGGATTGGACGGGCCGCGTCGTACTCGAATATTGGCTAGTGCATGGAGGCGGTCACGCGTGGTTTGGCGGGAGCCCACGCGGCTCGTACACGGATCCTAACGGGCCAGATGCGGCGCGTGAAATGATTCGCTTTTTCTATGAGACCCCTTCAAGCAGATCTCGTTGGACCGCTTCTTTCGAGTTGTTTAGCGGTCCAAAACCGGTGACTTTCTGACGTTTCGCGAGCTTAGGCGCCGCGGCGATGATGGTAGAAGCGCAACGCAGCGGCCCGTCGCTGCGACGTCCTGCCTGGCAGCAGCAGCGATTCGAGCACCCGGCCTGCCGCCTTTAGAGGAAACTTCGCTACCGCTGTGCGCTGTGGCTTTTGGATGGGTTTCATAGCGTGAGCCAAACAATAGCCCGAATCGAGGCCAGCGTCGTCGATAGCCGTCCCTCTTCTGAATTACCGCACATACAATTTGCGTGCACCAAAGGAATTAGCGCGACCGCTTTGCTCCGTCACAACGGTCGCCGCAGCGGCATCAAAGCTGTTAGCCTGGATTGACAAGGCAAATTTGGGTGCGCGAGCTGTTGATTCATGCTGTGGGTTGGGCCAAAGTCAGGTCGACGGTAGCGCCACCATAGTGTTCAAAACGTCTTGATTGGGATGTCCTTTCGACAAGCACCACCTTCACTGTGCCGACGCGAAAGCGGCACATTTCATATCGTGATTCGACAGGCAATGCCGATAGGCTTTTTGGCCTTTTTCGGTTGGCGAAGGGCGCAAGAAACCTCCGACGGCCGGCGGAGCACGGCAGTCGAAGGAGTGTGCGACAAGTGATGGCAGCGGCTGTGACCAACCAGCGCGAGACTCCACGAGTTGCTACACGCGGGGAAACCGACAGGCTCCATACGCCACATGAACTGCCGCTGCTAAGACGAACGTTGCGCTTGTGGGTTTGGGGTGACTTGATGCAGCGCAATTGGCTCCAAAACCGTAGCCACAATGCGGGACGGCTCGAGGACCGGCGAACGCTGGCTCGATTCGAATTTAGGGCGTTCGCAACTGAAAACCTCAA
>OMSW01000183.1 GCA_900290295.1 Burkholderiales bacterium
TGTGCCACGAGATCAACGAGTTCCTGCGCGAGGACACGGTCTTCATCGGAGATGGCGGCGACATCGTGACCTTTTCCGGATCGATCGTGAAGCCGCACCGGCCCGGCGGGTGGATGGATCCGGGGCCACTGGGCACGCTGGGCGTCGGCACCGGTTTCGCGCTCGCATCCAAGCTCGCGCAGCCGCAGCGCGACGTCGTGGTGCTGTTCGGCGACGGGTCCTTTGGACTTACCGGTTTTGATTTTGAAACCATGGTGCGCAACAAGCTCCCGTTTGTCGGGGTGATCGGCAACAACTCCTCGTGGAACCAGATCCGCTATGGACAGGAGCGCAAATATCCCGGCCGTGGCGACGCGGGCAACATCCTGCAGGATGTCCGCTTCGACCGGTTCGCGGAGGCGATGGGCGGCGTTGGCATCCGCGTCACCCAGCCCGGAGAGATTCGACCGGCGCTGGAGCGCGCACGCGAATCGGGGCGACCTGCCCTGGTCGATGTGGTGATCAACCGCGACGTCTACTCCAGCGGTACGACCAATCAGACCATGTACAAGTAGCGACGGCAATACTGCGCGTCGTCACCGCCCAAAATCCGGATAATCCGGCTCGGATTGTCGTACGGAATTTCCAACCGGACTTGCGTTGGCACGCCACAGGAGACAGGACACGATGGACAAGGCGCTTTCCGGCATCCGGATACTTGACATGACGCACGTGCAGGCCGGGCCGACCTCCTCGCAGTTGCTGGCATGGCTGGGGGCCGATGTGATCAAGTTCGAGCCGCCCACCGGCGACGTGACGCGCGGCCAGTTGCGCGACGTGCCCAATGCCGACAGCCTGTACTTCACGATGCTCAACTGCAACAAGCGGTCGATCACCGTCAACTTGAAGAATCCGGTCGGCAAGCAAGTATTTGTCGCCCTGCTGAAAAAATGCGACGTCGTCATGGAGAACTTCGGTCCCGGGGTCCTCGATCGACTGGGCTTCTCCTGGGAGGCGATCCACCAGATCAATCCCGCCATTATCATGGCCTCGATCAAGGGATTCGGCAGCAGCGGCCCCTACGCCGATTTCAAGGCCTACGAGAACGTCGCTCAGGCAATGGGCGGCTCGATGAGCACGACCGGATTCATGGACGGACCGCCCCTGGTCACCGGTGCGCAGATCGGGGACACGGGCACCGGACTGCATCTGGCGATTGGCATCTTGGCGGCACTGCAGCATCGACACCGTACCGGCAAGGGGCAGTTCGTCGAAGTGGCGATGATGGA
This sequence comes from Burkholderiales bacterium, assembly GCA_900290295.1. Lineage (GTDB taxonomy): Bacteria > Pseudomonadota > Gammaproteobacteria > Burkholderiales > Burkholderiaceae_F > GJ-E10. Next base: position 1,269 of record OMSW01000183.1, read on the forward strand.
CGGTGTGATGAATCTGTGTCGGGTGAAATTTCGCGACCACCAGCGCCTCACGCGTGGTCCGCTGACCGAGTTCTCCGTGCCGACCGAAGGAGTCAAGGACACGCCGCGTTCGGGCAACGATTCGGGCGGGGGTCAGCTGGGCAATGCCGTCAAGTGCAAGCCCGGCGGCCCGAACGATTACGTCTACGTCGTGGTCCAGGAGGTCGTCTGGGCGGCGCTGGCGCGGCGCATCGGTGGCGAGGCGCTGGCCAACGATGAGCGCTTCGCCATGATCCAGAACCGCCGCAAGAACCAGCAAGAGATGTGGCGTTTGCTCAACGAATTCGCGTCCGGCTATACCAAGTGGGAAATGATGGCGCTTCTCAACGAGATCGACGTTCCGTGCGGCCCCATCATGGGCACCGATGACCTGGTAAACGACGAACACGTCCGCTTGCGCGAGATGGTGGTGGAGCTGGACCATCCCGAGCGCGGCAAGTGGCTCAACGTGGGCATGCCCATCAAGCTGTCCGACTCGACGGTGCCTATCGAGCGCTCCCCCCTGCTGGGCGAGCACACCGAGGAGATATTGCGCACGGTCCTTGGCTACAGCGAGGTCCAGGTCGCCACGTTAAAGCAGGGTGGCGCCTTCAGTAAAGAGCGACCCAAGCCGTAGGACGGCCGTCCCTCGGGCTAGGCCCGTTCGATCTGCAAGGCGCTTGGCGCACGTTGCGGATTGCGCGAATCTTGACCGCGGTCAAGGACCGCGACACAAGCAAATAAATATCCTCCCCCCGGCCCAGACGGGCACTGCCCGTCACCCAGGAGAGCCGGGCACGCCGTGCCATACGCGATACGGTGTGCATGCACAAGGCGGTACGGCGCTCTTGGCACAGGTTGTTGTAAATGCGCCAAGTTTGCCGTGCACCGTGCTCGATTGAACCGCGCTGCAAGCTGCAATTATTGGGAAGTTACGGTGCGCCCCGGCGGTGCGGAACGCGCCTGCCGGAAACAGTAAAACGACAACACCCAAGGAGAAGGAACAAATGATGGACAGGAGAATGCGCAAGCCACGGGCTGTGGCGTTCGCGGCGGTTCTTGCCGCCTGCTGTTATTGCGGTGTCGCTCTCGCCGACGATGCCAACGTCGATCCGAATTCGATAGAAGCGAAGATCGCCAAGTTTCTCCAGGGGTTCTACGGCACGATGGATGTGTCCTTCGATGACACGACCAAGGGCATGAGCGGTATGCAGGCCTATCACTACGGGCCGCCGAATGCCCTCGGGGTCTATCCCACCACCGGCATAAAACTGAACGCCAATGGCCAGCCGGGCCCGCTGGGCTCGGTCGGATGGATGCCGGCCCTGTCGAGCAACAAGTCGGGGTTGGGATACCGCGGCGATCACCCGATCAAGGATTCCGAAACCGCGCTCGTGTACCAGATCGAGGCATCCTTCGCCGTTACCGCTACGTCCGGCGTGAGGACCTCTTACACCGCCCAATCCAACAGTGTCGCCGGCACGATCGGCTCCGGCGACAGCTATCTCGGCTTTGCGAACAAGAACTGGGGCGCGGTGAAGGCCGGGGTGACCTATGCGCCGTACAAGAAGTCGACCGACCGCATGAACCCGTTCTCGGGCATGCTGGGCGACTACGCGGTCGTCATGGGCAACACCGGTGGCGACAACCGGGTGGAGTTCGGCACCCGCCTGGAACACTCGATCTGGTATGAGTCGCCCAGGGTGCAGGGGTTTAGCTTTGACTTTCTGTTCTCGCCGGGACAAAACCGCACCACGGATAACGTCATCCAGTCGGCCGGGTCCTCGGACTGCAACGGCGGCAACGTTCCGGGCAGCGGCAACCTGCCGCTCAATTGCGACGACGGGGGGTTCGGCAATGCGTTTAGCCTGGACGCGAAGTTCGAGACCCAGCATTTCTACGCGACTGCCGCCTGGGAAATCCACAAGAGCGTCAATCGCAACAGCGACGGGATCGGCTCGAACAACCCGATCTACGGCAATCTGCTGGGCGCGGCAACCGTCAACAGTCCCGGTTTGTTGGACCCGAACTACCTGACGCTGGTGGGCGGTGGCGTGCCAACAACGGCTTCCTGCGCTGGCCTCGGTAATTTCATCTGCAGCCCCGCCGGCTATCAATTTGCCTATGACGGCGGAACGGCACCGTACCTAAACGACATCGCCGATGAGCAGGCCATGAAGGTCGGCGTCCAGTACATATTCGATATGGGTCTGACCGTGAGCGCAATCTTCGAGCGCATGACACGCAATGTGCCGGCGGCCCTGGAGTTCCAGAATGAACGCCAGCGCAACGGTTCCTGGATCGCTCTAACCCAGGACATCACTCCGGTGGACAACCTGAGCTTCGGTTGGGCGCACGCGAGCACGACGCCGGGGGATCCGGGCGGGCAGCACAACTACAACCCGAACAGTACGCACGATACGGCCGACATGTACACGGTCGCGTACAAGCGTAGGATCGACAAGCAGCTGTACTGGTACGTGGACGCAGCCGAAACGTTCAATCGCGGCAATGCCCACTATGACCTGGGTGCCGGCGGCCGCGCCCTAACGACCGACTGCCACGACGGCACCAACTACACCTACGTCGACTACAGCAGCGCCGGCCCGACGACCTGGGGCGGTTGCAAGCCGGTTGGCATCTCGGCCGGTGTGAACTACAAGTTCTAGCCCGGACCGTAGTACACCCGGGACGGGGGCAGTGCGGGGCTGGCGGGCGCTACGCTCGCCAGCCCTGTTGCGCTGTGCAGCGCATACCATGCTCTCGTAGAGCGCGCTGCTCGATTGACGGCACGGAAGAGCGGAGGGATCTGTTCATGAAAATCGCCATCATCGGCGCCGGGGCGATCGGCGGCTACATCGGTGCCAAGCTGGCGCTGGCCGGCGAAGACGTCACCTTCCTGGTTCGCGGAGCCAGCCTGGAAGCGATTCGCTCGCGCGGCATCAAGCTCATCATGCAGGACGGCAGCGAACACGTGGCCGGCAAGGTCAAAGCCACCAGCGACTATGCCGAGGCCGGCCCCCAGGATCTGGTAATCCTGGCGATGAAGGCGCACCAGGTCATCGGCGCAGTCGAAGAGGTACCCAAGCTCCTTGGGCCTGAAACGGTGGTGGTGCCGATGCAAAACGGCATCCCCTATTGGTATTTCTACCGGCATGGCGGCGACCTGGACGGACGGGTGGTGCACAGCGTTGACCCGCACGGTCGCATTGCCACCATGATTCCGGCCAAGCGCGTGATCGGTTGCGTGGTGTACCCCGCATCGGAGCTGATTGCGCCTGGCGTCATTCAGCACGTAGAGGGCGACCGCTTCCCTGTCGGCGAACCCGACGGCTCGACGAGCGTGCGGGTTACGCACGTGTCCGAGTGCTTCATCCGCGCCGGCTTCAAGGCGCCGGTGCTCGACAACATCCGCGCCGAGATCTGGCTCAAGCTTTGGGGGAACCTGACATTCAATCCCATTAGCGCACTGGCTCGTTCCACCCTGATCGATATCTGCCAGTACCCCTTGTCGCGGGATTTGGCGGCCGCAATGATGACCGAGGCGCAGTCCGTTGCCAACCGCCTCGGCATCACGTTTCGCCTGTCGCTGGAAAAGCGCATCGCCGGCGCCGAAAGGGTCGGCCGGCACAAGACCTCGATGTTGCAGGATGTCGAGGCCGGGCGCGCGCCGGAGGTCGACGCGCTGGTGGGCTCGGTCGTCGAACTCGCGCGTCTGACCGAAACGCCGACGCCGCACATCGACACCGTGTACGCCTTGACCAAGCTGCTTGCCAAGACCATGGAAGAAGCGCGCAACCCGCCCGCTCCGGACGCTGGCGCGCACTAGCGGGCCGAAACGGACGATCGAGGAGTGCCTTGCCCGCCGGGTCCACCGCACGACACCGCAGCCAGGGTGCACGGCGGCTTGCCCGCCGCGCAAAAAATTGACTGCCGTCATGGCATGCGTGCGCAATTCACGCCAAGCTAGCCAGTGCTGATCGCGGGTCTACGCGCGCGGTGGCACCGGCGAAGTACTAAGGGGACCCCGCGCGCTGCGCGCGCGGCATGCGTTCCACGATCGTCCGGAATGCACGCTCGCACACCGCCCACGGTACCGTTCGAGGCGTCTGCAATGATCGGGGAGGCAGCATATGGGCATGGACAAGAGCGCAGTACGCCGGGTACTGGATCGGGTCAAGGCGGACCAACGGACATCACTTACCGCGCCGGAAGGCAAGCTCGTATGCGATGCCTACGAAATCGCGGTTCCGAAGGAAGGCATCGCCGAGTCCCCCGAGGAGGCGGTAAAGATGGCAGCCGCCATGGGCTTTCCGGTCGTGCTCAAGATCGTGTCTCCGGAGATCGTGCACAAGACCGAGGCCGGCGGCGTA
>OMSW01000086.1 GCA_900290295.1 Burkholderiales bacterium
CGCCCAAGGCGTTCGGCAAACTCATGTATGCGGTAATACTTATTTATAATAGGCAAGTATACAAATGTTTGAATAAGAATCAAACATCAGTTTTTGACTCTGCGCGCCTTGCGCGCCCAACAGCGTGGCGTCCGCCAAACAACCGCCATGCAATGTCCCGAATTCGGGAACTTGTGCCCCACCCCCGGACGACGGGGACCGCATGGCTTGGAAGGTGGATGCCTTGTGCCTTCTTTACCCAATCCCCAACGCTGTCTTGCCGTTCGAATGCATTCTCCGCCGATGCGGCAGCGGTACCTGCGACAGACGATGCCGTTGAAGCGACACGGCTCCCAGTCCCCGGCTATTGGGACCCGATGAGCGCTCCTTCGATCTGCCCAATAGGCACATGCGGCACGTGACAAAACGACGCTCGCCCTTGCATCCGGCAGTAGCAAGCCAGCACCGTCGCGCTTGCTCATCCTCGCACTGCTATTGGTGGCGATCCTTGGCCCACCGCGGAGCACGTTTGGGCGCACGTTGTGGTCGGCGTTCCCGCCGCCAGCGTACGAGCAGGCTAGATGAAGCGGCCGCTTGAGAATTAGCGCCGCGATCTGGTCGCTAACTTCTTGATTTATCTGGTGGCGGATCAGGGACTCGAACCCCGGACACAAGGATTATGATTCCTCTGCTCTAACCAGCTGAGCTAATCCGCCGAGGGTGCGCAGTATACGCGAGGCGATGTCAAAAGGACGTCCGGCGCGCGCCGCTACCGGAAGAAAGACCGGGTGCCGCTTTTGCCATTGAGGTGGCGCGAAGCGGCCAAGTACCCGGACAAGCGGCAATGAACCGGGCCAAGGGGGTGCCGCCGGGTTTGCACCGGTGGCACCCTTGGATTTGAACCGCTGAGAAGAACTTCGGGCTCAGTGCGCGACGGCCATCTCGGCGCCCAGGCCGGTCTCCGAGCGAATTTCCTGCGCTTCGAAAGCCTCGCGCTCGTTCTGCCCACTGGCGCTCTTGTCGGTGACAGATACCACGTAGGACACGATCAGCACGGCCGGGAGAACGAAAAAGGTCGGGAAGTCGTAGGGGAAGATCGCCGGTCCCATGCCCATGACCTTGGTCCACACCGTCGGCCCGATGATCAGTAGGCCGATCGAGCCGAAGATGCCGACATACCCGCCGACCACCGCGCCCCGGGTCGTCAATCCGCGCCAGAAGACGGACAGGACGAGGATCGGAAAGTTGGCGCAGGCGGCGATCGAGAACGTCAGCGCGACGATGTAAGCAACGTTCTGCTTCTCAAAGGCGATTCCCAGCAGGATGGCAACGATCCCGAGCCCCACGACGCACACCTTGGAAACCAATACCTCCTCGGCCTCCGTGGACTTGCCCTTCTTGATGACGCTCGCGTAGATGTCATGCGACAGCGCCGAGGCGCCGGCTAGCGTCAGGCCGGAGACTACTGCCAGGATCGTGGCGAAGGCCACTGCAGCAATGAAGCCAAGGAAGAAGTCACCGCCGAGGGCATGCGATAGGTAGACCGCGGGCATGCTGCCTCCGCCCTTGAGCGCCAGTACGCTCTTGGAGAGGTCGGCAACGTACTCGGGGTTGTTGGCCACCAACACGATCGCGCCAAAGCCGATGATAAAGGTCAGGATGTAGAAGTAACCGATGAAGCAGGTGCCGTACAGCACCGACTTGCGCGCGGCCTTGGCGTCCGTCACCGTGAAAAAGCGCATCAGTATGTGGGGCAGCCCTGCCGTGCCGAACATGAGCGTCAAGCCCAGGGAAATCGACTCGATCGGATTGGCCTTGGCTCCGATCGGCACCACCGATTGCATGATCTGCAGGTGTTTCGGGTGGTCGGCGACGGCATCGGCGAACAGCTTTTCGAAACTGAACCCTTCGTGCACCATGACCCCGATCGCCATCAAGGTAGCGCCACCCAGCAGCAATCCGGCCTTGATAATCTGCACCCACGTGGTGGCCTTCATGCCACCAAAGGTGACGTAGATGATGATCAGCGCACCGACGATGACGATCGAGATCTGGTACGAGATCTGCGGCACCAGCGTATGCAACAATTGGCCTGCCCCGACCGCTTGTCCGATGAGGTACCAGATCACGACAATGAGCGAGCCGATGGCCGCCATGGTCCGGACCGGTCCTTGCTGAAGCCGGAACGAGGCGACGTCGGCATAGGTGAACTTGCCAAGGTTGCGCAGGCGCTCGGCGATCAGGAAAAGGATGATCGGCCAGCCCACCAGCCAGCCGACCGAGTAGATGAGGCCATAAAAACCGTTCATGTACACCAGCGCAGCAATCCCGAGGAAGGACGCCGCCGACATGTAGTCGCCGGCGATCGCCAGCCCGTTTTGCAGTCCGGTGATACCGCGTCCGGCGGCGTAGAAATCCGTCGCGGTCTTGGTCCTCTTTGCCGCCCAGTAGGTGATGCCCAGGGTGATGGCAACGAAAATAATGAACATCGCGATCGCATGCAGATTCAGGGGCGGTTCCGCCGGTGCCGGCGCCGGTGCACCTTGGGCAAGGGCCCTGCCGGCGGCCAGCAGCGCGGCCGAAGCAACGAGTGCCAAAAAGGACTTACTGGTCGTCTTCATTTGGAGGCATCCCGCATGATTTCCTCGATCATCGGATCGAAGCGGTTGTTGGCTTGTTGCACGTAGATTCCCGTCAGTACGATCGAGCCCAGGATTACACCGACCCCGACGAGCATTCCCACCGGAATCACGCTCGTGTCCGAAATCGGATGGGTCAGGATCTCCGGTGCGAAGGCAACCATCAGCACGAAGCCAAAATAGAGCACCAGCACGCATGCGGTTAGCGTCCAGGCCAGCGTATCGCGCTTCTTGATCAGCTGTCGATACGCCGGGTTGTTCAGGATCCGACTCGCGGACAATTTAGCCATGGTTTCTCTCTATTGCTGATTGCGGTGCCTGGGACCGGCTGTCGATGCAAACCATCGGCCGATTGGGTTCGTTGCGCGCGCTCATTACCGATTTGTCCTCCGTTTGTATTGGTTTTTGCGGACGAAAACTCAGACGCCGCCCCCGGCCTGCAAAATCGATATGTTCCAAGCCACGCAATACAAAGACAAAACCAAGTTGGACCGAGATTTGCGCGACCATCATCTTACAAAGGCCAATCTGACGCAAATTTCTTACGCCCAACTGACGAGCAGCATCGTGCGACGCAGCATTCGACAATGAGCAAGCGTCGTTGAGCAAATGACAAGACGGCCGGAAGACCATGGGTGCGTCATGCCGTCTTCACCACGCTATGGACATCTGTGCGGTAACGGTTCGAAGCACGAGCTCGACGATTTTCCGGAAAACCGCGCTTACTGGCGTCGCGGCAAGGTGGCAATTACGCCAAAGATGGCACGTTGGTATCGCCTCCGGCGCCGGTTAGAAAGACGGATGGCCGATCAGTATTTCAGGCGCGCGTAGTACGTCTTCTGCGAGGCGTCGCGTGCCTCGCCGAGGGTGTGTATGCCCTGCGCGGCCAATAGCGGGATCAGGCCGAGAAAGACTTCGGCGGTCGCGAGCGCGTCGCCCAGGGCCGTGTGCCGGCCGATGATGGCGACGCCGAGCCGGCCCGCGATCGCCTCCAGCGATTGCGAGGGCTCCGATGGGTTCACGATGGCCGCAAGCAGCAGGGTGTCAAGTACTGGCTGCCGGAATTTCACGCCCGTTTGCGCTTCCTTCAGCTGCAGAAAGCGCATGTCGAATGCCGCGTTGTGTCCGACCAGCACGGTGTCCTCGGCAAAGCGCCAGAATCGGGGCAGGATCTGGCCGATCCCGGGCTGCCCCACCAGCAGGTCGGGCGTTATCCCGTGCACTTCGATCGACGCCGGCGAGATTCCGCGTTTCGGGTCGACCAGGCTTTCGAAGGTCTCGGAGGGCAGCAGGCGGCCGTTGACGATGCGGGTGGCGCCGATCGAGATGATCTCGTCGCCGTTGGCCGGGTCCAGCCCGGTCGTCTCGGTGTCGAAGACCGTGTAGGTGAGCTCCGTCAGACGCCGCGCGTCGAAGGCGTCGGTCGCGCCCGAATGATGGAACAGGTCGAAGTCGTAGAACTCCGGGCGGTTCGGGCGCCGTGGGCGCGCACGCGCCGCCGCATGCTCCGATGCCAGCGGCAGCAGCAGTCGAAAATAATTGGTCTGCGACGGCACATCGCGCTGGTACCAGGCTTCCCCGCCATGCCGTTCCATCACCTGGGCCAGGGACAACGGACTGTCTTCTCCGCCCAGCGTGAAAGCGTCGTTTTGCCAGGTGAAGGCCGTTTCGGAGGACATCGGCACGCCGTGCCAGGCGACGTCGAGCTGGGCGTGTGCGCCGCCCGCCTGCAGGCGAAATCTCACCTCGCGAACCCCGAACTCCTCATGCAGTCGGCCGGCCAGGCTCGACAAGGCCTGCACCAGCGTGAAACTGTCGACCCTGAGCCACAGATCCGGATCGATGGTTTCCAGGCGGGCCGCGAGCCCTTCGCGGCGTTCAATGCGCCGGCTCGCGAGCGTCAGCAGATCGACGCCTCGCATTTCTGCCAGAGGCCAGCGCTCGCGCAAGCGTTCCGAGACATCGGCACTGAGCATGTCCAGGCGTTCGGACAGGCGCACCGCCTCGACCTGAACGATCGAGGTAAAGCGCGCCCGCCGGGGAACGTCAAGGTCGGGATGTTCGATCAGCGTCTCGACCGCGGCCCGGATGCTGGCAAGTGCGGCGCGCGTTCCCTCCACCAGATCCTGAAACAGTGCGACGCTGCGGGCGTCGACTTCGACTTCTTCGGTGACATCGGCCAGCAGCAGTACGAAACCGGTCATTGTGCGCACCGCCGGCTCCTCGCCAGTACCCGGTGACGCCGGGTGCGAAGCACCGCCGAACACCGGCGCCACCTGCACGCGCAGCCGGCGGCCATCGGCGGTTGCCGTGACGAAATGCACGCTTTCGCGCTCGCCACGCGCGCCCTGCCCTTCAATCGACTCCACCGCGTGCAGAATCAGACTGCGGTCGATGACGCCGAAAACGGAACGACCCAGTCCAAGCGCCTGCATGGCGTCGGGCTGGCTGCTTGGGGCCAGCAGGGCGCTCACCGCCGCGTTGTACAGCAGGATCCGGCCGTCACGGTTGCACACCAGCACGCTTTGGTCGAGCTCGGAGATGAGCGCAGCGAAGCGATTCTTTTCTTCCTCGACGCCGGCGTTGGCCTGCGCGACGGACGTTTCGACATCGACCAAAAGCCGCTCGCGCTGCTCGGCCAGTTCGTTGACTGCCTCGGCGATCGCGCAAAGGTCCGGATTGCCTTGCAACATGAGGCGATGCGCCGGATTGCTGCGAGCGATCAGCCGGACGGACTCGGCAATCCGCAGCGCCGCCTGGCGCGTGGCCTCTGCCAGGCGGTACTGGTACACGCCGAGTAGCGCCAGTGCCGATACGGTGAGCAGTCC
>OMSW01000001.1:0-5107 GCA_900290295.1 Burkholderiales bacterium
AGCACACACCAGAACCCGCGGCAACTTGACAGAGCCTCACATCTAGCCACCTCCAAGGTCGCTATCTCGCAAACCACCTCGTTTGCGAGAACCGGGGCGGGGTGCAGGTAATAGGAACGCCTCGCAGCGGTTGCGCATTTGGACGGCCGGAACCGGAAGCGGATGATGAACGATTTATGTCAAAACACGGTACTGTCGGTGCTTGACGGGGGACGACGTGCGCGTACAGTTCGAGCCATACACTGGCGCAAGCTGGTGCTTCTCCCCCGCCGTTATGGCCGGGTTGTAGGACGCGGAGGGTGAAGACCCGCCGTGATCGAAACGGCGCAGCGGAAGCTACTGCGCCGTTTTTTATTTTCAGCATCATCGCGAACGGACGGGTCTTCTAGGAGAGTGAGCCGGGGGCGAATGAAATGTAACGAACAGCGCCGATTTCAGCCAAAAGTAGTAGCAGTTCCCGATCCGGCCCCAGTTGACCCGTATCTGGACATCCATTAGCAGGCCGGAGTCAAGGACAACATCAAAGCGTCGCGCCCACGGTGCGTGATTTTCATGCCGCGACCCGCAGCAAAACGAGGTAGTGAGAGATGAGCCTGATTCCGAAAGACATGACTCCGGTTTACAAGGCCACGATTGCCAAGGGCACGAGCGGCCAGCGCTGGCAGCGTCCGGTCTACGTCGATTACCTGCCCCCTTGCAACAACACTTGCCTAGCCGGCGAGAACATCCAGGCGTGGCTCGGCCTCGCGCAGGCGGGTCGATATGAAGAAGCCTGGCGAAAGTACATGGAGGAGAATCCGCTGCCGGGCACGCACGGTCGCGCCTGCTATCACCCATGCGAAAGCGCATGTAATCGCAAGTATCTGGACCAGCCGGTTTCAATCCATTCGCTCGACCGCTTTCTCGGCGATCTCGCGATCAGGGAAGGTTGGAAGGTCCAGGCCGGGCGGCCGACGGGCAAGCGCGTTCTCGTCGTCGGTGCCGGACCCGGTGGATTGTCTTGTGCTTATCACCTGAGACGCATGGGTCACGACGTCGAGATCCGCGACGCTGGCGCGGCACCGGGCGGCATGATGCGTTACGGGATTCCATCTTATCGCCTCCCGCGCGACGGGCTCACGCAGGAGATCGATCGAATCCTCATGATGGGCGTAAAGGTTACCTGCAACTACCGTGTCAACGACGTACTTGCGGAGAAGGAAGCCGGCGGGTTCGAAGCGGTGTTTCTCGCCATCGGTGCTCAGGTCGCGAATCACCTCGACATTCCGGTGATGGACGGCGACAGGATGATCCACGCGCTCACCCTGTTGGAACAGGTCGAGATGGGACATGCGCCCAAGCTCGGTCGGGTCGTCGGGATCGTCGGCGGGGGTAACACCGCCGTGGATGCGGCGCGTGTCGCAAGGCGGCTCGGCGTGGAGGAAGCGGTGATGATCTACCGCTCCGACCGGCAGCACATGAAGGCGCACCCGTCGGAGGCGATGGAAGCGTTTGCCGAAGGTGTGAAGATTAAGTGGATGTCCACGGTGAAACAGTTCGGCAATGACGAGATCACGGTCGAAGAGATGCAACTGTTGCCCGATGGGTCCGGCAGCATCGGCACCGGGAAGTACGAGCGACTGAAGGCGGATTCACTCGTACTTGCGGTGGGTGAGCATGCGGATCTGGAATTCCTGAAGACGCTACCGGGGATCCGGATCGGCCGCGGCGACGTCGTGGAAGTAGACCAACAAATGGGCATCGGCCAACTTGGTATTTTCGCCGGTGGCGACATGATCGGCGGTGCGCGCACGATGACTGCCGCCGTGGGCCACGGCAAGAAAGCCGCGCGCAGCATCGACGCCTGGCTGCGTGGCGAGGTCTTCGTCAAACCGAAGAAGCATGCGGTCGTTGAGTTCAGCACCCTCAACCTCCCGGTGTTCCTCGACGCCGAGCGGCGGCGGCAGGGCGAGATCCCGGTCGAGACGCGCCAAGGATTCGAAGAGGTGGTGGCGGGCCTCTCCGAGTCTGAGGCGCGCTACGAGGCAAGTCGTTGCCTGTCCTGCGGCAATTGCTTCGAATGCGACAATTGCTACGCGTCTTGTCCAGAGCAGGCCATCATCAAGCTCGGCAGAGGTCATTTCTACCGCTACGACTACGATCTGTGCACTGGCTGCGCGGTCTGCTATGAGCAGTGTCCCTGCAATGCAATCGAGATGCAACCGGAGTCTGCCGACGCGATGGTGGCAGGTTCGCCCAAAACGCCGACGAAATTTAAGGTCCGCTCCTGACATTCAACCGGAAGAACAGACATGCCTGACGTTCAATCCGCCGTTATGGATGGCAACACCGCGGCCGTCCACATCGCGTACCGCGTCAACGAAGTCTCGGCAATCTTTCCCATAACGCCATCGTCCGCGATGGCCGAGCTGGCCGACTCCTGGGCGTCGGAGGGAATCAAGAACATCTGGGGAAACATTCCGGTTGTACAACAGATGCAGTCGGAGGGCGGTGCGGCCGGTGCGCTACACGGCTCCCTGCAGAGCGGTGCCCTCACTACGACTTACACGGCGTCGCAGGGCTTGTTGCTGATGTTGCCCAACATGTACAAGATCGCCGGCGAACTGTTGCCGTGTGTGTTCCACGTTGCGGCACGTTCGCTCGCGACGCAGGCGCTTTCGATCTTCGGCGATCATTCCGATGTGATGAGTGCGCGCATGACCGGCTTTGCTATGCTCGCCGCCGCCTCCGTGCAGGACGCCCATGACCTTGCGCTGGTCGCGCAGGCCGCGACACTCGTGTCGCGAGTGCCCATCATGTTTTTCTTCGACGGGTTCCGCACGTCGCACGAAGAAAACAAGATCTCGATCATTCCCGACGAACAGATCCGGGCGATGATCGACGACGAACTCGTGCGCGCCTTCCGCGCGCGGGCATTGTCGCCGGAGCACCCGGTGGTGCGCGGCACCACGCACAATCCGGATACCTTCTTCCAGGCGCGCGAAACGGTCAACCCGTACTACGAGCGACTTCCGGGGATCATCCAGAAAGCAATGGACGATCTCGCCCACATGACCGGGCGACGCCACCAATTGGTTCGTTACAGCGGCGATCCGGAAGCCGAACGGGTCGTGGTGGCGATCGGATCAGGATGCGAAGTACTCGACCAGACGGCGGCCCATCTCAATACCAGGGGCGAGAAGGTGGGAGTCGTGCAGGTGATCCTCTATCGCCCATGGGCGGCGGACGCGTTCCTGGCCGCTCTGCCGAAATCGGTGACGGCGGTCGCGGTACTCGACCGGACGAAGGAAGTCGGTGCGCCGGGCGAACCGCTTTTCCTCGACGTGTTGTCGACGTTCGCTCACGCAACCGCAGCGGGAACGTGGGCGGCAATGCCGACGCTTATCGGCGGTCGCTACGGACTCTCGTCGAAGGACTTCGATCCCGCCATGGCAAAGGCGGTGTTCGACGAGTTGAAAAAGCCGAGTCCAAAACACGGCTTCACGGTCGGCATCAACGACGACGTCTCGCACACCAGCCTCGCGGTCGACACGGCGTTCGACATCGAGTCGCCAAACGACGTACGTGCGCTGTTCTACGGGCTCGGTGCCGATGGCACGGTAGGGGCTAACAAGAACTCGGTAAAGATTCTTGCCCACGCCCCAGCTTGCTTCGCACAGGGCTATTTCGTGTACGACTCTAAGAAGTCGGGCTCGTCGACGATCTCCCACCTGCGCTTCGGACCAAAGCCCATCCGCGCACCCTATCTGCTCAAATCCGCGAGCTTCGTGGGCGTGCACAAATTTGATTTTGTGTTCAAACAGGACGTGCTCGCCGCCGCGGCATCCGGGGCCACCGTGCTCATCAACAGTCCCTACGGGCCCGACGCAGTCTGGAACGAATTGCCGCGCAACGTCCAGCAGCAGTTCATCGACAAGAAACTTAAGCTGTTCGTGGTCGACGCCTCGAAGGTTGCATTTGGCCTCGGCCTGGGCGCGCGCATCAATACGATTCTGCAGACCTGCTTTTTCGCGCTCTCGGGCGTGCTGCCGCGCGACAAGGCGATCGCTGCGATCAAGAGGGAAACGGAGCGGACCTACGCCCGCAAGGGTGCCGATGTCGTGAAGAAGAATTTCGCGGCTATCGACAGTGCGCTCGCCAATCTGCACGAAGTAAAGGTGCCCGCCATTGCCGACGGCAGGCCGAGCCCTCGCAACGCGATTCCGGCAAGCGCGCCCAGATTCGTGCGCGAGGTCACCGCCGTCATGATGGAGGGGCGCGGCGATACCTTGCCGGTGAGCGCGATGCCGGCCGACGGGACGTTCCCCACCGGAACCACGAGATATGAGAAGCGGAACATCGCCGAACAGGTGCCGATCTGGGAGCCGGATCTTTGCATCCAGTGCGGACAGTGCTCGATTGTCTGCCCGCACAGCGTTATCCGCGCGAAATACTACGACCGCACTCGGCTCGTCGACGCGCCTGCTTCTTTTAAGGCAGTGTCCATCAATGCGCGCGGCTATCCGGATTCGCGCTACACGCTTCAAGTCTACGTCGAGGACTGTACCGGCTGTGGTGTGTGCGTCGAGAACTGTCCTGCGCATAGCCCCGACGACGCGAAGATCAAGGCGATCAACATGAAATCACGGTTGGACCATCTCGATATGGAGCGCGAGAGCATCGCGTTTTTCGAGAAGTTGCCGTGGGCGGACCGGACTCGGGTCAACTTCGCCAACGTCCGCGGCGTGCAGTTCCTGCAGCCGCTGTTCGAATTCTCGAGCGCGTGCGCCGGCTGCGGCGAGACGCCCTACCTAAAGCTGCTCTCCCAGCTATTCGGCGACCGCCTGCAGATCGCGAACGCCACCGGATGCTCGTCGATCTACGGCGGCAATCTGCCCACCACGCCATGGACATTCGGGTCCGACGGCCGCGGTCCGACGTGGGTGAATTCGCTGTTCGAGGACAATGCAGAGTTCGGGTTCGGCTATCGGATGGCCATCGACAAGCAGACCGAAATCGCGAGGGGAATCACGGAAAAGCTGGCGCCGCTGCTTAGCGAAGATCTGGTGCAGGCGGTCCTCGCCGCGCCGCAGGTGACCGAGTCCGATTTCCACGTGCAACGCGAGCG
>OMSW01000001.1:5117-7725 GCA_900290295.1 Burkholderiales bacterium
TACGGCGGGCTCGACCACGTACTCGCCATGGGCCGCAACGTCAACGTGCTGGTGCTCGACACCGAGGTGTATTCCAACACCGGCGGCCAGGCCTCGAAGGCCACGCCCCTGGGGGCGTCGGCCAAATTCGCCGCGGCGGGCAGGACGGTGCCGAGCAAGGATCTCGCGATGATGGCGATCGCCTACGGCAACGTCTATGTTGCCCGAGTGGCGATGGGCGCCAACAACGAGCAGGCGGTCATCGCCTTCCGCGAGGCCGAAGCGTACGACGGCCCATCCCTGATCCTGGCCTACTCGCAATGCATCGCCCATGGCACGGACATGCGGTACGGCATGAAGCAGGCGGCGCGCGCAGTGGCAAGCGGTCACTGGCCCCTGATGCGTTTCGACCCGACCATGCGGAGCCGAGGATTGAATCCATTTCGTCTCGACTCACCGCGGCCGCGCATATCCCTCGAGGAATACCGCGGCCGCGAGGTGCGCTTCAAGGTGCTCGAGCAGACCCATCCCGCCGAAGCACGGCACATGCTGCAACAGGCGCAACTCGCCGTCGAGGAGCGGTACAAGCTGTACGAGGACCTCGCTTCGCGCGACGGCAGCCGGTTCCATCCGCACTGGCAGGAGCTGTGACCATGGATCTTTCGACCAAGTATCTCGGCATGGATCTCAAGCATCCAATCATCGCGTCCGCATCGCCACTGACAGCGACCCTCGATGGCATCCGCGCACTGGAGGACGCGGGGGCCGCGGCCGTGGTCATGGCTTCGCTCTTCGAGGAGCAGGTCCGGGCAGAAGATACCGCGTACGCCATGTACACGGACCACGGCTCCCTCAGCCAGCCGGAATCCGGGAGCTATTTTCCGCCACTGCCGGATTACGACCGCGGCATGTCGGGCCACCTCGGTACCCTGCGGCAAGCGGTCGAGGCCGTCGACATTCCGGTGATTGCGAGCCTCAACGCAGTGACCATCGATGGATGGGTCGACTACTCGGCACGGCTCGAACAGGCGGGCGCAGCGGCGCTGGAGCTCAATGTTCATTTCATTCCGGTCGATCCGGCCATGAGCGGCCAGGACGTCGAGGCTCACTATGTCGAGGTCGTGCGCGCGGTAAAGCGCACTGTAAGGATTCCCGTCGCGCTGAAGCTGTCGCCTTATTTCAGCTCGACGGCGCATATGGCGCATGCCCTGACCGGCGCCGGAGCCGACGGTCTCGTGTTGTTCAATCGCTTCTACCAGCCTGATGTCGACCTTGCCACGATGTCGGTCAAGTCGGAACTCCACCTCAGCACGCGCTATGAGACCGGGCTACCATTGCTCTGGATCGCGCTGCTTGCGGGGCGCTTGCACGGCTCGCTCGCGGCCACGAGCGGAGTCGAAGGCGCGCGAGAGGTGATCAAGTACCTGCTGGTCGGCGCGGATGCGGTGATGACCGCCTCCGCACTGTTGCGCAACGGACTCTCTTACCTGCAATCGATGGTCACCGAACTCGCAGCATGGCTCGAGGAACACGGCCATCCCTCGGTCGCGGCCATCCGCGGGCAGAAGAGCGTGAAGCAACTCGACGATATTTCGGAACTGCTCCGGGCGCAATACATGCATCTCCTGACGGAGTACGTTCCGGGGAGACTTGCCGCATGAGGTTGGCAAGACCCCCTGTGACCTGCGCTGTAGCCGTTGGTTGCCGTGGTGAAACGTCCACGCCAATTGTGGTCTGAGTCGAAGAAGCCGCGCGGCGCTTGCCGCGCAAGCGGACTGCGCGAGCCGACCGTGTGTCCCAAGCGATTGGGTTGCGTCTGGCACTGATCGAATGTCTTTTTCGGCGCGCCGCATCGGATCAAACGGGCATAGCTCGAATCTCGCGCGGTGATGTCATTGCACCAGCAGCGCCTTTTAGCCCTGGAATACGACTGTACACCGTCGGCGGGGCCGGCGCCGCCTTTGACAACCCCAATTAGTGGATTGCCGTGAGCCGTTCAGCAGCCAGGACCGCGGGTGTCGGATCGAACTCCACTGCCACGGGCGAACTTGTTCATCACGGACTCCGAAAATGTCCCAAGGCCTGAAATCGACCTTGTCGGCAGAACTCGTTGAGCAGACACGGAAGCGGCCGGGGGCTCGTTTCGGCCGAGGTTGTCTGAAAACTCCCGAACTCACTAAAGTTTTTCAGAAGTGACCCTAAAGATCGATCCAGGATCGACGATCGCCACTATGGGAGGGATCAAGTGACCCCGGAAAAAGTGAGATTTTCGAGTTTTCACACAACCTCGGCCATTGCCGGTCCATAGCGGCATTAGGCAGATTTTCTAAGAGCGGAGGCTGCGATCGCTTGCCCCTGTAAGAAACCGCGGGTAGCGTATGTCCAATTTGAAGATTGGGAGTGCAACAATGAACCGGTCAAAGTTCGTCTACACGTTCGCGGAGGGCGACGCCAGCGACAGGATGCGGCTGGGCGGCAAGGGGGCGAACCTCTGTGCGATGACGCAGATCGGCCTCAACGTCCCGCCGGGTTTTGTCATCACCACCGCGGCGTGCCTCAGCTACCTCGACGGCCATCAACTCCCCGAAGGTCTGATAGCCGACGTCCGGGCGCATATCGCGGAGCTCGA
>OMSW01000087.1 GCA_900290295.1 Burkholderiales bacterium
AGCTTGTCGCGGATCGATGTCAGCAGATCGGCGTGATTGCCGCGCGGGAAGTCGGTACGGCCGATCGAGCCCGCGAAGAGCACGTCGCCGACAAAGGCGACGCGAGCGGCGGCGTGGAAAAACACGACATGGCCAGGCGTGTGGCCCGGACAGTGAAGCACGTGCATCATTTGCCGGCCGAACCTCACCGTGTCCCCATCCTGCAGCCAGCGGTCGGGTACAAAGGGCTGGGCCGGAGGAAACCCGTATCGCTGCGCCGCCTCGGCTATCCGGTCCATCCAGAAGCGATCGGCTTCCTGGGGACCTTCGATCGGAATGCTCAGACGGCGCGCAAGTTCCGGAGCACCAGCGCAATGGTCAAGGTGACCATGCGTGAGGAAGATCTTCGTCGGGGTCAGCGAGAGCGCCGCCAACTGCTCGACGATCGGGTCCAGGTCGCCGCCGGGATCGACAATTGCCGCTTCGCGCGTGTCCTCGCAACCCAGGATCGAGCAGTTCTGGGCAAACGCCGTTACCGGAAGCACCAGGACTTTCATGCCCGAGTATCCTCGATCACCTTGCCGTCGTTCGGCAGGCTCCCGCGATCAAGCCGCTCGACCTGGCCGCCGAGCTTGGTGATCGATCTCAGGGTCTGGGCGACGCTTGTCTCCAGTCCCGGGCTCTGCCGGGCCTCGACGCGCAGGATCATTACGTCAGCATCGTTGTTGCGGCTGACGATCAGGCGTGCCCGTTCGACCTCGGGGTGCCGGCGGAGCAGTTCGGCGATCTGCTCGGGGCGAACGAACATCCCTTTGACCTTGGTTGTCTGATCCGCGCGGCCCAGCCAGCCGCGGATCCGCAGATTGGTGCGCCCGCAGGTCGAGGCGCCGGGCACGATCGCCGAGAGGTCTCCTAGGGCCAACCGGATCCAGGGCCGGTCCGGATCAAACGAGGTGACCACCACCTCGCCGACCTCGCCATCGGCAACCGGGTCGCCGGTACCCGTGCGGACGATCTCGAGCAAGACGTCCTCGGCGACCACCATTCCCGCGCGCCCGGGTGTCTCGTACGCGACCAGGCCCAGGTCCGCGGTTGCGTAAATCTGGTAGGCCTCGATGCCGCGCGCCTGGAACTCGGCTTGCAGCGAGGAGGGAAACGCGGCGCCAGACACCACCGCCTTGCGCAGCGGGTTGCGGACGCCGGCCCGCTCGGCCGCCTCGAGCAGGATTTTCAGGAAGTCCGGAGTACCGCAGTAGGCGCAAGGCTGCAGGTGTGCCAGCAGCATGATCTGCTGCTCGGTGTTTCCCGGCCCCGCTGGAATGACGGTGCAGCCCAGCGCTCGAGCACCGGCGTCGAGAATGAAGCCGCCGGGACTCAGGTGGTACGAAAAGGTGTTCAGCACCAGGTCGCCGGCGCGCAGTCCGGCGGCAAACAGGCCACGGGCCGAGCGCCAGCAGTCATCGCGGCGCCCTTCGACTTCGTGGATCGGACCGGGCGAGGCGAATACGCGGCCAAAATCGGACATCGCGCCGGGGACCAGTCCGGCCAGCGGCGGCGTTGCCGCCTGCAGGCCGATCAGGTCCGATTTGCGCAGCAGCGGCAGCCGCGCTAGCGCCGCTCGCGAGTCGATGCTCGTCGGGTCGAGCGCGCCGAGTTGGCCTCGCCAGCCCGGTGCGCGCAACGCGGCCGCGAGCAGTTGCGGCAACCGCCGGGCAAGATCACGTTCGCGTTCCTCGGGATCGCGGGTCTCCAGGGCATCGAAATGATCCGACATCGGACTCTCCTTGCTGGCGTTTCTTACCGGTTTGCCGAGCTTTTTTCCCCGGCAGGGGCGATCTCGCGAAAGGCATTTTGGTACTAGGCCAGCCAGCGCTTGCGACGGCGATAGAACTTGGCCTCGCGGAAGCTGCGCCGGCCGTCGCGCGACAGGCCAAGGTAGAACTCCTTCACGTCCTCGTTGCTCGCCAGCGATTCGGCGTCGCCGTCCATCACTACCCGTCCGTTCTCGAGGATGTAGCCGTGGCGCGCATAGCGCAGCGCGATGTTGGCGTTTTGCTCGGCCAGCAGGAACGACACGCCCTCGCGCGTATTGAGGTCGTGGACGATGCCGAAGATCTCCTCGACCACCTGCGGCGCCAGCCCCATCGACGGCTCGTCGAGCAGGATCATCGACGGTCGCGCCATCAGCGCGCGGCCGATCGCGCACATCTGCTGTTCGCCTCCCGAGGTATATCCGGCAAGGCTCGCGCGCCGGGTCTTGAGCCGTGGGAAGTAGCTGTAGACGCGCTCGATCGCATCGGCGGTGGACGCAGCCGTGCTTGCCGCCGATCCCGTCGCCGACCCGGTGTATGCACCCGTGAGCAGGTTCTCCTCGATGCTCAG
>OMSW01000096.1:0-5383 GCA_900290295.1 Burkholderiales bacterium
GGACGCAGCGGTCGCGCCGAGACCAGCCGTCAGCACTACAGCATCGACGCGGTCAACGAGTTTGATCCGCTGTTCGAGGACATCTACAAGTGGTGCGAGATCATGGACCTGGAAGTCGACACCCTGATCCACGAAATGGGTGCCGGCCAGATGGAGGTCAACTTCCTGCATGGCGATCCGCTCGATCTGGCGGACCGCGTGTTCTATTTCAAACGTACCTTGCGCGAGGCAGCGCTGCGCCACAAGATGTACGCGACGTTCATGGCCAAGCCGATGTCCAACGAGCCGGGCAGCGCCATGCACATCCACCAGAGCGTGGTCGATCGCCACACCGGGCGCAATATCTTCTCGAACTTGGACGGCTCGCCGACCGAGGCCTTTCGCCATTACATCGGCGGTCTGCAGAAGTACATGCCGGCGGCGATGGCATTTTTTGCACCCTATGTGAATTCCTACCGGCGCCTCGTGCGCAACAGCGGTGCGCCGATCAACATCCGCTGGGGACGCGACAATCGCACGGTGGGAATTCGTGTGCCGCGCTCGCCTCCGGAGGCGCGCCGCGTGGAAAACCGCGTGGTCGGTGCCGATGCCAATCCGTATGTGGCAACAGCGGTAACCTTGGCCTGCGGCTACCTGGGGATGACCGAGAAGATCGAGCCGACGGCCGAATCCGACGGCAGCGCGTACAACAGCCAGCGCGAGTTGCCGCGCAGCCTATCGGATGCCCTGCAAAATCTGGTGAACGCTCGTGCGCTGGGCTCGGTGCTGGGCGAGCGTTTTGTTACGGTATACCGGCTGGTCAAGGAGCTCGAATACGATGAGTTCATGAAGGTGATCAGTTCCTGGGAACGGGAACATCTTTTGCTTCACGTGTAGGCGGATCATTGACCGGGAGAGTGAGACTAGCAATGCGGATCATGAAACGGTTGCGGGGCGCGGTCGCGTTGGTGCGTGCACCGGTGCAGGTGCCGGCAGTGGCGGGGCGCCGGCTGCGCGCAGCCATGGTTGCCCTGTTGTTGGCTGTTGCTGCCCTGGCGGCCGGTCCGGCACCGGCGGCAGACGATTCCAAGGTGCTCAACGTCTACAACTGGTCCGACTACATCGGCGAGACAACGATCCGCGATTTCGAGAAGGAAACCGGTATCAAGGTCAACTACGACACCTTTGACTCCAACGAGGGCCTGTACGCCAAGCTGCGCGCCGGCCATACCGGCTACGACGTCGTGATGCCGTCTGCGCACTGGGCCAAGCGCCAGATCGAAGGCCATCTGCTGCTCAAGCTCGACAAGAGCAAGATCACGACCTACGGCAATCTCGACCCTTGGCTCATGGGCGAGCTTGCGGTCTCGGCCAACGACAAGGGCAACAACTACGTCGTTCCCTGGCTTTGGGGCGTGTCGACCGTGGGGATCAACGTGGACAAGGTCAATGCCGCGCTGGGCTCGCTACCGATGCCGGCGGACGCCTGGGACCTGATCTTCAAGCCGGAGTACGCGAGCCGCCTCAAGTCCTGCGGTCTTTCGGTGCTCGATACGGGTGACGAGGTATTTCCCGCAGCCTTGCACTATCTGGGGCGCCCGGGGTACAGCCACGATCGGGCCGATTACGAAGCGGCGGCCAAGCTGCTCGCGACCTTGCGCCCATCGGTCACCTTGTTCTCCTCGTCGAGCTACATCAACGGCCTGGCCGACGGATCGCTGTGCGCTGTCTTCGGATGGAGCGGCGACATCGCCATCGCGGGGCAGCGCGCCAAGGAGGCGCACAACGGGCAGAAGATCGTGGCCCTGGTCCCCAAGTCCGGTGCCTACATGTTCTTTGACACGATGGCCATACCGGTCGATGCGCCGCATGTCGAGAACGCCTACAAGTGGATGAGCTACATCTATCGTCCGGAGGTCCAGGCCGGGATCGTCAGCAAGGTATTGCATGGCAGTCCGGTGCGGGCCAGCGATAAATTGCTCAGCGCGGATGTGCGCAGCATTAAGGCCTTGTTCCTCACGCCCGAGGAGCTTGCGCGCCTTGCCCCGCAGGAGGCGCTGCCCGACGACATGTTGCGCGTGCGCACGCGCCTGTTTACCGCGTTCAAGACCGGGCAATGATTGCCGCGTCCGGTGATTCGGTGACGCAGGCCGCGCCGCCGGATTCGAATCCCGCGGCCGACGACGCGCAGTTCCTGCGCGTCGAGCGGCTGACCAAGCGCTTTGGCGAGGTCGCCGCTGTCGATGACGTAACGATCGCGATCCACAAGGGCGAGATCTTCGCCTTGCTCGGATCCTCCGGCTGCGGCAAGTCGACGCTGCTGCGCATGCTGGCAGGCTTTGAAACACCCAGCTCCGGTGGTATCTACCTTGAGGGCGAGGAGATTTCCGGATTGCGGCCGTTCGAGCGTCCCATCAACATGATGTTCCAGTCCTATGCGCTGTTCCCCCACCTGAGCGTTTGGGAAAACATCGCATTCGGGCTCAAGCGCCACGGCCAGCCGCGCGATCGCATCGTTGCGCAGGTCGAGCGCATGCTCTCCTTGGTCCAGCTCAAGCCCTATGCACAGCGCAAGCCCCACCAGCTCTCGGGCGGACAGCAGCAGCGTGTCGCGCTGGCGCGCAGCCTGGCGCTCGAGCCGCGCCTGCTGCTGCTCGACGAGCCGCTGGGCGCGCTCGACCGCAAGCTGCGCGAGCAGACGCAGTTCGAGCTCCACAGCATCATCAAGAGCGTCGGGGTGACCTGCGTTCTGGTGACCCATGACCAAGAAGAGGCCATGACGATGGCCGACCGCATCGCGGTAATGAGCGCCGGGCGGCTGATCCAGGTGGGCGCGCCGCGGGAGATCTATGAAACGCCCGCCAGCCGCTTCGTGGCCGATTTCATCGGCACGGTCAACCTGTTCGACGGCGTGCTGGTCGAGGACGAGGTCGACCACTGCGTGATCGAGACGCCGGCCGGTCGCTTTTATGTCGGCCACGGCATTACCGGCGTCAAGGGTCAGCGCCTGAGCCTGGCGCTGCGTCCGGAAAAAATCGATATCGCCACCCAGGCCCCCGAGCGCAGGGAGGCAAATTGCCTGCACGGGCGCGTGGTCGAGAGCGCGTACTTCGGCGCAAATTCGCTGTACCGGGTTGCGCTTCCCGACGGTACGCGGCTGCAGGTGTCGGTGCCCAATTCGGAGCGCCACGGCGAGGTGATAAAGGTCGGTACCGACGTATTTGCATCGTGCAGCCCCGATGCTCTGGTCGTGCTGGTCAATTGAGCCCGGTGCAAAGACGATCATGAGGGACGACGCATCTCGCCCGGCCGCTGCGAACGTCGCCGTGGCCGATGCTGGCCGCGGGCAACGCGCCTGGGCTGGCATCGCGAGCCGCTGGCTGGGGCGCAGCTGGGGCCGCAAGACCGTCATCGGAATTCCGTACGTTTTCCTGTTGCTGTTCTTTTCGCTGCCCTTCCTGGTGGTGCTCAAGATCAGCGTTTCCGAAACCGAAGGCGTCCAGTTCAAGGACTTGTTCGAATTCGTCGACAGCACGCTGACGATGCGCATCCGGCTCGCCAATTACCAGTTCCTGGGCACCGATCCGCTCTATCTCAAGACCTACGTGTCGTCGGTCCGATTTGCGGCGATCTGCACCGTCATCTGCCTGTTCATCGGCTATCCCTTTGCCTATTTCATGACGCGGGCGCGGCCGACCTTGCGGCCGATCCTCGTGATGCTCGTGTCGTTACCGTTCTGGACCTCGTACCTGCTGCGCATCTACGCGTGGAAGGGGCTGCTCGACGATCACGGCGTGATCAACAACATTTTTTTGTGGCTGCATCTGATCGACGACCCGATCAAGATGATGTACACCCCGTTCTCGATGACGATCGGCATGGTGTATACCTACCTGCCGTTCATGATCCTTCCCCTTTATGGAACCCTGGTGAAGGCCGATCCGAGCCTGCTCGAGGCGGCCGGAAACCTGGGTGCGACGCCTTGGAAGGCGTTCTGGCTTATAACCGTGCCGCTATCGCGGGCCGGAATCATTGCCGGCTCCATGCTGGTATTTATCCCCACCGTCGGCGAGTATGTGATTCCAGAACTGCTCGGCGGGCCGCGGACCCTGATGATTGCGCGCGTGCTCTGGGAGGAGTTCTTCAACAACAATGACTGGCCCATGGCGTCGGCGGTGGCGGTGAGCATGGTCGGATTGATACTCATCCCCCTGGTCCTGTTCAATCGCTACCAGGGCGCCGTCCGGGGCGTGGCGTCCGACCGGGACGAGGCTCCCCTGCGGCGCGCGGCGGCAGGTGGAGGCGCGCGATGATCGGGCGCCTGGGCAGATTCTGGCTCGGGGCCGGCTACGTGTTTCTTTACGTCCCCATCCTTACCTTGATCGTCTTTTCCTTCAATGAATCGAAGATGGTCAGCCTCTGGACCGGTTTTTCCCTGCGCTGGTACTACGCGATCTTCCACGACGACGAGATCCTCTCGGCGGTGGTTGTCTCGCTCAAGATCGCCTTCGCCGCGGCTAGCGCCGCCGTGGTCCTGGGCACGCTGGCCGCATTTGCCATCGTGCGCTACCGGCGGTTTACGGGCCGCACCGCATTCATTGCGCACATCAACGCGCCGCTGGTGGTTCCGGAGGTCATCACCGGATTGTCGCTGCTGCTCTTTTTCGTGGCGGTGGAAAACCTCATGGGAGGATATTCCTTCCGCGGCATGCCTACGATCTGGATTACCTGATCATCCTGCCGTCGATCACCCAGTCGCTGGCCTCCGCGTGGTTGCTGACGTTCACGATCTCGCTCGACGATGTCGTGACGACCTCGTTTCTGAACGCTCCGGGGTCGACCACCTTGCCGGTGCTCATCTTCTCGCGGGCGCGTCTGGGCCTGGATCCCACGGTCAACGCGGTCGCGACGATCACCGTGCTGCTGGTCGGGATCGGGGTGACGATCGCGAGCTTCGTCCTGGTGCGCCAGGAGCGGCGCCGGGCGCAGGCGCAGGCGGCGGCGTATCGTGAGGCAATGTTGGCGACGCAATCCACATGAAACCCGGAATTATTTCGTTTGCCGAGCAAACGCCGCTGGTCGAGGTCACGCGCCCGCCCGCCGAGCGCATCCTTTCCGGCGATCCGCAACAGCGTACGTGGAACCACTATAGTGATCCCACGGGGCAGTTTCATGCCGGCATCTGGCAAGGCGAGCCCGGCGCCTGGCGCGTGCAGTACGGCCCCGGGGAAGAGGAACTGTGCACCCTGATCGAAGGCCGCGTGCGCTTGACGGGTGCCGATGGGCTGGTGCGCGAGTTCGCACCGGGTGCAACGTTCGTGGTGCCGGGCGGTTTTACGGGAATTTGGGAAAATCTGACGCGGGTGCGCAAGGTGTATGCGGTTGGCACCTTGCGCGCGTCCGG
>OMSW01000096.1:5393-8408 GCA_900290295.1 Burkholderiales bacterium
GATACTTCTATCGATTGGCACGCGCGCGCCAAGACGCTGCAGATCGACGGTCGTGCGCTCATCGACGGGCGCCGGGTCGCGAGCCTTACCGGTCAGGTATTTGAAAAGCGTTCGCCGATCGATGGCCGCTTGCTCGGATCGGCAGCCCGCGGGCAGGCGGTCGATATCGATGCCGCCGTCAACGGCGCGCGGCGCGCCTTCGACGATGGCCGTTGGGCGCAGCAGCCGCCAGTGGCGCGCAAGAAGGTGCTGCAGCGCTTTGCCGACTTGTTGATGAAAGCGCGCGAAGAGCTCGCATTGCTCGAGACCCTGGACATGGGCAAGCCGATCCGCGATAGCCTCGGCGTCGACGTGCCAGCCTCGGCGCGCTGCATCCGGTGGTACGCCGAGGCGGTCGACAAGGTCTATGACGAAATCGCTCCTACCGGCCCTGGCGCACTGGCGCTGATTACGCGCGAGCCGATGGGCGTGGTCGGGGCGATCGTGCCGTGGAATTACCCCATGCTCATGGCGTCCTGGAAGCTAGGACCGGCCCTTGCGGCGGGCAACAGCGTCGTTCTCAAGCCCTCGGAAAAGTCGCCGTTCACCGCGTTGCGGATGGCCGAGCTGGCGCTCGAGGCGGGCCTGCCCGAAGGCGTGCTGAACGTCGTTCCCGGCTTTGGCCCCGAGGCCGGCGAGGCGCTGGCGCTGCACATGGATGTCGATGCCATAGGCTTTACCGGCTCGACACGGGTGGGACGGCGCATGCTCGAATACGCGGGACGATCGAACCTGAAGCGTGTCTACAACGAGCTGGGCGGCAAGTCGGCCAATATCGTATTCGCCGACTTCGATGACCTGGAGCGGGCCGCCAGCACGGCCGCCGCCGGTGTCTTCTACAACCAGGGCGAGTCGTGCAATGCGCCCACGCGATTGTTTGTCCAAGAGACGATGGCCGAGGAATTCATCGCCCTGGTCGCTGCGCAGGCCAAGGACTGGGCTCCCGGTAATCCGTTGGCCAGCGAGACCGCCATGGGCGCCTTGGTCGACGAGGGGCAGGTCAGTACCGTGCTGCGCTACATCGATGCAGGCCGCGGCGAGGGCGCCAAGATCGTTACCGGCGGGGAGCGGGTGCACCCGGCCCAGGGCGGCTGCTATATCGCGCCGACGATCTTCGATCGGGTCGGCAACGAGATGACGATTGCGCGCGAAGAGATCTTCGGCCCGGTGCTCTCGGTTATTCGCTTTCGAACGGACGAAGAAGCGCTGGCGCGCGCCAATGCCAGCAGCTATGGCCTGCAAGCGGCGGTCTGGACCCGGGATCTGTCGCGGGCGCACCGCATGGCGCGCGGCCTGCGCGCCGGCACCGTGCACGTGAACCAGTACGACGAGGACGACATGACGGTTCCGTTCGGCGGCTACAAACAAAGCGGCAATGGCCGCGACAAGTCGCTGCACGCCATGGAGAAGTACACCGAGCTCAAGACGACCTGGATCCGGCTATAGCTGGCTGCTAAGAAGCTGCGCGGGCCGATTTTCGGCCTGAGCTGCGCACGAAGAGCGCCCCGGGCCGCGATGCGGTCCGGGGCGCTCCTGCTTCTGCGGGTAGTCGTTTACTTGGCGCAGCGGTTGCTGGAGTTGTTGTCGGAGCCGGCCGCGAAGTAGCCGCAGCCGACGCCGTGGTTTCGGCCTCCGCTGCCGTCGGGGCGCCGACGGCCCATCACTATTCTGGCGCTGGTGATTTTTTCTTCGTTTGACTCGAACTCATATCGCTGCAAGGGCTATCGGGAATCCGCGTGGTGCAGGAGCAACATTGGCATTCCCGGTGCATCGGACATTGCATCAACCAGCGGCATCGTGCAGTAGCTCGGTAACGGCCCGGTGCGCCTGGTCGATGGCAACATCCGTGTATGCCGCGCCGCCGGAATCGGAATTGGCAATTGCGATCCGACCCAGGCGGGTCCGACCGATGACATACGACTGCCGGGACAGCGGAAGTTCCGGTTCGAACAAAGGGTTGTATTCGGGCGCGTAGCCGTGCGGCCAGCGATTTACCGTGATCGCGGTGATGTCGCCGGCAGGGTCGAAGCCACCGGGGCTAAGCATGCGGCCGAGCTGATCGCGGATATTGCGTTCGAAGGTTTCGAAACTCGTTGTGAGGAGTTCTTCGCGGCCGGCGCGGTTTTGTTCCTTCTCGGAAAGCCCCGGTCTGCACGGCGTGCGCTGCATGTGGACCAGGTTGGGCTCTTCCGGCAAACGGGGGCCGCGATATTCGCCGATCCTCATGTTGGGATTAAGGTAGACACCGGTGTGATAGCTGCCGGGTGCTTCCACGAGGCGCACGCCCAATTTGTCGAATGCGCGCCAACTGCGAATCGCGACGCTGGTGTAAACCAGAGGCGTCTTGACCAGATCGTGCAGCGCCGCCTTTTGCGCCGCGGGCAGTTCGGGGCAAAGGAACGGGATGATCATGTTGTAGCAGGCCAGTACGCAGTTCTGCGCTCGCACGCGGTACGCGCGCCCGTCCCGAACGTAGCTAACCACTACCTTCGCGGAGGACCGGCCCGTGTCTGAGGCGTCTTGATTGCGTGCGCGTACCGCGGTGCTGCGCAGGCGCAGCCGCACCGGCGAGGAGGCTTGGTCCAACTGGCCGTAATCGAAGCGCGCACTGACAAGGTTCTCGACGTTTCCCGCGGGAGCAACGCGAGGGATCAGCGAGCGCACCAGTAGGCGCGCAATCGTAGCATTGCCATCGGGGAAGTGGAGGCGGTACGAGCCGCCCGTGCTCGCGTAGCCTGCGGGCGTTGGGCCCATTCGCGCGATCGTACCGGGCTCTAGGTGCAGGCCATCGAACCCCTTGGCATCGATGCCCCAGCAATCCAGCGCCGAAACGGCGTCGATTCCAACCCCCCACCATCCCTTAGTGCGCGAATCGTAAACGGCTAGCACCTGGGAATCGACCTTCGCGTAATCGCGCAAATAATCGCGGTAACTGATGCGCGAGAGCAAGAGCTTCTTTTCAGCCGAAGTCATCCC
>OMSW01000096.1:8418-9300 GCA_900290295.1 Burkholderiales bacterium
GGCGCGTCCTGGAGAAAGTGGACCCAGGACTTGCCATCCCGGCCCGCGATCAGCTTGTCCGATCCAAATGTTTCGCGGTCGAAAAAGTACCCTTGCATTGCGGCGAGCGACTCGAAGAAGTCCAGATTCTGCGTCTTGCGAAGCAGTGCTTCGACATCCACGCCCAGGGCCCGCAGGAGTCCGTCGGCCACCGGGCTATACGGTCGCGGACTGTCGATCTCCAGGGTGCCGCCGTTGAGCAAGTGCAGGCGCCCGTTGCGGTGAAACTCGTTGCGCCGCGCATGGCCGCCGAAGTCATCATGATTGTCAAGAATCAGGATGCGCGCAGCCGGCGTGGTCTGCGCACGGAAGAAATGCGCCGCCGCCAGTCCGCTGATACCGGCGCCGACGACGATCAAGTCGTATTCTTCGCCCGTATCCGCGACCTCGTCCCAAACCTTGCCATCGCGGATGGCATGCGCCACCTCGAAGGAACCGGCATTGGAGCCGCGCATGCCCGTCCACTCGGGCGGATAATCCGCCTGGGCACCAAGGCCCTGGCCGCTCTGCGGTGCACCGTAGCCGGCGGCAAGCGCCGAAGCGCGCAGCAAGCCGCCCGGCAAGGCGCCGGCCAGCGTTAGCCCGGTCAGCCCGTGCAACACATCGCGACGCGAAATGCGCCGATGCATGCCCAGCGCGCGGTCGTTGGCCGTCCATCGCTTGCGGATCACGAAACGACTCCCGCCTTGCCGACATTTTCCAATAAAAAACCGTCACACGCGGACCGATGTGCGGTTCCGTTGCGGCGCGCGCAAGCGCGAATGTAGCGCCCAAGCAACTTCCCCACAGGATCCACTCTCGCGCCTTTTAACGCCAATGCGGCTCCACGCGGGGTTGCCCCCG
>OMSW01000020.1 GCA_900290295.1 Burkholderiales bacterium
ACGCGTTCGGCCGCCGTCAAGAGCGCCTGGCCGAGCACCATCGCAAGGTCGCGCTCGTGCAGCAGAAGGTGAAACGCGATGCGCTGGGCCGAACGCGGTCCGATTCCAGGCAGCCGCTTGAGCGCCTCGATGAGCCCATCGAGCGAGCGTCCGAGTTTCATCAGTGCGGCAATGCAGTGCAGTCACGCCGAGATCACAGAAACGGCATCTTGAACCCGGGTGGCAGCGGCATGCCTGCCGTCAGCTCCGCCATGCGCTGCTGCGATGCCTCCTCGGCGCGTCGAACCGCATCGTTGAAGGCGGCCGCAACCAGATCCTCCAGCATGTCGCGGTCCTCGCCGACGAGGCTCGGGTCTATGGATACGCGCCGGGCCTTGTACTTGCAGGTAAGCGTCACCTTGACGAGGCCTGCGCCGGATTGCCCCTCGACTTCGACATTTGCCAGTTCGTCATTGAGGCGCTTGACGTTTTCCTGCATTTTCTGCGCCTGTTGCATCAGGCCGGCCAACTGATTCTTCATCATGAAAACACCTACTCATCCCACGCAAAGACCTGTCCATTACCCGGTAACACCTGCTTTCGTCCAACCCGCTTCGCCGAGCCGGGGCAAGTACCGCTCAAAGCATCAGCCGTCCGGCTTGGCCGGGCGTATCGAACGCGGATCGACGGAAGCGCCGAAATTCTCGATCAATTCTCGCACGAATGGGTCGGAATAAATTGCATTCTCGGCCTCCTTCTGCAACGCCGCGCGGGCCTGCTCGTTACGGCCGGCCGCGGTCGGACCTGTGGTCGCGCCGACCTGGGTGGTGAGCCGGATCGGGCGGCCGAAATGCTCCGACAGGGCGGCGCGCACGCGGGACTCGTTGCCCGCCTCCAGCAAAGCCTTCACCGGCACCCGAAGCGTGAAATGGTCGCCTTCCTGTGTGACCAGCTCGCTGCGCAAGGCCAGTTCTCGGGCCAATCCAGCAAGCTTGAGACGCGCGGCAAGGCCGGGCCAATCGAGGGCCTCGGCTGCGGCGGCCGGCGTGGGTTCCACGGCCTCCTCCACACGCCGCTCGGCCGAAGCTCGCGAGGGCATCGACGTGCGCAGTGGCTTCGCCGCGACCAGGGCGACGGCGCGGGGCGGCGCCGGGGCCGGCGCGGCAAGCTCCGGCGCAAAAGCGAGCATTCGTAACAAGGTCATCGTAAAGCCGGCGTACTCGTCCGGAGCCAGGCTCAGGTCGTTGCGCCCGTGCAGCGCAATCTGGTAGTAGAGCTGAACCTGCTCGCGGGAGATCTTTTGGCCCAGTCGACGGATTTCGGAGACGTCCGGATCCTGGTCGAGCGATTCCGGCACCCCCTGCAGCAGCGCAATCCGATGCAGGAGGCTCGCAAGTTCACGCAGCGCCTGGGAAAACGCCAAGCCTCGCTCGGCCATATCATCGGCCAGGGCAAGGACGCGTGCCGCTTGACCGTCGGCAACAGCATCGATCAGTTGCACCAGCACGGTGGCGTCCATTGAACCGAGCATCTGTTGCACGGTCTCCACCGTCGGGTGTCCAGCGCTGAAGACGATCGCCTGGTCAAGCAGGGATAGCGCATCGCGCATGCTGCCGCGCGCCGCCAGTGCGAGCGCCCGCAGCGGCGCGACTTCGGCCTGCAGGCCCTCGCTCTCGAGCACTTGGGTCAACCGCTCAACAATCGTCGCGGGCGTAACCTGCTTGAGATTGAATTGGAGACAGCGGCTCAGAACGGTAACGGGGATCTTCTGCGGGTCCGTCGTCGCGAGTATGAACTTGATGTAATCCGGGGGTTCTTCCAGCGTTTTTAGCATTGCGTTGAAGGCATGCGCGCTCAGCATGTGCACTTCGTCGATCGTGTAGACCTTGTAACGCGCGTTGCTTGGCGCGTACGCAGCTCGCTCCAGTA
>OMSW01000069.1:0-775 GCA_900290295.1 Burkholderiales bacterium
ATTGAGTTGGGCAGCCACGCTGCGAGGCCGGCTCGAGGCGTGGGCATGGCAGATCGCGCAGGCGAGTGCGTCGGCGGCATCGCTGGGCGGCGCCCGGTCGAGCCCCAGCAGCCGCTGGACCATCCTTTGGATCTGCGTCTTGTCCGCGCGACCATAGCCTGCCGTGGCCTGTTTGACCTGCAGCGCGGTGTATTCGTGTACGGCGAGGTCAGCACCGACAGCGGCGCAGATCGCGGCGCCGCGAGCTTGCCCCAGCAGCAGGGTCGACTTCGGATTGGCATTGACGAAAACCTTCTCCACGCAAGCTTCGTCGGGCGCGCTGCGCTCGATCACGACCGCGAGTTCGCGCAAGATCGTCTGAAGCCGCTGCGGCAGCTCGCCGGCCGGAACGCGTATCACCCCGGAATCGATCCAGCACAGCCTGCCCGAACTCACCTCGATGATGCCGTAGCCGGTACGGTTCAATCCAGGGTCGATGCCCAAGATGCGGCGCGATCGTATCAAGACGGACGCCCGCTGATCCATGCCGCAGCAGCCGCTGGTGCGCGACGCATAGCCACGTCAGTGGCGGAAGTGCCGCATGCCCGTGAAGACCATCGCCACGTCGCGCTCGTCGGCGGCGGCAATGACCTCGGCGTCGCGCACGCTGCCGCCGGGCTGGATGACGCAGCGGGCTCCGGCGTCGACGATGGCATCGAGGCCATCACGGAAGGGAAAGAATGCGTCCGACGCGGCGCACGAACCCTGGAGCGAAAGGCCGGCCTCGTGGGCCTTG
>OMSW01000069.1:785-3429 GCA_900290295.1 Burkholderiales bacterium
CCCAGGGTCGCTCCGTGGCTGACAAAGACGATGGCGTTGGACTTGACGAAGCGTACGACCTTCCACGCAAACAGCAAGTCTTCCATCTGCTCTTTTGAGGGCGCGTTGCGGGTTACCACCTTGAGCTCGGATCGCGGCAACGAGGCCACGTCGGGTGTCTGCGCCAGCAGGCCGCCACCGACGCGCTTGAGATCGAGGTCGTTTTGCGCGTCGCCGGGCGCAAGTTCGAGCACCCGGAGATTGGATTTGGCGGCAAAGACCTCCATCGCGCCGGCATCAATGCCGGGCGCGATGACCACTTCTGCAAATTTTTCGTTGACGGCGCGTGCCGTATCGGTGCCGATGGGCTGATTGAAGGCGATGATGCCGCCGAAGGCCGAAGTCGGATCGGTTGCGAAGGCGCGCCGATACGCCTCCTCGGGCGTGCGGCCGATGGCCACGCCGCAAGGATTGGCGTGCTTGACAATCACGCATGCCGGCACGGAGAACGCGCGCACGCATTCCCAGGCCGCGTCGGCATCGACCACGTTGTTGAATGAAAGCTCCTTGCCCTGGACCTGGCGATAGGCGGCGAGCAGGCCGGGACCGACGATCGCATCACGGTAGAAAGCGGCGCGCTGGTGCGGGTTCTCGCCGTAGCGCATGTCCTGCAGCTGGTACCACTGGCGCGTGAGGATGCTCGGAAACGCGCTGCGCGAGCCGTCGGCGCCGATGCTCGAGAGGTAGCCGCTGATGGCGCCATCGTAGGCAGCGGTGTGCGCAAACGCCTTGGTGGCGAGCTCAAAGCGGGTTCGGTCCGCTACCGCACCGCTGTTTTTTAGCTGCTCCAGTACGCCGGCATAGTCGCGTGGATCCACCAGCACGGTCACCGCGGCGTGGTTCTTGGCCGCCGAACGCAACATGGCCGGACCCCCGATATCGATGTTCTCGATGGCCTCCTGCATCGTGCAGCCGGGTCGCGCGACGGTGGCCGCGAACGGGTACAGATTGATTGCGACGATCTCTATGGGTGCAATACCGAATTGCGCCAGGGTCGCCATGTGGGCCGGGTCATCGCGCCGCGCCAGCAGGCCGCCGTGAATGTTCGGGTGCAGGGTCTTGACGCGGCCGTCGAGCATCTCGGGGAAGCCGGTCACCTGCGCCACCTCGGTCACCTCCAGGCCCGCTTCGCCCAGCAGCCGGGCGGTGCCACCGGTGGAGAGCAGGCGAAAGCCAAGCTGCGCCAGGGCACGAGCAAACTCCACCGCACCAGCCTTGTCGGAGAGGCTGAGCAGCGCCGTGCGAACCGGGTTCGACGCTGTGGTCATCGAGGCCGGCGAATTTCAGTGCAATCCGTATTCCTGCAGCTTGCGCCGCAGGGTATTGCGGTTGATCCCCAGCAGATCGGCAGCGGCCGATTGGTTGCCATCGCAACGCTGCAGGGCAAACTGCAGCAAAGGCTTTTCGATGGCTCCTAGGACCATTTCGTGCAGGGCATGCGGCTTGGCACCGTGGAGATTGGAGAAGTACTGATCCAGGCTGCGAAATACGGACTGCTCCAGCGATTCGCCGTTCTGCAGCGCGGCCTTGCGCGTGGCGCCGGCGGTCTGCGCCACAGTGCCATTGCGCCCGCTCACGGCGCCGCCCGTTTGAGTCTTGGTCAAGGCTGCGACCTGTTTGCGCTCTGCCATTCGGTTCACGCCACGCTCCTCCCCTCCGAGGATCGCTCCCACGGGCCCCGTCAGTGCGGGCGCAATTGCAATGGATTCGATTGCCGTTCGGACAATGCACTGTCGTGCAAATATGCATGCGGATGTGCTTCGGTACTCGCAAGCTCCCTTGCATCAATGTACTCAAAAAAAGGATAGTGTGCAGCCGCTTCGAGTAAAAATTCGTCCAGTGCACGACGCTGCTCGGCGCAATTCTCCGTTTGATTGACCCGCTCGCACAATTGCGTCCCGTTACGCAGGCCGCGTGCCAGGAAATGGATGCGCTTTCGCGCGCTGCGCACCCCGATCAACTCGCCATAATGCGTATAGTGCTCATCCATATACCTGAGCAGCAGCGGCCGCATTTCGGCGATCGACGCCGGTGCCATTTTGGTGCCGTTGATCAAGAAATGATTGATTTCGCGGAAGATCCAGGGCCGCGCCTGCGCTGCGCGGCCGATCATGATGGCATCGGCCCCGGTGTAATTCAGAACCATTCGCGCCTTCTCGGGACTGTCGATGTCGCCGTTGGCCACGACGGGAATACGCACGCGCGCCGTGACCTCGGCAATGGTGTCGTACTCGGCATTGCCGCGAAAACCGCAAGCGCGCGTGCGGCCGTGCAGGGTCAGCATCTGGACCCCGGCCGCCTCCGCCAGAGCGCAGACGCGCAATGCGTTGCGGCACTCTGGCGCCCATCCGGTACGCAACTTCAGGGTAACCGGCACCGTGACGGCGTTGATCACTGCCTCGATGATGCGCACTACCAAGTCCTCATCGCGCAGTAGCGCCGATCCGCACGCCGCGTTGCATACCTTCTTGGCGGGGCAGCCCATGTTGATATCGATGATTTGCGCGCCGAGATCAACGCTGTAGCGCGCAGCATCGGCCAGCATTGCGGGATCGGCCCCGGCCAGCTGTATTGCGATAGGACCGTCCTCATTGTCGATGCGCAA
>OMSW01000069.1:3439-3620 GCA_900290295.1 Burkholderiales bacterium
GGCAGCCGATCGTGCGGCGACCAGGGGCGCAAAGGACGAGGAGAAAAGCTGCGGCAGGGCGCTAGTAAAAGCGGGAAAGAGGGTGCGGTCCATGCGTCGTCGTGCGCCATAGCCCGATAGTGCGCGTAGCGGATCGACGTCCTGGCGTGCACGGGTCTCGACCAATGCATCGACCAGGCAA
>OMSW01000032.1 GCA_900290295.1 Burkholderiales bacterium
TGGTGCTGCTGAGACGAATCGAACGTCCGACCTACTGATTACGAATCAGTTGCTCTACCGACTGAGCTACAGCAGCGACGGCGCGGATTATAGACGGCGGCCCGTGGATTGCGGTTTCGCAAAGTGCCAGGAATTTTGCCTCGCTCCCGACAAACGTCGACGGTGCTGGCCGCGAAACCGACGCATCGCCGATTTATGGCAGGGACTCACCATGCCGCCGCAAGGCCCAGCCCACGTGCTCGCGCACCAGTTCCGAATCGTGCTCCAGGCGCGCACGTAGTGCTGCGATCACTGCCGGCGTCGTGCGCGCATTGCCCAGGCCGACTGCAAGGTTGCGCAGCCAGCGTTCATGGCCGATCCGCAAAATCGCGCTGCCCGCGTGGCGCGTGGCAAATTGCTCCGCGCTCCAGGAAAACAGGTCAACCAGGCTCGCGCTGTCAAGGCCATTGCGGACATCGAAATCGGGCAGGCTGGCGCGCTGCGCGTAGCGGTTCCATGGGCACACCAGTTGGCAGTCGTCACAGCCGTAGACCCGGTTCCCAATAAGCGGGCGCAAGGCCTCCGGGATCGAGCCGGGGTGTTCGATGGTCAGGTAGGAGATGCAGCGCCGCGCATCGAGCCGGTACGGCGCGACGATGGCGCGAGTCGGACACACCGAGATGCAACTTACGCAGGTTCCGCAGTGATCGCTTGTCGGCGCATCCACCGGCAATGGGAGGTCGGTGAGGATCTCCCCGAGAAAGAACATTGAGCCCGCCTCCCGCGTCAAAAGCAGCGTGTGCTTTCCGCGCCAACCCAGACCGGCTTTACGCGCGAGCTCGACTTCGAGCAGCGGTGCGCTGTCGCAATACGGGCGGTAGTCTGGCCTTTGGACCTCGCGCGCGATGCGCGCGCCCAGCTCCCCAAGACGCGCACGCATCACCTTGTGATAGTCGCGGCCACGGGCGTAGATCGACACCACGGCGGCGCCAGCCTGACCAAGGCGCGCTTGCTCGCGTTGCACCCATTGCGTGCTGTCGCGGCGCGGCCGGTAATCCAGACGTGCACTGATGACGCGCAGCGCACCGGACTGGAGCGTCGCGGGCGCAGCGCGCAGCGCCGCATGGCGCTGCAAGTACTGCATCTGACCGTGAAAGCCCTGCTGTAGCCATTGTTGTAGCCGGTCCGCCGCCTCGGCGACATCCAGGTCGGCAATACCCATGGCACCGAATCCGAGCTCGGTGCCCCATTGTTTGATCCGATCCACGAGATCGGACCAAATTGCCGGCGCAGGAGCAATGATTGCGTCGGCCCCCGAATCGCTATGCTTGCCCTGCTCTTGCCTGTTCAAGCGCGCTCCCAAGCCGGCACCGCTTTGCGCCGGGCGTCGCCGCGATACATTGCCACAGTACCTTGCTGCTGATTCTAGTTGTGCTCTTCTTCGATGTCGGAATCGTCTCTTTCCCTCACGCTTGCCGATGAGGCGGCCACGGCTACGCTCGGCACGGCGTTGGCCGATGCACTGCTCTGCCAGCGCGAGGCGATCGCGTCGTCGGGCGCCATGATCGGTTTGACAGGCGACCTGGGATCTGGCAAGACCACTCTGGCACGCGCGCTGCTTCGGCGGGTCGGCGTCACGGGTCCGGTCAAGAGTCCGACATTCGCCCTGCTTGAACCTTATGAGGTTTCGAGGTTACACTTCTATCACTTTGATTTTTATAGATTCCAGAATCCCCGAGAGTTTCTTGAGGCGGGGTTTTCGGAGTACTTTCGCCCGGGTGCGATCTGTCTGGTCGAGTGGCCGGAGCGGGCAGGCAAGGACCTGCCGCCCGCCGACCTGACAATTTGCCTGCGCGCACTTCCGGCAGGCCGCTGCGCCACAATTGGCGCCAACACGGAGATCGGTGAACGATGCCTGAATCATCTGAGGACGTTTCGCAGCCCTGCGCGCGGCGACGCCTGATCCAGGGTGCCGTCGGATCGCTGGCGCTGGCGCTCACGCCCCACATCGCGCGCGGCGCATCACTGCTGGTGGTGCGTATATGGCCGGCTCCCGAGTACACCCGCGTGACGATCGAGCACGATTCTCCGCTCAAATTCCGCCATTTCCTGCTGCGCGACACCAAACCCTTGCGCATGGTGGTCGACATCGATGGCATCGACCTGACGCCACAATTCACCGAGCAGATCAAGAAGATCGATGCCGCCGATCCCTTCATTGCGCGCATGCGGGTCGGCCAGTTCAGCCCGCAGGTCGTGCGCCTGGTCATCGAGCTAAAGACCCCCGTCGATCCCCAGGTTTTCGCGCTCGACCCGGTCGGCCCGTACCGCAATCGCTTGGTGGTCGACCTGTATCCCGAGGGCGCCAACGATCCGCTGATGGCCTTGCTGCGCTCGCCGCCACAGGCCATGGATACCGAAGACGGTGCCGCACAGTTGCCGGCCGGCGATACGGCAGGCGCTCGCGGCCCGGGCACCGATGGCCCGCAAGGGCCGCAAAGCGCGCCCGATGCGGTAGTGGCAGAGTCACCGGAAGCGGCACAGCGTACGGAACCCCCGACGGAGTCGGCAACCGGTTCGGCCACCGAGCCGGCGAGCACGAACACACCGCAGTCCTCGGCGTCGGCGCGCAGATCGGCTCGCGCCATGCGACGGCTGATCACGATCGCGGTCGACCCGGGACACGGCGGCGAGGATCCCGGTGCCGTTGGCAAGCACGGAACCTATGAGAAGGTGGTGACGCTATCGATCGGAAGGCAGCTTGCGGCCCTGATCGAAGAACAATCGGACTACCGTGTCCTCATGACCCGCGACGCGGATTTCTTCGTGCCCCTGGGCGTGCGGGTCAACAAGGCGCGGCGCGTGCAAGCAGACCTGTTCGTGTCGATTCACGCGGACGCGTGGGTCCGCTCCGATGCGCGTGGTTCATCGGTATTTGCCCTGTCCGAGCGCGGCGCGAGCAGCAGCGCGGCGGCCGAACTCGCGCGCCAGCAAAACGAGGCGGATCTGATTGGCGGAATCAACGTCGCCAAAAGCAATCCTCTGGTGTCGCGTGTGTTGCTCGATTTATCGACCAGCGCGCAGATCAGCGACAGCCTGCGCTTCGGCGATGCGGTCCTGCACGAACTCGGACACGTCAACCGTCTGCACCGCGGCCACGTTGAGCAGGCCGGGTTCGCCGTGCTCAAGGCCCCGGACATCCCCTCGATCCTGGTCGAGACCGCCTTCATCAGCAACCCGGATGAAGAGGCGCGCCTGCGCGATCAGAATTATCAGCGCCAAATGGCGTCGGCTGTGTTCAACGGCATACGCAGCTATTTTGCGAAGAACCCACCGGCCGTACGCAACCCGGTCGGGTAATCGTAGCCGGCAAGAGTGAGGCAATGACAGCGCACGCACTGCCGCGCAGACCGGGGCGCTCATCCGCGCGCGATGGCGTCGGGCGCCCACCGGCTACGAGTTGACGCGGCCGCGATAAATACGAGCCAACGCCAGCAGCAGCAACGGACCAAACGCCGCCGCCAGGCCTACCAACAGCACCAATCCGAGATGGTCGCGGACGATGGCAACGTTGCCGAAAAGGTAACCGCCACCGACAAGCAGGACGCTCCAAAGAAAGGCCCCGACCGCACTGAAGAGTTGGAAGCGCTGTGCACGCATCTCCGATGCTCCCGCCACGAGCGGAGCAAAGGACCGCACCACGGGTACAAAGCGCGCGGCGATGAGGGTCTTGCCGCCGTGCCGCTCGAAGAACGCATGCGTGCGGTCCAATGAAACGCGATCGATCCAACGGATCGAACCGTCGTAGATCTTGTGTCCGAGCCACGAGCCGATGGCGAAATTGAGCGCGTTGCCGAGAATGGCGCCGATCGTGATGGTTGCGATCAGCGGCAAAACATGGAGGGCGCCACTGGCTGTGATCGCACCGGCGACGAAGAGCAAGGAGTCGCCGGGCAAAAACGCCATGAACACCAGGCCGGTCTCGGCAAAGACGATCAAAAACAGCAACAAGTAGGCGGCCGCGCCATGCTGGTGCGTCACTGCCAGCACGAAGCGATCGATCGATCCGAAGAGGTCAAGCCAGTTGATGCCTTCCACGATGCGCGTGCCGGAATGGTGTGGGGACCGTGATGTTACTCGACGCTCCCTATAATGGTTCCATGGCTGCGCCCGACGCCTCGATCGCCCCGCCGTCCGAACTTCCGGCCAGCGTGGCAGGGGATTTGGCAAGCGCCGCGGTACCGGCAGGCAGTGTGATCATCCGGATTCTTCCCGACGCGCTGGTCAGCCAGATTGCCGCCGGCGAAGTGGTGGAGCGGCCGGCGTCGGTTGTCAAGGAACTGCTCGAAAACGCGCTCGACGCCGGCGCCCGGCGCATCGAGGTGCGCCTGCAGGGCGGTGGCGCGCGCCGCATCGTGGTGAGCGACGACGGCAGCGGCATTGCGCGCGACCAGCTCAGCCTAGCCCTGCAGCGCCACGCCACGAGCAAGATTGCCAGCTTGCGCGACCTGGAAACCGTGACCACGCTGGGTTTTCGCGGCGAAGCCCTGGCAGCGATCGCCTCGGTTGCGGCGGTCTCCATCGTGTCGCGTACGCCAGGGGCCGAAACCGCCTGGCGCATCCACGCCGACACGGGCCTCATCGAACCGGCCGCGGGCAATTTCGGCACGCGGATCGAGGTTGCCGATCTGTTCCACAACACGCCGGCGCGACGCAAGTTCCTGCGTACCGAGGCCACCGAACTGGGTCATTGCGTCACGGTGCTCGAGCGCGTCGCCGCGGCGCATCCGCAAGTCGCGTTTCACGCCTGGCACGATGCGCGGCATGTGCTCGACGCGCCGGCCGCGACGCTGCGCGAACGCACCGCAACGCTGATGCCACCGGATTTTGCCGCAGCCGCCCGTGCGGTCGAGGCGCATGCGGGCAATATTGCCCTTAGCGGATGGACAGGCGCGCCGACGGCATCGCGCCCGCGCGCCGATGCGCAGTATTTTTTTGTCAACGGGCGCTTCGTCCGCGACAAACTGCTATCACACGCCTTGCGTTCGGCCTACGCCGATGTGTTGCATGGTTCCTCGCAGCCGATGTACTGCCTGTTCCTGCGCATCGATCCGTCGGCAGTCGATGTCAATGTGCACCCGAGCAAGAGCGAGGTGCGCTTTCGCGATTCCTCCGCCGTGCATCAGTTCGTGCGCCACGCGGTCGAGCGCGCCCTGGCGTCGTCCGGCGCAAGCCCGGCCGGATTGGCCTCGACAACCGGAACGTCGGGCAGGCCCGGAACCAGCGACGCCGCCTCGGTGCCCGGCCGGCCGGACACGTGGATTCCTGACCAACGGCGATTCGACACGTTTCGTCCTACCGCCGCACAGGCCCAGCTGGCGATGGCGGCACAGGCGCCCGGCGTGCCGCCTGGGCTTGCGGCGCTGTTTGGTACGGGCAGCACGCGTGGCGCTGGCGAGTCCAGCGACGCGTCCCCGGCAGCGGTGCAACAACCGGGCCAGGCCGGCCCGTACCCGCCAGAGGCCGAGCGCGGCGCCGGCGATGGCGCCATCGCGCCCCCATTGGGATTTGCGATCGCCCAGATCGGGGGAGTCTATGTGCTGGCGCGCAACGAGCACGGCCTGGTCATCGTGGATATGCACGCTGCGCACGAGCGCATCGTCTACGAAGGACTCAAACAGGCGCTGGGCACGGGCGAGCTGGCACAGCAGCAGCTCCTGATCCCACATGTCTTTGCCGCCAGCGATCTCGATGTTGCCACCGCGGAAGAACACGCGGCCACGCTGGGGCGCATCGGCCTGGACCTGCACCCAGCCGGTCCGCACCAATTGACGCTACGGGCACTGCCGCAATTGCTGCTGCAGGCCGACGTCCCGGCGCTGGTGCGGCAAGTACTGGCAGACCTGCGCGAGTTCGGCGCCGAGCGCGTGCTGATCGAGCGCCGCGATGAATTGCTGGCAAGCATGGCCTGTCACGGCGCGGTGCGTGCCAATCGCAACCTGACAATCGACGAGATGAATGGACTGCTGCGCCAGATGGAACAGACCAGTCGCGCGGACCAATGCAACCACGGACGCCCGACGTGGATACAACTCGGGTACGCCGATCTGGACCGCTTGTTCCTGCGCGGGCGATGAACGCGGTTACCAGCGCGACGCACCGCGCGGGGCACGATCGGGGCGCGGATATATCCGCGGACTCGGTCACGGTCGAGGCAGTACTGCTGCTCGGCCCCACAGCCAGCGGCAAGAGTGCGCT
The DNA here is from genome assembly GCA_900290295.1 of Burkholderiales bacterium. GTDB lineage: Bacteria > Pseudomonadota > Gammaproteobacteria > Burkholderiales > Burkholderiaceae_F > GJ-E10. Next base: position 6,238 of record OMSW01000032.1, read on the forward strand.
GGCCATGCGGCTGGCGCAGCTCCGAGACCTGGAAATCGTCTCCATCGACTCGGCCCAGGTGTATCGCGGCCTGGATATCGGGTCGGCCAAACCTAGCGCTACCGACCGCGCCCGGGTGGTGCACCACCTGGTCGATGTTCGCGATCCGGCGCAAACCTATTGCGCCGCCGAATTTCTGCACGATGCCGCGGCGGCAATCGAAGACATCGGCCGCCGGGGACGGCTTCCGCTCGTAGTAGGAGGGACGATGATGTATGCGCGTGTGCTGCGCCAAGGGCTGGCGCGCTTGCCAAGTGCCGATCCGGCGGTCCGTGGCCGCCTGGAACACGAGGCGGCGCTGCACGGCTGGCCGGCGCTCCACGCCCGCTTGCAGGCGATCGACCCGACAACCGCCCGGCGCCTGGCGCCGGCGGACCGGCAACGGATCTCTCGTGCGCTCGAAGTGTTCGAGCTCAGTGGGCAACGGCTGTCGGAGTTGCTGCAGCAGCCAGCGCCNNCACCGGCGCATTGAGCAGCGCTTCGATGCGATGCTCGAGGAAGGATTCCTCGAGGAAGTCCGCGCCCTGCGGGCTCGCGGCGACCTGGGCGCGCACATGCCCGCCCTGCGCAGCGTAGGCTACCGGCAAGCCTGGGAACACCTGGAGCAAGGCACTACGTTGGCCGCGTTTCGCGGTGCTGCCATCGCCGCCACGCGTCAGCTGGCCAAGCGCCAGATGACGTGGCTGCGCTCCATGCCGGATGCGACCCGCATCGACCCGTTTAGCGCCGATGCGACGCAGCAGCTGGCGCGCATGCTCCGTGCGCCGCGCTAAGGACGATCGATGAGCCTCAGCAAATCACGCGGCAGCCCGGGGCCTCGCCGCGGCGCGGCTCGATTGTGCCAATGACCCGGCACGTCTCGCCCTGCGCGGTGAATTCGTCCAGCGCCCACTGCGCGTGCGCTGGATCCACGATCAACACCATGCCGATGCCACAGTTGAATACCCGGTGCATTTCGCCGTCTGCAACCTGCCCCTTGCGCTGCAGCCAGTCAAAAATCGGCGGACGCGGCCAGGCCTCGCGACGGATGACCGCGCAAACGCTATCGGGCAAAACGCGGGGAACATTTTCCACCAGACCTCCGCCGGTGATGTGCGCCATGCCTTTGACCGGCACACGCTCCAATACCGCCAAGACCGGCTTGCAATAGATGCGCGTCGGCTCCAGCAGCGTCTGCGCGAGCGTGCGGCCGCCAAAATCGCTGCAGTAATCGGCGCCGCTTGCCTCGACGATGCGCCGCACCAGCGAATAGCCGTTGGAGTGCGGTCCGCTCGATGCCAGGCCGAGTACCACATCACCCGGGACGATTCCGTGGCCATCGATGATCGCGGATTTTTCCACAACGCCGACCGCGAAACCGGCAAGGTCGTACTCCCCGTCGGGATACATGCCCGGCATCTCGGCGGTTTCGCCGCCGATGAGCGCGCAGCCGGCCAATTCGCAGCCGCGCGCGATCCCGCCCACCACGCGTTCGGCGATGGCCACATCGAGCTTGCCGCAGGCAAAATAGTCTAGAAAGAACAGCGGTCGGGCACCCAGCACCAGAATGTCGTTGACATTCATGGCCACCAGGTCCTGCCCAACGGTGTCGTGTCCGTCGAGGGAGAACGCCAGCTTCAGCTTGGTACCGACGCCATCGGTGCCGCTCACCAGCACCGGCTCGCGCAGGCCTTTGGGCATCTCGAACAACGCGCCAAAACCGCCGATTCCGGCCAAGACACCCGGAACCATCGTCTTGCGCGCCAGTGGCTTGATCCGTCGAACCAGCTCGTCACCGGCGTCGATGGAAACGCCGGCAGCAGCATATGTCAGCGGCGAGCTCATCGCTTTTCTGGATCCAGGTGCATATTGGGGGCCTGCGGATAGCGCCGGCGCGCCGGCGGACGTAGACTCGCGCTTTTCGTCCAGTACCGAATTGTACCGGGAGGGCGCACTTGTCCGAATCCGCGAGCGGCACCGGGCAACGACCACCGCAAGAGGCGCCGATCACGGCGGCCAGTATTCCTCCGGAAAATGCAGCGAGCCCGGTATCGCGGCGGGAGCGCCTTGCGAGCGCGGCGTGGATCGGGCTGACGGTGGCCGTTGTCCTGGCATTTTTTTACCTGCTCGCGCCGGTACTGGCACCATTTGCGCTTGCCGGCGTGCTCGCCTACCTGCTGCAGCCCGGCACGGACTGGATGCAGCGCCATGGCATTCCGCGCGCGTTGGCTAGCGTGTTCATGGTGCTGCTGTTTGCGGCCGTCGCGCTGGGCCTGCTGCTGATCCTGGTGCCGGTGCTGGAGCGCGAGGCGGTCTCGCTCAATGAACAGCTGCCGGGACTGGTCGCGCAGCTCAACAGCCGGCTGGCGCCACGCCTGGAGGACCTGCTGGGCATCAAGATTCATTTTGACGCCACGGCGCTGCGTACGCTGGCCATGCAGGAGGTCGGGCAAAAGGACTTCGTCGCCGAGCTGTTGTCCAAATTCAGCAGCGGCGGCCTGGCCGTGATCGGGGCGATCGGAACCTTGGTGCTGGTGCCAGTGGTCCTGTTTTACCTGTTGCTCGATGCGCCGAGTTTCAAGGTGCGCCTCGAGGGCGCCATTCCGCGCCGCTGGCACGCGCAGACGATGCACATATTGGAGGACATCGACACGGTACTGGCGCAGTTTCTGCGCGGACAGTTGACGGTCATGCTGCTGCTGGCAATCTATTACTCGGTCGCCCTGGCGATCGCCGGCTTTGATTCGGCGCTTCCCATCGGCGTGCTCACCGGCTTGTTGATATTCATCCCCTACGTCGGCTTTGCCTTGGGCCTGTTGCTCGCTTCATTGGCCGCACTGCTGCAGTTCGGGTCGTGGCAGGCGGGCTTGAGCATCGCAGTAGTGTACGGATTGGGCCAGGTTCTGGAGGGCTTTTTCCTGACGCCGCGCTTGGTGGGTCATCGCATTGGACTGCATCCGCTGGCGGTGATTTTCGCCCTACTGGCATTTGGGCATGTATTTGGCTTCCTTGGAGTGCTTGTGGCATTGCCCGCAAGCGCAGCGCTTCTGGTGGGCCTGCGGCGCATCCGGGAACATTATCTTGCCAGCACCTTCTACAGTCGCACGTGAGCCCGCGCCAGTTCACTCTTGACCTGCTGCGGCCGCCGACCCCTAGCCTGGATAATTTCGTTCCCGGGGTCAACGGCGCCGCCGTTGCCGCGCTGCGTGATGCGCTTTGCGGGCACGGACCACCGTTCATCCACCTCTGGGGAGCCGCCGGCAGCGGCCGCAGCCACCTGTTGGCCGCGGTGCAGCCGACCGTTATGCAAGCCGAACAAGGCGGTGCGCAACCGCCCGTGCCTGGCTTTTCCGCGACCCAGCGACTGTACGTGGTCGACGACGTACACCGCTTGGACAGCGCCCAGCAGGCGGCCCTCTTCGTTCTGCAAGACGCGGTCCGCCAGCATATCGGCACCTTCCTGGTAACTGCGGCGGACCTTCCTCCGGCGCAGCTGCGCCTGCGTGATGATGTACGCACCCGGCTGGCGTGGGGCCTGGTATTTGCCCTGCATCCCATCGCTGAGGCGGACCAGGCTGCAGCCTTGCTGGCCTACGCCCGGGCCCGGGGCGCCCGGGTCGATGAGGAACTTGTGCCCTACATGTTGACCCGTCTGCCCAGGGACATGCGCACCCTCGTGGCCGTGCTCGATGCGCTCGACGCCTACGCCCTGGCGCGCCAGCGTGCCTTGACCGTTCCGCTTTTGCGAGAATGGCTGCAACAGGGCCAGACGTGAAGGCGTCCGGGCTTGGCGGGACGTGGTCGGGCGCAAATCGCCCGCGGCCATGGTGGCGGCAGGTTCGGAACGGAAAAGGGCGCGGAAACGTAGAATGCCGCCCATGGCATTTCTCGCACCATGATCAGACGGCTGGTCCAGCGCGTCCAAGATAGGGTCCAGACGCTGCTTGCGCGCAAGCCGCGTTCCCGACGCACGCCCAAGCGCATTCCGGTCTCCGAGCACGGGATCGACCGCGCTTTGGTCTCGCGCGCGGCGCTGCGCACCTGTGAAACGCTCCAGGCTGCCGGCTTCCGGGCCTACATCGTGGGCGGCGCGGTGCGCGATCTGCTGTTAGGGATTGCTCCGAAGGACTTCGACGTGGCTACCGACGCGACCCCGGAGCAGATCAAGTCGCATTTTCGGCGCGCAATCATCATCGGCCGGCGTTTTCGGCTGGTACACGTGATGTTCGGCGCCGAGACCATCGAGACCTCGACTTTTCGCGCCTTGGGCACGGGCGAGCGCGATACCGACGAACACGGCCGGGTGCTCGCGGACAACACTTTTGGCGAGCAGCACGAGGACGCCGCACGCCGCGACTTCACGGTCAACGCGATGTACTACGACCCGGCCCGCGAGGAAGTGATCGACTACCACGACGGCGTGCGCGATGTACGCCGGCGCCGCCTGCGGATCATCGGCGACCCCGAGGCGCGCTACCGCGAGGACCCGGTGCGCATGCTGCGCGCGGTGCGCTTTGCCGCGAAGTTGGGGTTCGAAATCGACCCCGATACGCGCGAACCGATCGGTCGACTCGCCACGCTGATCGAGAACGTCCCGCCCGCACGCCTTTTCGACGAGATGCTCAAGCTGCTCACCAGCGGTCACGCCGTCGGCTGCATCGAGCGCCTGCGGGCCGAAGGCTTGCACCACGGACTGTTGCCGATGCTCGACGTGATCCTGGACCAGCCGCAAGGCGAGCGCTTTGTGATGCTCGCCCTCTCGCGTACCGACGAGCGTGTGCGCGCCGGCAAGCACATAGCGCCCGGTTTCCTGTTCGCCACCTTGCTCTGGAATGAAGTTCTGACACAGTGGAACGCCCGCGTGGGCGCGGGCGAACACCGGCTCCCAGCATTGGACCAGGCCATCGATCGCGTGCTGGAAGTGCAGACGGAAAAGCTCGCCATCCAGCGCCGGTACAGCGCGGACATGCGCGAGATCTGGATGATGCAGCCGCGCTTTGAACGGCAGCACGGCCAGGCGCCGATGCGCTTGCTCGAGCACCTGCGCCTGCGCGCCGGCTACGATTTCCTTATGCTTCGCTGCGATTGCGGTGAGACGCCAGGCGAACTGGGCCAATGGTGGACGCAGTTTCTCCAGGCCGACGACGAAACCCGCGGCAAGATGACGCAGCAGCGTCCGGAAGCGGGCTCCGGCACCCGCAAGCGCCGGCGCAGCGGCCGGCGCAAAGCGGCCCCGGGTGGCGCAACGGGTGCAGCAACGGAAAAAGGAGACCACGATCGCAAGCAATGACGCCGACCCGCCGGTTCTGCGGCGGGCCTATATCGGATTGGGTGCCAACCAGGGCGACGTCATGGCGGGACTGAACGCCGCGGTCGTCGCATTGCGCTCGATCGAGCGCTCCAACTTCGTGGCGATCTCGCCTTTTTATCGCAGCACGCCGATCGACGCCAACGGGCCAGATTTCACCAACGCGGTGCTAGCGCTCGACACCGCGCTGGAGCCCTACAGCCTGTTCCTGCATCTGGCCGACATCGAATTGATGCTCGGGCGCAAACGACGTGCAAGCGACACCCAGCACAGCGCTCCGCGCAGCATCGATCTCGACCTGCTGCTGGTGGGCAACTTGATCGTGCGCTCGACGCCGTTGGTGCTGCCGCACCCGCGTATGCAGCAACGCGCTTTCGTGTTGCGTCCGCTAAAGGACCTGGCGCCCGACCTGCAGATTCCCGGCTATGGTCCAGTGTCTAACCTGCTGGAGCAGGTCGCCGACCAGGCGATCGAGCCGCTCGCATGAAGATCGTCCGCAGCGTCCAGGAATTGCGCGACCAGTTGCACGGACAGAATCGAATCGCCTTTGTGCCGACGATGGGCAACGTGCACGCCGCCCACCTGTCGCTGATGAGCATGGCGCGGCGTCACGGCGACCCAGTGGTGGCCTCCATTTTTGTCAACCGGCTGCAGTTCGGCCCGGCCGAGGATTTCGACCGCTATCCACGCACGCTGCAGGAAGACATCGAGAAACTGCAGCAGCACAACCAAGTGTACGTTTTGTTTGCGCCCTCGGAGAGCGAGATGTATCCCGAGCCGCAGAATTACCGCGTGCAACCGCCTACCGACCTGGGCGACATCCTCGAAGGGGAATTTCGGCCGGGTTTCTTCGTCGGCGTTACGACCGTCGTCCTCAAGCTCTTTGCCTGCGTGCAACCGCGCGTTGCGGTCTTTGGGAAGAAGGACTACCAGCAACTGATGATCGTACGCAACATGTGCCGGCAGTTTTGTCAGCCGACGGAGATCATTGCCCACGAGACCGTGCGCGAGGACGATGGGCTCGCCCTGTCGTCTCGCAACCGCTTTCTTAACGATACGGAGCGCCGCCAGGCGCCGCAGCTGTACCAGGAGCTGTCCGAGATTCGCGAGTGCATCCTCGCGGGCGAGCGCAATCTGCTCGAAGTCGAGAACCAGGCGCTACGCGCCCTGGCGGCATCGGGCTGGCAGCCGGACTACGTCTCCGTTCGCCGGCAAGTGGACCTCAAGACGCCCAGCGTTGAGCAGGTCGAGAACGGTGAACCGCTGGTCGTGCTGGCGGCCGCCCGGCTCGGCAGCACACGGCTCATCGACAATCTCGAGATCTGACAATCTGCCATAATGCCTGGCTCTTCGCGCCGGGATGGCGGAACTGGTAGACGCGCCGGACTCAAAATCCGGTTCTGGCAACAGAGTGTGGGTTCGATTCCCTCTCCCGGCACCAACCTATTCCCCGAATCTGAGGCAGCAGAGACTTCAAGTGCTTTGCCGCGCTCGCCTAGTTCGTCCGCTTTGGGGATGTGCTCTTAGTTCTTTTGCTTGGCTCCGGCGGCCAAATGGGCCCGCGCGAGCGTTTGCGTGCGTTGCACTGATCGATATTCGTTTCTCAGCACGCTTCCGCCCCGTCAATCGGAAGCAGCTCGCTTCCAGCCAGAATCGCCAGAAGCGGCCCGCCTAGCGGTGGGCGTCGAGGCTTCCACGATTACCTAAGCCCTCCCAATGGAACGTCCATTCTCTTGAGAAACCTCGCCAAACTGCGCCTGTGCTTCGGGACTCATTCAGCAGGACGCGCACAAAATCGCTCGTAGTCGATGTAGCCGGGAAACGAGCGCCCGTCGCCGCAGTAGCGGCAAGCTGGGTCGCGCTCCAGCGCGAGTTCGGAAAAACTACCGCGCAAGGCGTCGTAGTACAGCATTCTTCCCACCAGCGGGTCGCCGATGCCCAGGAGCAGCTTTATCGTTTCGGTTGCCTGCAACAGGCCGATCACGCCGGGCAATACACCGAGCACGCCGACTTCGGCGCAGGAAGGGGCGTCTTCCGGCGATGGAGGCTCCGGAAAAAGGCACCGATAGCAGGGGCCGGATCGCTGCGGCCTGGCAGGCCAAAACACGCTCACTTGCCCCTCAAAGCGATACACCGCGCCGTGCACATTGGGGACGCCCATTTTCACGCAGGCATCGTTGACGAGGTACCGGGTAGGGAAGTTGTCAGAGCCGTCAACCACCACGTCATAGCCCGCCAGGACCTGCTCGATGTTCGCGCTCGAAAGGCGCGTCTCGTATCCGACTATCTTGACTGTCGGATTTAGCGCCTCCAGCGTCTGGCGCGCCGAGGCGACCTTCGAGGTGCCCACGCGCGCATCGGTGTGCAGGATCTGCCGCTGAAGGTTGCTGCGTTCTACCACGTCGTGGTCGACCAGGCCAAGCGTACCTACACCAGCGGCTGTGAGGTAGTAGGCGGCTGGCGATCCGAGCCCGCCCGCGCCTACGAGCAGCACCTTCGAGCGCAAGAGTTTCGTCTGCCCGGCCTCGCCGACCTCAGGCATCATCAGATGCCGCGCGTAACGCTCTCGCGCTGGGCCGCCGAGCGCGAAGGGCACCTCGACCGGCAGGCCATCGACCTTCCAGCGCGCAAAGCCGCCGGCCATCGAGTACACGGATTCATAACCGAGCCGCGTTAGATTCTCGGCGGCAAAAAGCGATCGGAGGCCGGTGCCGCACATGGCAACGATCGCACGACCCAGATCTGGCACCGCCTCCTCGATGCGCAACTCAAGGAATCCCCGACCCAGCGCCAGCGCACCAGGCGCCGTGCCCTGTGCGATCTCATCCGATTCGCGCACATCGATCAGCGTCGCGCCTCGCGCCTGCAGCGCGAGCGCCTCTTTCGGAGAAATTTCGGGTATCCGCATCCTGAGCTCGGCGACGAGCCGTTCCCTCGCCTTCATCGCAGCCTCCAGCAACCGGGGGAAGATCACGATAATGTCACCCCGTCGGCCGGTCGCGTAGACAAACCGTCGTGGGATGTATCAACCGCCGCTCAGCGCCTGGACGATCACTACCTCATCAGTGGAGCGCAATGGTAAAGACAAATCGAACGTCTGAGCGCCGTTGACAAAAAAGCGGATGTGCGGCCGCATCCTCTCCTGTTCGTTGATCATGCGGAATCGGATCCCGGGAAATTGCCGGTCGAGATCCGTGAGCACTTCGGCCAGCGAGGAGCCAACCGCCTCGACGCGGCGGTGTCCGGTATATGAACGCAGCGGGGCCGGAATCAGGACGTTCATCGCGCATCAGCGAGCAGTTGCGCTAGCCCGGCTGGCCCGTCTCCACCGCGTAAATTTCCGGCAGGTGCCTTGCGATGCAGGCCCATTGTCGGCCCTCGTCGCGGCTCGACCACAGGTCTCCGCTCGTCGTACCGAAGTACAGTCCGACGGGATCGTTGCCGTCTGCGGCCATCGCCTGGCGCTTCACGGTCCACCACGCGTCGCGCTCTGGCAGGCCGGCTGCGGCACGCAACCAGGATTTTCCCCCATTGCGTGTTACGTAGACAGCGGGCATGCCGCCCACGCAGGTGCGCGGCCAGACGGAGGAGCCGTCCATCGGAAACACCCATGCCGAATCCGCGTCGCGCGGGTGCACCGCCATCGGAAATCCGATGTCACCGATGCGCTTCGGCATGTTTCGCCCGACGCGCACCCATTCGTTCGACGGCCGGTCGATGCGGTATATGCCGCAATGGTTCTGTTGATACAGCCGATCCGGATTGCTCGGACAGAGGCGCACGCAGTGAGGGTCGTGGAATGCGAGATTGGAAGCATCAAGACCCTCGACGACTTCGAGGCCTGCAATGATGGGCTTCCAGGATCGACCTTGGTCGACAGATTCGTGCACGCCGCCCCCCGACATTGCAAAGTAGATGTGTGCAGGATTGCGCGGGTCGACCAATATCGAATGCAATTTCGGCCCGTCAGGTGTTCCATCCTGGACCGTGCCCATCCACTTCAGGTACTGCGGATCCTCGTTGATGGTGAAAAACGGCTCCCAGGTGACGCCACCATCGTCCGAACGAAACAGTCCCTGAGGTGAAGTGCCGGCATACCAAACACTGGGCTCGGTCTCGTGGCCGGGCGTGAGCCAGAACGTGTGGTCCACCGCGCGGCCCGACTCACCGCTCGGCGCCTTGGGAAACGCGGGAGGCCGCGCGGCCTCCTTCCAGCTGCGGCCGTAGTCGGTCGAGCGGAAGATGGTGGGCCCCAGGTGACCGGTCTTCGCCGCCGCCAGCAGCGTTCGCCCGTCGCGCGGATCGAGCACCAGATGATTGATAATGTGGCCGAGAAAATGCGGTCCGTCAGGACGCCAGTCCTTGCGCGTCGAATCGCCGTGATAGAGCCAGGCGCCCTTGCGCGTCGCAACCAAAACCACGACCCTAGATCCCTGTTTCGACCTGGGTCTCGCTTTCGAGCGCGTCGCAACTTCGGGTGCGCGCCCTGCGGATTTCTTCTTCGCAATCTTCTTCGTTGCCGCCGCCATCGTCCACTCCTCGGCTAAAGTGCGATCACGGTACTGTTGGCGAGCGAACCCAAAGCGATTTCAGAGTCGTGCAGCTCGATGACAAATGGAAGGTGCAGAATCTAAGATCGTCGAAAGGTCCACGTTCGTGAAATTCGCAGAATCGATTTCCGACTCCGCTTCTGGCTGAAAGCGGCGGGCATTTTTTGCCGTGGGGGGTCACGAAGCCACGAGCGCTGCACTTCTAGACATATGCGCTCATGGTCCTTAGTTTGGTCGTTCACCTCATGCAAATTTGCAAAGTTCTTGTAAAGTTGCCCTCGTCGCTTCTAACTTATTGAAGTTACTACGGAAAAGTAGACGCGCCTTCCTCAAAATCCGGTTCTGGCAACAGAGTGTGGGTTCGATTCCCTCTCCCGGCACCATTGCTGCTGTGCTCACGAATTGGAGCGGCTCTATACGGCGATGACGTTCTTGCTGTACTTCGCCAGTAACGCGTCGCTCGTTAGGAGCTTGAGCGGTTCCACCTCAGCCTGGGCAATGAGCATCCGGTCAAAAGGATCGAAATGGAGTGCCGGCAAATCTTCGATCGCAACCGCGTGCTCTGGCCGGATTTCAAGCAACCGATACCCAGCATCACGGAAATAACCAAGAGCCTGTCGTCCGGAAATCGGCATGTTTTTCTTCGCAAGCAAGTGCTTGATTGCGATTTCCCAGACAGATACGGCACTCACCCAAATCGAATTCGCACTATCCTCGATCCATTTAGCGGCGTCGTTTGGCAAGCGACGATCATCTACGATGGCCCACAGGGCAACGTGCGTGTCGAGTAGCAGGTTCATCGCTCGACCTTAAAGAGTTGGGCTATCTCGGCATTATCCTGATCGATCGAGGCGGGGACGCGAAATTTACCCTTGGCAACGCCGATGCGCTTGCCCACCGGGGATCCGTTGATGGGAACAAGCTTTGCCGCCGCCTTTCCATTGCGAGCAATAATGATCTCGCGTTCCACGCCGCTCTCGACGGCTTGAACCAACCGGGACAGGGAGGATTTCGCCTCGAGCATATTGACAATTGACATGCCGCACTCATACTTAGCTAGAGTTAGCTAACAATACCAGCGACGGGGTTGCCCTGGCAAGGGCAGGGCCACAAGAGAATGGCGCTCCTTGGTCTG
>OMSW01000279.1:0-4574 GCA_900290295.1 Burkholderiales bacterium
TCGCGAAAATCGGCGAGCACCGGCGATGCGTGCAGGTATCCTGTCGATTGGAATTTGACCGCAAGAGTCGGAGTGCTTGCCGCCAGACGCTGGTCTACCGTCGTGTCGACGGAATAACAAGGCCGGAACATGACCAAGAAATTGCCGAATCGAGGCACCTCGAAGGGGACCGCGGCCAGCGAGCGCGACCCACGCTGGGCCGCTGTGCTCGCGCGTGACCGCGCTGCGGATTGCCAATTCGTCTACGCCGTGAAGACCACCGGCGTGTACTGCCGACCCAGCAGCCCGTCACGCCTGCCATGCCGGCAGAATGTCGAGTTCTTCGACTCGGCCCAAGCCGCAGAAGCGGCCGGCTACCGGCGCAGCCGGCGCTCGGCGGCGGACCTGGGCACGGTGGCCGCGCGCCATGGCGCGATCATCGCGGCGAGCTGCCGGCGCATAGAAGCCGCCGATGATCCGCCCAGTTTGAGCGCATTGGCCAAGGCGGCCGGCCTTAGCCCCTACCATTTTCACCGGGTATTCAAGTCCGTGACTGGCCTCACACCCAAGGCCTATGCGGACGCCCACCGGGGCAGCCGGATTCGCCAAAAGTTGCGGCCCGGCCGCTCCATCACCGATGCCATCTACGATGCGGGTTTCCAATCGAACAGCCGCTTTTACGCAGCCTCCGATCAGGTGCTCGGCATGTCAGCTTCGGACTACCGCGCAGGCGGGGTCAATACCGATATCCATTTTGCCGTCGGCGAATGTTCGCTGGGTTCCATACTCGTGGCGCAAAGTGGCCGTGGCGTTTGCGCCATCCTGATGGGAGATGATCCGGATGCGCTCGCCCGCGAACTGCAGGACCGGTTCCCACGCGCCAACCTGATCGGCGGCGATGCTGCGTTCGAGCAGCTGGTCGCCAGGGTTGTGGGCTTTATCGAAGCGCCGGCGCTGGGCCTGGACCTGCCGCTGGACGTGCGCGGCACCGCGTTTCAGGTGCGTGTCTGGCAGGCCCTGCGCGAGATTCCCGTTGGCACGACCGCAAGCTACGCCGAGATCGCCACCCGCATCGGTGCGCCACGGGCGGTACGCGCCGTCGCGCAGGCCTGCGGTGCTAACCATCTGGCGGTAGCCATCCCCTGCCACCGAGTGGTGCGCAGCGACGGGGGCCTGTCCGGCTACCGCTGGGGCATCGAGCGCAAGCGCGAGTTGCTGCACCGGGAGAAGCAAACGTGAGCGCCGCGCCAAGCTTCCCGGCGCGTGGCCCGACTTTCGTTGACGGCAGGACTTAGGCCTTGCCTGGGCTTTCCATGATGAACTCGCGCAGATGACTGGCCACGTCCGAGGGAGCCTCCTCGGGAAGGAAGTGCCCGCACGCAAGCCCGAAACCTCGAACGCGCTTAGCCTTTTTCCGCCAGACGGCAAGCAGGTCGTAATTTCTGCCGACGAATCCCTTCGTTCCCCACATCACAAGCAAAGGGCAGGCGATCTGACGCGACGCATCGGCTGCGTCATGCAGCAGGTCGATGCCGGCCGCTGCGCGGTAATCATCACAGCTGGCGCGGATGGCCTCCGGATCCGAGAAGCAGCGCACGTACTCCGCGACGGCTTCGGGTGAAAATGCCGGCTCGTTACCCATGCTCCAGCGGGAGAGGCATCCCTTGAGCCAGAATTCCGGATCGACGCCGATCATGCGCTCCGGCAGAGGATACGGCTGAATCAGGAAAAACCAATGAAAATAGGCCGTCGCCAGTGCCTGATTGGTCATCGCAAACGTGGTCAGGGTCGGCGCAATGTCCATGACACAGGCGCTGATGACACGAGCCTGGTGATCCAGACACAGGCGGTGGGTGACGCGGGCGCCACGGTCGTGCCCCGCAACGTGAAAATGCTCATGCCCAAGCGCCGTCATCAGATCGACCATGTCCTGCGCCATGGCCCGCTTGGACTGGTTCGACGCGTCCGGCAGCGCTAGTGGTTTCCCGGAATCACCATAGCCGCGTAAGTCCGGAATGACGAGGGAAAAATCGGTCGATAGTACCGGTGCCAGCTTGTGCCAGATGGCGTGCGTCTGCGGGTAGCCGTGCAGCAGCAGGAGGACGGGTTTGCCGGGACGCTCACGGATGAGCAAGTGGATTTCCGTGCCGCCGACGGCAATCCGGCGGCTCGCGTAGGAGGAGTCGAACAGTTTCATCGCGCTACCGGACCGATCCCGCTATCGATGCCCACAGCATCCCGCCACGGAGGATTAGGCGCGCGGATGCGCGCCTCGACAGGTACGCGAATGTATGGCCCCGAACGCGCTTCAGGCGTAGATATCGCGCCGCGTCAGCGGCACCGGTAGACTTGTCGCGCCACGGCGCGAGGCCAGGATCTGGTGAACGCCCGTTCCCCCGTCCTCGAACTCCAGCGCGCACGCGGCCATGTACAGGCGCCAGATTCGGTACACCGTCTCGCCCACCTCGCGCACGGCTTCCTCGTGTGCGGCCTCCAGGCGCTGAACCCAGTGCCGCAGGGTCATCGCATAGTGCGGTCGAAGCCCCTCCACATCGTGAATCTCGAAGCCAGCGCGTTCCATCCCCATTTGGATGTTGCTTACAGCATCGAGCTCACCGTCGGGAAACACGTATCGGTTGATGAACTCGCTGTCGACGGTTCGATTCCAGCCTTCCTCGTCGTGGGTAATGCCGTGGTTCAGAAACAGACCACCGGGTCGCAGGACCCGATGAACCGTCGCGTTGTAGACCGGCAAGTTTGCCAATCCCACGTGCTCAAACATGCCGATGCTGGAAACCTTGTCGTAAACACCCTCCCCCTGCAGGTCCCGATAGTCGCGCAGCTCGACGCTGACAAGATCCTGCAGGCCTTCGGCTGCGATACGCTCGCGTGCGTAGTCGAATTGCTGCTGACTCAGCGTGATGCCATGCGCGCGCACGCCGTAGCGGCTGGCTGCCCAACACACCAATGCGCCCCAGCCGCAGCCGATGTCGAGAAAGCGCTCGCCCGGGGACAGTCGCAATTTGCGGCAAATGTGATCGAGCTTGTTGCATTGCGCCTGCTCGAGCGTATCGCTGGGAGTTTCGAAAATGGCACAGGAGTACACCATCTGATCATCCAGCCATAGCCGGTAGAACGCGTTCGACACGTCATAGTGGAAGGAAATGGCCTCCCGGTCGCTGCGTTTGGAGTGACGGTGCGCAAACGCGTCAACGCCGCGCACGGCGGCCGACGCACCCACCGGCCCTTCCGGGCGCGCCTTGAGCGGCAGGCACAGGGCGTCGCGCAGCAACGCGCCGCGCTCGCGCAGGCTCAGGGCCAGGTTCTGGAAATGATGCTTCAGGCGCAGGGCGGCGTACAGATCACCTTCAAAGTCAATAAGACCGCGAAAGTAGGCGTCTGCCAGCAGCAGCGGGCTGCGCTTTAGAACCAGCTTACGCAACACCACCGGATCGCGCACGACCAGCGTGAAGGCCGGAATCGTGCTGCCGACAGTGTGGGTGGCGTCGTTCCAAACCCGGATCGCGGCCGAACCGCGAAAGTTCCGCAAAAGGCGCCGAAAGATGCGCGCCGCGGCCTCCGCATGGGCGGCCGCATAGCGCTGGGACGTTACGAGTTCTACGGTCGAGTTCATTGGCTCGGCCCCTGCCTTTTGCGCATGGGATGGGAGTGCATTACACCGCGATCTGGACTGGGTTGGAACTGCCACATGATGGAACCCGTACGGCAACAGTGTATGCATTATTACACCTCAAGTACGCAAAAATTCAAGCCGTGCTTTGGTTACCGTCGCCATGCCGTCGCACCAGCGCTGGTACAGTAAGAAATGTCTTTCAGAAGGAGTCCAGCATGAAAAAGCTCGAAGGCAAGGTCGCAGTGGTCACCGGCGCAGCCAGCGGGATCGGCAAGGCGATCGCCCAGACATTGGCCGACGAAGGCGCGGCGGTTGCCATCGCCGACCTGCAGTTCGAAGCGGCCAATGCGGTTGCCCAGGAGATCCTTGCCAAGGAAGGCAAGGCCATGGCCGTGGCCATGGACGTGACTTCCGAAGACCAGGTGGATCGGGGAATCGATGCGGTCGCAGCAAAGTTTGGCTATGTCGATATCCTCGTGTCCAACGCCGGCATACAGATTGTCAATCCGATCGAGCAGTATGCTTTTTCGGACTGGAAGAAGATGCTCGCCATTCACCTCGATGGCGCCTTTCTCACCACGCGCGCAGCCCTGCGGCACATGTACCGGGGCGACCGCGGTGGCATCGTGATCTATACCGGTTCGGTGCACTCGCATGAGGCATCACCGCTGAAGTCGGCGTACGTGACTGCCAAGCACGGCCTGCTGGGGCTGGCGCGGGTACTGGCCAAGGAGGGCGCAAAGCACAATGTGCGCTCGCACGTGGTCTGCCCCGGCTTTGTTCGCACCCCTTTGGTGGATAAGCAGATTCCCGAGCAGGCAAAGGAACTGGGCATCAGCCAGGAAGAGGTCATCAAAAAGGTCATGCTCGGCAACACGGTCGATGGCCAGTTCACGACCGTCAATGACGTCGCGCAGACCGTGCTGTTCCTGAGCGCCTTTCCTACCGCCGCGCTGACTGG
>OMSW01000279.1:4584-11183 GCA_900290295.1 Burkholderiales bacterium
CGCGATCTCGAGCACTTCAAGCGCACGGTTAGCCCGGCCCGCAGGGCATAGATACCGGAACATTTGTTGACCTCCACCGCACTGCCTCTGCGAGAACGTGTACCGCCTGACAGGTGCGGCAAAAGGACGTTGCGTACTCTCGCCGCAGCCGCGCGCTAACCGGTTGCAGGGCCGACTGTCGGCGTTACCGCGGCCGGCTGCGCGAGACCCTGGAGCCGCTTGCGGCCGAGATACCCGCATGCGATCCGCGGCGCCGCAGTGCGCAGCAATACGCCTGCGAAGGCAAGTGCAGCGTGCGCCACCGAAGCGATCAGGACCGGGAGTGGGAAAGTCGGTCCAAGGATTAGCCATTGCGACCGGAGTCCGTGCACGATCGCGGAGCCAGTGGCGTGCTCGAGCTGCGGCGCACGCACACGAGTCCTGCCTGCAACCGCCGCCCACCGGCGCGCAATCGGTAACGCATGGTTACCGGCGTATGACACCAGCACACCAATGGCAACACGGCCTTGCCTTGCAGGCGGCTTGCCGCGGCCCCGGCAAAGCGACCCATCCATCGCCCTGCCCATCGCCGCAACCGCGCACGCTGCGGTTGCCGGCAAACCCAGGCGCCGGGGGTGATTGGTGCTGCTATTCGCCGCACCGTAACACTTACTTACTTGTTACCGTGCGCCAGTTTTTTCGGTCCGACCCGGGAAACATACGGTTGCAACTTGCGGTATGCCGCATCGCCGGTCGACACGTTGAAGACTGCAGCCGGGCGCGTCCCTTGGATGCGCGGCGACAACCCCATAACACCGTTTACTGTCAGGAGAGTGGCAATGAAATCCGCCTTTGCAAAGAAAGCCCTGGTTTTAAGCGTTAGCGCCCTGCTCGTTGGCATTGGCGGCGCCGCGCGCGCCGTCGAATCCCAGTGGGACAAGGACCATCCGCGCCGCGCCGAAGTCAACAAGCGTCTGGACAACCAGAACGCCCGCATCAACAAGGAAGTCAAGGAAGGCGAAATCAACAAGGGGCAAGCGGCGAAGCTGCACAAGGAGGATCACCAGATTCGCCAGGAAGAGCGCGACATGGCCAGCCAGAACGGCGGACATATCACCAAGCAGGAACAACGAACGCTCAACGCACAGGAAAACGGCGTCAGCCAGCAGATCGGACACTAAGCGCATCCAGCCCGGAGCGATCCTACGCACGGGCGCGCGGCCCCGGGGCGTACGCTCCGGGGCCAATCAACGGCCGCGGATCAGCGTGCTCTTGCCGAACAGGGACTCGATGAATTCGACGGCGATCGTTGCCGTCTGATTGCGAACGTCCAAGGCGGGATTGAGTTCCATGATGTCAATCGATCGCAGGCATTGCGTGTCTGCGATCATTTCCATGCAAAGCTGGGCCTCGCGATAGGTCGGCCCGCCGCGCACGCCGGTCGCGACGCCGGGCGCTACCTCGGGATCGAGGAAGTCGACGTCGAAGCTCACGTGCAGATGTGTCTCCGGCTCGAGTTCCTCGAGCACGAGCTCCATGCTGTGGCGCATACCCATCTCATCGATCCCGCGCATGTCGATGACCTGCAAACCCAGCTCGCGCACGAGTCGACGCTCGCCATCGTCGACACTGCGTATCCCGATCTGGCGTAACCACGCCGTCTGGATCGCCGGCACGGTTCCACCGATCTCGATCAGTTCATGCGGTCCATTGCCGCATAGACACGCCACGGGCATTCCGTGCAGATTGCCGCTGGGCGTCAGCTGGCGCGTGTTGACATCGCTATGGGCATCGAACCAAACGATGCGCAACTTGCGGCCGCTTTCCCGGCAATGACGGGCGACCGCGCTGATCGAACCGATCGCCAGGCTGTGGTCGCCTCCCAACAAGATCGGAATTCGTCCCAACTGCAGTTCCCCGTACACCGCTGCATGCACGGTACGATTCCACGCGACCACCTGCTCGAGGTGCCGGTAGCCATCGACCGGTGGCAGTTGCGGATTGCCGGGCCCGCTCAGATTGCCGACATCGCGCACGTCAAGACCACGCCCGCGCAGTGCCGCCTCGATATTTGCCACCCGCAAGGCCTCCGGACCCATGGACGCACCGCGCACACTGGCTCCGACGTCGGTAGGCGCGCCGATCAGGCTCACTTGGGAATTCACGGGGCGTTCGTCGTGCATTTTTTCGGATTCTCGTCCAGATTAATCGTTGATCAGTTTTTCGATGCGCCGGTCCGGAACGAGCCACAGGCAGGCTACGATCGCATATAACGAAATCGATAACCAGGTGTTCAGAAACGCAAGTCCGATCGCGGCCAGGTAAAGCACGATCGAGACCTTGCCCTTGGCATCGCTGCCCACTGCTGTCGCCAAAAGGGATTGCTTGCCGTGCAAGCGGATCACCGCGTTTTGCAAAATCGTATAGGCGATTGCCGCCATCACCAGAATTACGCCATACAGGACCGTCGGCCAGGTAGCGAACTCGTGTTCGGCCATCCAGGCAGTGCCAAACGGCACCAGCGAAAGCCAGAACAGCAGGTGCATATTGGCCCAAAGTATGCCCCCGTTGATGCGCGCAACGGTATACAGCATATGGTGGTGATTGTTCCAGTAGATGCCAATGAAGACAAAGCTCAGAAGGTAGCTCAAAAAAGGCGGGACCAGTTCGCGCAAGCCCAGCACGTCGGCGCTCTGTGGGGCCTTGAGCTCGAGAACGATGATCGTGATAATCACCGCGATGACGCCGTCACTGAATGCTTCGAGGCGGGATTTTCCCATAGGCAAATTGCCCCGTAATGACGGCACCAGGACTCAAACGGTCAGCACAACCGCGCCGGGACTGTCCCCCGTGCGCACCTGCGCCAGGGCATCGTTGGCCGACTCCAGCGGAAAGGTCCTCACCGTGGTCTGGATCCTGTCCTGCCGTGCCATCGCAAAGAACTCCTCGCCATCGCGACGTGTGAGATTGGCAACCGAGCGCAGCACGCGCTCGCCCCACAAGATCGAGTACGGAAACGCCGGGATATCGCTCATGTGGATTCCGGCGCACACCACCGTGCCTCCCTTTACAAGCTGACGCAAGGCCCGCGGCACGAGCGATCCGTCGGGGGCGAAGAGTATGGCGGCATCCATCGGCTCGGGCGCCGATTGTGCAGAATCCCCTGCCCAGGCCGCTCCCAGCTCCATGGCGAACTGCTGGCGCCGGAGATCTCCCGGTCGGGTGAAGGCATAGATTTTCCGTCCTTGTCGAGACGCCACCTGCGCAATGATGTGCGCCGCGGCACCAAACCCATAAATGCCGATCGTCTTGGCCTCACCGGCCGCCACGAGGGCACGATAGCCGATGAGGCCCGCGCACAACAGCGGGGCAAGTTCCGTGTCCGAGTAGGATTCGGGCAAGCTCAGGCAATAGCGTTCGTCTGCGGCCACGTACTCGGCGTAACCACCGTTGCGGGTATAGCCGGTGAACTGCGGGTCGTCGCACAGGTTTTCTCGGCCGCCGAGGCAATAGCGGCACTTCTGACAGGTAGCACCAAGCCAGGGAACGCCCACGCGCTGGCCCACGGCGACGCGCTCGACTTGGCCTCCGCGGGCAATCACCTCCCCAACAATTTCATGCCCCAGGATGAGCGGGAACCTCGGCGATGGCAATTCGCCATCGACGATGTGCAGATCGGTTCGGCAGACGCCGCAGGCACACACCCGTAGCAAGACCTCCTTGGGACCGAACTCGGGCATGGGGAGCCGGGCGAGCCGCAGTGCCTGCCCCGCGCCCGCCAGAACCATCGCGCGCATTGCCCTGGTCACCAGCGCACCAGTGCCCCGGCCATAGCTGCCATCGACAAGGGCGCACCCCTCGGCGGGTGCTTGTGCGATCGCACCCCGACCCGATCAGCGGATGAGCACATAAGTCCCGGGCGCATCATCGAGCGGCGGGTAGCCGGCCGCAACCGAACCTACGGACGGCGCCGGCACTTGACTGCCGGAGTGCTGGCTTAGCCAGGCTTGAAAATCCGGCCACCACGAACCTTCCCGCACCGGTGTCGCCGCGAGCCAGCTATCGGGATCGACATAGCGACCGTCCGCATTGCGCGTTGCGACCTGATAGCTGCGCTGCACGCCTGGCTCGGGCGGATTGACAACGCCGACGTTGTGACCCCCGCTGCTAAGGCAGAATGTCACCTCGCAGTCGGTGAGCAAATGCAGCTTGTAGACCGAGCGCCATGGTGAGACCGTATCGCGCGCGGTGCCAACGGCGAAGATCGGCACGTGGATGTCGGTCAATGCAATCGCCCTGCCGTCAACCCGATAGCGGCCTTCCGCCAGGTCATTGTTCAAGTAGAGCCACTCGAGATACTCGCGATGCTGGCGGTACGGCATTCGCGTGGTATCCGAGTTCCAGGCGTTCAGGTCGCTCAGCGGCTGCCGCTCGCCCATGAGGTAGTCGCGCACCATTCGCGACCAGAGCAAGTCGCGCGAGTTCAGCATCGCAAACGCACCCGACATCTGCTTGCCTTCGAGGTAGCCCTTCTCCCACATCACATCCTCGAGAAATGCCAGTTGGCTGGCGTCGATGAAAAGCCCCAGCTCACCGGGTTCGGTGAAGTCGAGCTGCGAAGCGAGCAGCGTCATCGACTGCAAGCGCTCGTCGCCATTGCGTGCCAGCAACGCTGCCGCAATAGCCAGCAAAGTGCCTCCAAGGCAGTACCCGACCCCATTGATCCGGGCGTGCGGACAAATGGCGCTCACCGCGTCGACCGCGCGAAGCACGCCTTGCTTGAGGTAATCGTCCATCGCCAGATCGCGATCTTCCGATCCGGGGTTGCGCCACGAAACCATGAAGACCGTGTGACCCCGTTCGACCAGGTAGCGAACCAAGGAGTTATGGGGAGACAGGTCGAGGATGTAATACTTCAATATCCAGGAGGGAATGATCAAGACAGGGTCGTGGTAGACGGTCGGGGTCTGCGCCCCGTATTGGATCAATTCGATGAGGTGGTTGCGAAAAACCACCTTGCCAGGAGTGACCGCGACCGCCACGCCCGGTTGGAATTGCTCGGTGCCTTCTGGGCTCTCCTCGGCGAGCTTCTTGACATAATCCTGCCACCAAAACTGCGCCCCGCGCAGCAGGTTGGCACCGCGCTCCTGCGCCGTGGCCCGCAACACCTGCGGATTGGTCAACAACCAATTGGACGGGGAGAAAACGTCGATCCATTGTCGCGTCAGAAATGTGACCAGATGCTCGTGATGCCTAGTCACCCCGCGCACGTCCCTGGTCGCGTGATGCCACCACTGCTGGCTGCACAGAAAGGATTGGTAGATCACATTAAATGGCCATTGCTGCCATTCTGGGGCGTCGAAACGATGGTCCTGAGGCAGCGGGCTGATACAGGGTTGCAATGGGGCGTTCAACGGTGCTTGCGACGCGTACAGACAAAGGCGCGCAAATTGCCTTGCCGCCCTTGCTGATAGCTCCTGCAGCGTTCCCGGAGACCCGTTCAGGTGAACCAGCCAATCTGCGTAGGCTCCCACAACGGAGGCCGGTGAAATTCCCTGCGTGAATCGATTTATAGCTGCAGTAACAACGCGGTCCATGCCGCTGGTCTCCCGACGTACGTCGACCGGGGATGCCCACGGGCCATCGCTAGGATGCGCAAATCGACCGCCGCCGGTGACGACGGTATGCGCCTCCCAGGCGCCCGGCGCCGCCGCGGCGGCGACACCGGCCCGGCCGGGATTGTCGGGCGCGGATGAGTCTTGAACGGTGCCGTGTGAATCTTCCATCATCATTCCCCGCGAGCATTGCCATTCGTAGATAGCCCCGCGCAACGCCTGCTGTCAAGGCGAACGAGAAGGCAGACGGCCACCCGGGCACTGCTGCACGGGCCGGCACAGGCCACTACTGTAGTACTGTTATTGAACTCTCGGCGCCGGGTTAGCCTGGGGGCTGCGGAAAAATCGCAATATGCGCGACAACGGCTACCGGACGATCATTTTCGACGACCTCGGGCGCATTGATGCGGCGGCCTGGGACCGTCTGGTCGGGGCCGATCCCGACGCCAACCCGTTCTTGCATCACGCGTTCCTGCACGCCCTGCAGTCGAGCGGCGCCGCGACGGCAGATACCGGCTGGCTGGCGCAGTTCGTGACGCTTTGGCGAAACGACCGGCTGGCCGCCGCCGTTCCTTTGTACGCAAAATCGCATTCCTACGGAGAGTACGTCTTCGACTGGTCCTGGGCCGAGGCGCAGGAGCGCCGCGGCATGCCCTATTACCCGAAATGGCTGGTTGCCGTTCCCTTTACGCCTGTGGCCGGGACACGCCTCATCGCCGCTGACGCCCCGGCGCGGCACGCCGCCATCGCCGCCCTGCTGGGGCTGGTTCGAAGGAGCGGCCTCTCCTCCCTGCATATACTGTTCGCCCCGTCGGCGCAGACGGATGCCCTGGCGCAGGCGGGCATGCTGATTCGCAGCAATCTGCAGTTTCATTGGCGCAATCATGACTATGAAAATTTCGATGCGTTCCTGGCAGCCTTGACGCAGCCCAAGCGCAAGAACATTCGAGCCGAACGCCGTAAGGTCCGAGAGGCCGGAATCGACCTCCAGCGCCGGACTGGGCG
>OMSW01000279.1:11193-19459 GCA_900290295.1 Burkholderiales bacterium
TTCATGGCGCAACGCCCTACCTGAGCCTGGAATTCTTTCAGACCATCGCCGAGCGCATGCCGGAGCACGTGATGCTGGTACGGGCAACGCACCTGGGGCGGCCGATCGCCTGCGCGCTCGCGATGTTCGATCGCCGCCGCTCGGTCCTATACGGCCGCTATTGGGGTGCAACCGCGTATGTGCCCTGCCTGCACTTTGAATGCTGCTATTACCAGATGATCGAATTTGCCATCGAACAGGGTCTGCAGGTGTTCGAGGGTGGAGCCCAGGGGGCGCACAAGCTTGCGCGCGGTCTGGACCCCGTGGAAACGCGATCCGCGCACTGGCTACTCGATCCAAGGATGCACGCCGCCGTCCAGCAATTCGTCATGCGCGAGCGCGACTCAGTAGCCGCCACGATCGACGAGATGAGCGAACATCGCGCACTGCGGACGCAGCGCGCGCTTTGCAGTCCCTAGTACGATTGGCCGCAGATGCAGCGCGCACAAGAAAAAATAAAGGACAGATAGATGTGGAAATCAATATTTGCTATCGCCCTGGGCTCGGCCTTTGGCGGCTTGCTGCGCTGGCTACTCGGCCTGCAGTTCAATTCGCTGTTTCCCACGATTCCGCCCGGTACCCTCATGGCCAATCTGCTGGGCGGCTACATAGTCGGCCTGGCCGTTG
Organism: Burkholderiales bacterium; assembly: GCA_900290295.1. GTDB lineage: Bacteria > Pseudomonadota > Gammaproteobacteria > Burkholderiales > Burkholderiaceae_F > GJ-E10. Next base: position 11,860 of record OMSW01000279.1, read on the forward strand.
CCTATTTTGCTTCCGTGCCCGAGATTGCACCGCAGTGGCGCCTGCTCATCATCACGGGCTTTTGTGGGGGATTGACCACGTTTTCGACGTTTTCCGCAGAGGTCGTTTCGCTGATTCAGCAAGGACGCGTGGCGTGGGCAGCGGGCGCCATCGGCTTGCATCTGACCGGATCGCTGACCATGACGCTCGCCGGCATTGTCTCGTGGCAGTGGATTCGGACCCGCTAAGCCGGCGGGGCAAACGATGCTTGGCCATGACACCGCTTGCCGCACAAATCAGGTCCGGCGTCAGCTTGGCAGCGGCAAGCCAGGGTACCGGGCATCGTCATAAAATTCGTGCGGTGCGTTCCCCGTCGCTGGCCGACCAGCGCCTATCGATCGTCCTGGCGTAGCCAGGCGCAAGCCGAGCGCCTCTTTGGGCGCCCGGTACAGCGGTTCCGCGGGAGCGCGGCAGTGGAGTTCGGCCTCACGGGAAAAAGAAAAGCGCGGGTGCACAATGGAGCGGCCTAGCGGCGCGGAGCCGAAGCCGGCGAGCATATGAAAACCACTTTTTCTTATTTGCCGTCCACATTTTCCCGCGCCTAAGATGGGAGGCGCAATTTTTATTAGGGAGGTGCATCATGAGTATCCGTATCGGGGACGTCGCCCCAGACTTCACCGCCGAAACCACCGAGGGCAAGATTCAATTCCACCAATGGATCGGCGATCATTGGGCCATCCTGTTTTCCCATCCCAAGGACTTCACGCCGGTATGCACGACGGAGCTGGGCTATCTTGCCGGACTCAAGCCGGAATTTGACCGGCGCAATACCAAGATCATTGGGCTGAGCATCGATCCGGTGCGCGACCACAAGGCCTGGGTTCACGACATCGAGGAAACCCAAGGTCACGCGGTCAACTATCCGCTGATCGGTGATTCCGATTTGGTCGTCGCCAAGCTCTACGACATGATTCATCCCAATGCCAGCGGCGGTTCTCGCACGGCGGCAGACAATGCGACTATCCGATCGGTGTTTATCGTCGGTCCCGACAAGAAGGTGAAAGCTACTTTCGTTTACCCGATGAGCGCCGGCCGCAATTTCGATGAAGTGCTGCGCCTGCTCGATGCCCTGCAGCTCAACGCCAAGCATGCCGTGGCAACGCCGGTGAATTGGAAACCGGGCCAGGACGTGATCATCCCCACCTCGGTGTCCGATGATGAGGCAAAAAAGAAATATCCGAAGGGCTACAAGACCATCAAGCCCTACCTGCGGGTCGTAGCACAGCCCAAGTGAGGCGGCGCTGGCCGGCGCGGCAACGTTGCCGTGCCGGCCTCAGGGCGCGTAACCCAGCACGGCGAAGAAGTGAAAGGCGGTTCCGGTAGCGACGAAGCCGTGCCACACCGCGTGCGCGTAGCGCAGGCGCGAGCCGAGCACAAAGAACACCACGCCGACCGTGTACGCGACTCCGCCAGCCACGAGCAATACAACGCCGGCCGTGGGGACGCGCTCGAGCAGCGGAACGGCTGCGATCAACACCAGCCAGCCCATGAGCAGGTAAAGTCCCGTGGAAAGCAAGGGATGCGACAGCCGGTCGACTGCCTTGAGCGTCGCGCCCACGCAGGCAAGCAGCCACACCAGTCCGAACAGCGTCCAACCCCAGGGACCGCCTAGCGCGCCCAGCGCAAACGGCGTATAGCTGCCCGCGATGAAGAAGTAGATCGCACCGTGATCGAGCTTCATGAACACGCGCTTGCCGCGGCCTGGGGGCAGGGCGTGATAGAGCGTAGAACTCAGGTACAGCAGCACCATCGTTGCCGCAAACACGCTCGCGCCAACGACGTTGGCGGGGCCGAAATGGCCCGCTGAGCTGATCAGGAACGGCACGGCCACGATGGCCGCCAGCAGCGCCACGCCATGGCTCACGCTGTTGGCGATTTCCTCGCCCAGACCCTGCGGACGCTCGCTCATGTAAGCCTTTGTCGCACGCCGATGGCAGGCGGCCGACGCTCGTCGCCGAAGCCGAATTAACGCCTTCATTACGTAACCAAGCTCGAGTTAGGGCAAGCCCGTAAACTCGCGGTCGCGTGCTTCATCGTAGCGGTAGTAGGCACGAACCTGCGCGATGAGCCCCGATCGCATTTCGTAGCATTATCTGGCGACTTCGTCGCCGTTGGCAATCGTTTGTTCTATCCACTAGAGCGACCGGTAGCGCCGATGAAATTTGCACCCAACCTTGCCGAGGTGCTCCGCACCTCGGATCGGTTTGTGGATCTGCGGCAGGAAGTAGTGACCTACCTCCGCAGCAAGAGTCCTCGGCGAGAGTTGCAAATTACCCCCGCATTACATCGGTCGAAGTACCTAAGAACGGTCCGCACATTGGAATCTGCGCTCATAATTGTCTTCGCCATTGTCGAGCGGCAAGCCGCATCGATTATGGGCCGCAACGTCGCATTGCCTAAGTGCATACCTGCGAGGTCGCGTACGCGGAGGATTGCCTCGTTCGGCGAATGCAAAATCCTGTTGACTCGGACCCAGGGCTACGGTTATGTGGAAATCGAGTCTCGATGAAACACGCTGGCCGAAATCCGGATCGGCCGGGAGAAAAAATGGCTGACACCATCTTCATGATCCACGGAATGTGGGGCGGGGCGTGGCTTTGGGACAACTACCGGCGTGTCTTCGAGGCCGAGGGCTACCGCTGCGTCGCCACCACCTTGCCCTTCCACGACATGGACCCGCGGGGTATTCCGGATCCGCGTCTCGGGAAAACCAGCTTGCTCGACTACGCCGATGTCCTCGAACAGGAGGTGCGCCAACTGGGGCCGAAGCCGATTCTGATGGGCCACTCCATGGGAGGCCTGCTGGCCCAGATTCTGGCTGCCCGCGGAATTGCACAAGCGCTGGTCCTGCTCACGCCGGCATCGCCCTCCGGCATCATGGCAATCACGCCTTCCGTGATCAAAGCCTTCTGGAGCATTCAGACAAAATGGGGCTTCTGGGAAAAGCCCATGCGCCAGACGTTCAGCGAAGCGGCCTATTCGATACTGCACCAGTTGCTGGCGCAGGAGCAGAAAGAAACCTACGACAAGTTCGTCTACGAATCCGGGCGGGTCGCCTTCGAGATCGGCTACTGGCTCCTGGACCCGAAGCGCGCTTCCAAGGTGAATGAGACCAAGGTAACCTGCCCGGTGTTGGTGGTCGCCGGCGGGCAGGACCGCATTGTCCCTGCATCCGTCGTGCGCCGGGTGGCAAACAAATACAAGTCCGTATCGACCTACAAGGAGTTCGAGAATCAGGCCCACATGGTTGTCATCCAGCCCGGATGGCAGGAGGTCGCAGAGCATGTTGCAAGCTGGCTGCGGCCACTGCGCAGGCAATCGGCCCCCGCCTAATCAACGCCGAGCAATGCCGGGCCGGCGCAGACGACGGGACCCGCAGCTCCCGGTGCCACTTGCCCGCGGCCTGCTACCCGCTCGTGCCTGAGAAGCAAAGCGCCGTGAAAAAAGAAACCATGAAAACCATTCCCCGGAAGGCCGAGGAGCTCTTCGTCCATCCGGTCGTCGTCCTCGAGGCGAGTCCCGACGGCAGCCGCCGCTTCCGCTCCAAAACCGGGCTGCCGCCCGACTATTCCCGCTGTACTGGCGAGTGGATCGAACACTGGGCGAGCGCCGCGCCCGAGCGCATCTTCCTCGCCGAGCGCGGCGCCGAGGACAGGTGGGTGAAACTCCGCTACGGCGATGCTCGCTCCCGCGTATACCGCATCGCCACCTGGCTGCTCGGCCAAGGCCTTTCGGCCGAGCGGCCAGTGGCAATACTTTCCGACAACGGCATCGAGCACGCGCTCCTCATGCTGGCGGCGATGCACATTGGCGTGCCGTGCTGCGCGATTTCGCCGGGTAACTCGCTGCTCTCGAGGGACCACGCCAAGCTCAAGGCCAACTTCGAGATCCTTCGCCCGGGCGTCGTCTTCGCCGATCCGCTGGAGCGCTTCCTTCCTGCGCTCGAAGCCGTACGTCGGCTGCACGACGGCATCGTGGTTGCAGGCTCGCGCAGCCAGTCCACGGCAGGCGCCATTTCCTTTGCCCGGATCGAGACGGGTTGCGACGAGGCCGCCGTCGGGCGGGCTTTGGCGGCCGTCACGCCCGACACCATCGCCAAATTCTTGTTCACCTCGGGTTCGATCAATGCGCCGAAAGCGGTCATTAACACCCAGCGCATGCTCTGCGCCAGCCAAAAGGCCAAGGATCTGATATGGCCCTTTCTAAAGGACACACCGCCGATACTGGTCGAATGGCTGCCCTGGAGCCACACCTTCGGCGGCAATCACGACTTCAACATGGTGCTGCGCTGGGGCGGAACGCTGTACATCGACGATGGCAAGCCGACGCCGGCTCTGCTCGGCAAAACGGTGCGCAATCTCAAGGACGTGGCGCCGACCCTGTACTTCAGTGTGCCCCGTGCCTATGACATGCTTGTGCCGCTGCTGCGCGACGATGCCGAACTGCGCGAGAGTTTTTTCCGCCGCCTGCAGCTGATTTTCTACGCCGGCGCCGCCCTGCCCCAGCACCTCTGGGACGAACTCGAACGGCTGTCGCTCGAGACCCTTGGCACCCGCATCGCGATGGTTTCCTCCTGGGGTTCCACCGAAACCGCGCCGCTGGCCACCGACTGCCATTACCAGGCTGCCCGCTCCGGCGTCATTGGTGTGCCAGTGCCCGGGGTCGAATTGAAACTGGTGCCCGTCGCCGACAAGCTGGAGGTCCGCGTCAAAGGCCCCAACGTCTTCCCCGGCTACTGGAAGCAGCCCGACCTGACCCGCGAGTCCTTTGACGAGGAAGGCTGGCCTGCTCTTCGACGGACGCGTTGCCGAGGACTTTAAACTCCTGACGGGAACCTGGGTCCACGTCGGCAGCCTGCGCGTCAAGGGCATCGACGCACTATCGCCCATTGCCCAGGACATCGTCGTCACCGGCCATGATCGCGACCAAATCGGCTTCCTGGTATTTCCGAACATTCCCGAGTGCCGCAAATTCGCCGAACTGCCGGACGATGCGCCGGCCGATGCGGTGTTGACGCACCCCGCGGTAGTGCGCCGGGTGCGCGAGGCGATGACCATCATGGCCCAGGCGGGCGGCTCTTCGCTGTTCCCGGCGCGGGTCATGCTGATGGCCGAGCCGCCCTCGATGGAGGCCGGCGAGATCACCGACAAGGGCTACATCAACCAGCGGGCCGTGCGCACCCGCCGCGCCGACCTGATCCACTGGCTGCATGCCGACGTGCCAAATAAAAACGTCATCACGGTCGGCCTGCCGCCGCGCGATCGGTAGCAAACGAGCAAGGATCCTCCGTGAGCAATCCACTGGTCAAGACTTCGTACGACGGGGCCATTTACACCATCACCCTGGCGCGCCCTGCCAAGCGCAATGCCGTCAGCGACCGCCTGCTGACGGCCCTGGGCGCAGCCTTCGATGACAGGCCGCAGGACGCCCGCGTGGCCATCCTTGCCGCCGAGGGCGAACATTTCTGCGCCGGACTTGATCTGGCCGAGCATCAGCACCGCGAGCCTTTCGGCGTCATGCAGCATTCCCAATGGTGGCACCGCATCTTCCACCGCATTCAGCACGGCGGCGTTCCGGTGATCGCCGCCCTGCGAGGCGCCGTCATCGGCGGAGGACTGGAGTTGGCCTGCGCCACCCATGTACGCATCGCCGAACCGGACACGATCTATCAACTCCCGGAAGGCCGCCACGGCATCTTCGTCGGTGGCGGCGCCTCGGTGCGCGTGGCAAGAATCATCGGCCCCGGACGGATGTGCGAGATGATGCTGACCGGCCGCATCTATAGTGCCGAGCAAGGCCAAGGCCTCGGCCTCTCCCATTACCTGGTCGGCACGGGCGAGAGCCTTGACAAGGCCCAGGAACTGGCGCGGCGCATCGCCGAGAACGCGCCGATGGCCAACTGGGCAATGGTCACCGCCATCGCCCGCATCGACAACATGGCCAGCGACGACGGCTTGTATGTCGAATCATTGACGGCCGCTTTGACCCAGGCGAGTCCCGAAGCCACGGAGCGCATCGGCCATTTCTTGCAACGCAGGGGCAAAGGACCGCAGCCTTGAAGATCAACCGCGAGGCACGCCGCCTGATCGTTGCGGCGTCCGGGGTTTCAAGTTCCACGCAACGAGCCAGGAATTCCATCCGTACGACTAGATGGCCTGGCCGATTTACGAAGTCATCGCCGAATACAAGATGCCGGCGATCTTACCGGATCCTGTTTGGCTCCGACTTCCCATTGATCGCGCCGGACCGCTGGCTCAAGGACTTCAACGAAGCAGGTTTCAAGCCCCAGGTGCATCCGTTGATCCTGAAGCAAAACGCGATCCGCCTGCTGGGCCTGCACACCGAGGAGAAGAAGGATGCAACCTGAAAACCGCAGCTGCGTCATCACTGGCGGCGCCTCCGGCCTGGGCGCCGGCACCGTGCGCCTGTTCCACGCTGCCGGCGCGCGGGTGGTCATTGCCGACATCAACGCCGCGGCCGGCGCGAAGCTGGCTACCGAGCTCGGGGAGCGTGCTGTCTTCCAGCGCACCGATGTCACCGCCGAGAACGATGCCAAGGACTGTATCGACCTGGCCGTGTCCCGCTTCGGCGGCCTCCAGGTGCTGGTCAACTGCGCCGGGATCGGCATGGGCGAGAAGGTCATCGGCAAGGACGGTCTGCACCGCCTTCAGAGCTTTGCCCGCACGATCGAGATCAACCTCATCGGCACGTTCAACATGATCCGCTTTGCCGCCGAAGCGATGAGCCGCAGCGAACCCTCGGCATCGGGCGAGCGCGGCGTCATCGTCAACACTGCCTCGGTGGCCGCCTGGGACGGCCAGATCGGCCAGGCCGCCTACTCGGCCTCCAAGGGGGGCATTGTCGGCATGACCTTGCCGATCGCGCGCGAGCTTGCCCGGTACGGCATTCGCGTCGTCACCATTGCGCCCGGCCTGTTCCAGACCCCGCTGATGGATGCATTGCCCCCCGAAGTGCAGGAGTCCCTGGGAAAGTCGGTGCCGTTCCCTTCGCGCCTGGGGCGACCCGACGAGTTCGCCGCAATGGCCCGCCATATCGTCGAAAATGAAATGTTGAACGGCGCATCGATCCGCCTCGACGGCGCGCTTCGAATGGCGCCGCGCTAAGCGCGTTGCTCCCCGATTTCTGCCCCTTCAAGGGCATGCGGCGTGTCCTCGCCAACGGCCCGGCGCGCCTAGCCGTTGTGCGCGCCGGCGCCGATAACGACGATCGCGGGATCATCGGCCTGTTAATCGGCAAAACAATACTCTAAACAACTTTAGGAAAACTATATAATATATTGATTAAAAACATTAAATATCTATATAAAAAAGAGACCGTTCGCCGTGGCTGTGCCAAAAATTTCTTCCTCCAAAATTCCTTCGGTCACGGGGATCGTCATGAAGGCCCTACTCTGCCCTATACCGTATTTAGGAATAATTCTCATTTATAATCTTTACTAATTTAGTAAGGTATATAGTGATCAAACAACCCTTCAACGTTTGTTGGTTCCTGGCTTATCGATCATCGCCTTGACGCCCGCCCTGCTGAAGGAATTCAACCC
>OMSW01000106.1:0-11183 GCA_900290295.1 Burkholderiales bacterium
CATCGCCGATCACCCAATCAACCGGATCGACGAACTCCTGCCGTGGAATGTGGCCGCTCAGATGGAAACGCCGCTGGCCGAAGCAGCCTGAAATCGGCGCCCCGTCAAGACGGTGTTCGCGCCACGCTTACGATGAATCCAGGCTGCTTAGTAATATCTTTTTGGTCCTTCAGACTTTTCTGGGGGTCGTTTCGCGTGGCGATCGGGGCGTCAGGGCGACATGCTTTGCGGGCCAAATGCCGAGAATCCGCGCCACGCCTTGCTTTCAGGGCGATCCGCCAAAGCGGCAGCTCTGGCAATCCACCGCGCTCACCGGGTCTTGCTGCAGCGCGGAATGGGTTAATTCGCAATTTGGGTCAAATCAAAGCAGATCCGCAGACGTACCCTAACAGCGACCAAAGAACGGATGTACGCTAGTGACCGAAACTTTGCCCGATCGTCAAAGTGCGGGCCTTGAGCAGCAAAAGTTGCTTGGAGGAACCAATATGAATGCGAGTCGAAGGCAATTCTTCAAGATATGCGCCGGCGGAGTCGCGGGTTCGAGTCTTGCCCTCTTGGGTTTCTCGCCGACGGCGGTGCTGGCGGAAGTGCGCAATTTCAAGCTGGAACGCACGACCGAGACGCGCAATACGTGTCCCTATTGTGCGGTGGGTTGCGGCGTCCTCATGTACAGCATCGGCGACAAGGCAAAAAATGCAAGGTCCGAAATTATCCATATTGAAGGTGACCCGGACCATCCGGTGAACCGCGGCACGCTGTGCCCGAAAGGTGCGGCTTTATTGGACTTCGTGCGCAGTCCGAGCCGGCTCAAGCATCCGGAAGTGCGAGAAGCGGGCGCCGACGCATGGAAGCGCATTTCCTGGGACGAGGCGTTTGACCGCATCGCCAGGCACATGAAGGCCGATCGCGATAAGAACTTTATCGAGAAAACCGCCGATGGCTTGACCGTCAATCGCTGGCTGACAACGGGTCTGCTTGCGGCGTCGGCCTCATCGAACGAGTCCGGTTACCTGACGCACAAGGTCGTTCGCTCCCTCGGCATATTGGGCTTCGACAACCAGGCACGTGTCTGACACGGCCCGACGGTGGCAGGTCTTGCCCCGACGTTTGGCCGTGGAGCGATGACGCAGCACTGGGTCGACATCAAGAATGCCGATGTAGTGCTCGTCATGGGCGGCAATCCTGCCGAGGCGCACCCTTGCGGTTTCAAGTGGGTAACGGAAGCCAAGGCCCACAACAAGGCCAAGCTAATTGTCGTTGATCCGCGATTTAATCGCTCGGCCTCGGTCGCCGATTACTATGTGCCGATTCGCACCGGCACGGATATAGCCTTTCTCGGCGGATTGATCAACTATCTGCTGACAAACGACAAAATCCAGCACGCGTACGTGAAGGCCTACACGGATTTCACCTTTCTGGTGAAGGAGGACTTTAAGTTCGACAACGGGATCTTCTCCGGTTACAACCCCAAGAAGCGCAGTTACGACAAGTCCTCGTGGGACTATGAGATCGGCAGGGACGGCTACGTCGCCACCGATCCGACGCTGCAGAACCCGCGCTGCGTCTATCAGTTGTTGAAGCACCATTACGCGCGTTACACGCCCGAAATGGTGAGCACCATCTGTGGCACGCCGAAGGACAAGTTACTCACGGTGTGCGCGATGGTTGCTACGACCTCGACGCCCGACCGGGTCATGACCATCATGTACGCACTCGGCTGGACGCAGCACTCGGTCGGCTCGCAGATGATCCGCACGGGGGCTATGGTGCAGTTGCTGCTCGGCAACATCGGCATGCCGGGCGGCGGAATGAATGCCCTGCGCGGCCATTCGAACATTCAAGGCCTGACAGACCTCGGTCTGATGTCCGACTTGCTGCCCGGCTACATGACACTGCCCGGCGAGCAGGAACAGGACTTCAAAGCGTATCTGGACAAGCGCACACACAAGCCGCTACGGCCGAACCAGATGAGTTACTGGCAGAACTATCCCAAGTTCCACGTCAGCCTGATGAAAGCCTGGTATGGCAACGCTGCCACCAAGGACAACAACTTCTGCTACGAATGGTTGCCGAAGCTCGACAAGGTACACGATATCCTGCAGGTGTTCGAGGATATGTACCAGGGCAAAATGAACGGGTATATCTGCCAGGGTTTCAACCCGCTGGCATCCGTTCCCAACAAGGCCAAGATTTCCGCCGCGCTCGCCAAGCTGAAGTACCTCGTGATCATCGATCCGCTGGCGACCGAGACCTCGGAGTTCTGGAAGCACGTGTCCGAGTACAACGAGGCGGATACTGCCAAAATCCAGACGGAGGTATTCCGGCTACCGTCTACCTGCTTCGCCGAAGAGGACGGCTCGCTGGTTAACTCCGGGCGATGGCTGCAATGGCACTGGGGGGGTGCGGAGCCCCCAGGCGAGGCAAAGCATGATGCCGTTATCGTCGCCGGCCTTTTCTTAAGAATGCGCGAGATGTACCAGAAGGAGGGCGGCGCCTTTCCGGACCCAGTGCTCAAGCTCACCTGGGACCACAAGATTGCTCACGAACCCGCGCCCGAAGAGCTGGCACGAGAGTTTTCCGGGCGTGCTTTGGCCGACGTTACTGATCCCAAGGAGAAGACAAAGGTGCTAGCCAAGGCCGGCGAGCAGCTCGCCGGCTTTGCGCAACTGCGGGACGATGGCACCACCGCCAGCGGCTGCTGGATCTTTTGCGGCGCCTGGACCCAGGTCGGAAATCTCATGGCACGGCGCGACAACTCCGATCCCTACGGCATCGGCCAGACGCTCAACTGGGCCTGGTCGTGGCCCGCCAACCGGCGCATCCTGTACAACCGCGCCTCGGCCGATCCTTCGGGTAAGCCCTGGGACCCAAAGCGCAAGCTGCTTGCCTGGGACGGCACCAAGTGGGGCGGCGCGGACATACCGGACATGCGCCCGGATGCCGCGCCCGCGGAGGGAGTGGGGCCCTTCATCATGAATCCCGAAGGAGTGGCGCGCTTTTTCGCAAAGGGCGCGATGGTCGAGGGACCCTTCCCCGAGCACTACGAGCCCTTTGAATCGCCGATGGAGGCAAACCCGCTGCACCACAAAAACCCCATTGCCTTTTCCAACCCGGCGGCACGTGTGTTCAAGGTTGACCGCGAAGCCTTTGGCAAACCCGCGGAATTTCCCTACGTCGCCACCACCTATCGTTTGACCGAGCACTTCCACTACTGGACCAAGCACGTGCGGATCAACGCCATCCTGCAGCCGGAGCAATTCGTGGAAATTGGCGAGGAGCTAGCCAAGGAGAAGGGCGTAAGAGCCGGAGACATGGTCAAGGTGCGGTCCAACCGCGGCTTCATCAAGGCCATCGCGGTGGTGACCAAGCGAATAAAGACGCTGGATGTCGCCGGCAGGAAGGTGCATACGGTCGGCATACCGATTCACTGGGGTTTCACAGGGCTGGCCAAGAACGGATACCTCGCCAATACTCTGACCCCCTTTGTGGGCGACGGCAACACCAACACGCCGGAATTCAAGTCGTTCCTCGTGAATATCGAGAAAGCATAGGGAGGCGCAAAATGGCATTGCAGTCGCTCGATATTAAGGCGCGCTCGGCCACCACGACGCCACCGCCCGATGAGCGCCAGACCCTGGAGGTCGCAAAGCTGATCGACGTTTCCAAGTGCATTGGCTGCAAGGCCTGCCAGTCAGCGTGCATGGAGTGGAACGACATTCGCGACGAGATCGGCACCAACACCGGGATCTACGATAACCCGCGCGACCTCAGCGGCAGCTCCTGGACAGTGATGCGCTTTGCCGAATACGAGAACAAAGACGGCAACCTGGAGTGGCTGATCCGCAAGGACGGTTGCATGCACTGCGCCGACCCCGGCTGTCTGAAGGCCTGCCCGGCGCCCGGCGCCATCGTCCAGTACTCCAACGGCATCGTGGACTTTCAGGAGGAGAACTGCATCGGCTGCGGTTACTGCATTACCGGTTGTCCTTTCAACATCCCGCGCATCTCGAAGAAGGACAACAAGGCCTACAAGTGCACGCTGTGCTCCGACCGGGTGTCGGTAGGCCTGGAGCCGGCGTGCGTCAAGACCTGCCCCACCGGCGCCATCGTTTTCGGCAGCAAGGCGGACATGATCGACCATGCCGAGGAGCGAATTGCCGACCTCAAGGAGCGCGGCTTCCAGAACGCCGGACTGTATGACCCGTCCCGGGTTGGTGGTACCCACGTCATGTACGTGCTGCATCACGCCGATCAACCGGAGCTTTACAACGGTCTTCCCAGGAACCCGCATATCAGCCCGATGGTGAGTCTGTGGAAGGGTTTCGCCAAGCCGCTGGCTACCCTTGGGCTGGCAGCCGTGGCCATTGGTAGCCTCTTGCACTACGTCACGAAGGGACCCAACGAGGTATCCAAGGAAACGGAGAAGGAAGTCGAGAAGGAACTGGAAAATGAAGCGCGACCCTAGAGATCTCGTACGCTACAGTGGCTCGGAGCGTGCCAACCACTGGGTGGTGGGTATGTGTTTCATCCTGCTCGCGCTGTCCGGCCTGGCGTTTTTCCACCCCGCATTCTTCCCGCTTACCATGCTGTTCGGCGGCGGGACCTGGGCGCGCATCCTCCACCCGTTCATCGGAGTCATCATGACGGCGTTTTTTGTCGTGATGGCAATGCGCTTCTGGAAACTCAACGTCATGAGCCCTACCGACTGGGAATGGCTCAGGCGCATCCGGGAACTGATTGACGGTGACGACCACAACATGCCAGAAATGGGCAAGTACAACGGCGGCCAGAAACTGCTCTTCTGGCTGTTTGTGGGATGCGTGTTCCTGCTTTTTGTCTCCGGTATCGTCATCTGGCGCGCCTATTTCGCGGGCTTTTTCCCGATCGGTCTGATTCGCCTGTTCTCGTTTGTGCATGCCGTGGTGGCGGTGACGATGATTGCTCTGATAATGGTCCATATCTATGCCGCGATCTGGGTCAAGGGAACGATCCGGGCCATGTGGTACGGCACGGTTACTCGGGCCTGGGCCAAGCAGCACCATCGGGCTTGGTACAAAACGGTTGTGAAATAACCGGCTGTTCATCCTCGACCGGCGCCACAAATTCCGGCATTTCTTCGTAAAGCGCTTGTGGCCACACGTATCGTCGAAGCCGGTCAGATCGAACAATTGCCGGCGAGCGTTGTTCCCGAGCTGCGACTGCCAGGCGGCGGGGCGCTTTTTTCTGACCGGGCGGCGCGGCTGCGGCAGCTCTCCGAAACCAGCGCCATGGCGGACTACCTGCGCTTCATTGCTCTGGTCGCCGCTCGACAGGAGACGATGATGCAATCACTGTCGGGCACGCCGCTGCCGGACCAGGCGCGTATCGTTCGATGCCGCAACCACGCCATGCCGCCGCTGCAGACGACTTCGTGGCGACGCAATGCCAAATGGCGGCTTGCCTTGCGCGACATGCTCGTCGAGTTGAAAACCGAGCTCAGTGGGACGACGGGCGATGTCGTTGCGCGGCTGGCAGAAGCGAGCGAGGACTTCATCGAGGCGCAGGCCAGCAAGATTTGTGCGGGAATCGACGAGGGATTGGATGTGGCGGTTGCGCCGCTCATCGCCGCCGGATTGCAGGCTTACTGGACCAGCATGGCGAGCCGGCTCGCCACAGGGGACGTAGGACACAGCGCCGCGCCCAACCTCTGTCCGGTGTGTGGCTCGCTTCCGGTCGCCAGCATCGTTCGCATCGGCGCCGTCGAGTCGGGGTATCGGTACTTGCGCTGTTCTTTGTGCTCCAGCGAATGGCACATGGTGCGCGTCAAGTGTAGCCATTGCGAATCCACCAAGGGGATCAGCTACCACGGCATTGCGGGCGGTGATCCGGCAGTCAAGGCCGAGTCCTGCGAGCAATGCCACAGCTATCTGAAGATCCTCTATATGGAGAAAGACCCCGCCGTGGAACCGACCGCCGACGACCTGGCGAGCCTGCCATTGGACATCTTGATGGCGGAAGAGAATTTCGCCCGCAGTGGGACTAATATGATGCTGTTCCACGGCTCATCGTAACGCCCGCATTCTTGCTCGGAGAAGAGTCTATCGTGCATAGCTCGGATTCGACTCTCACCTGGCTTCCCTCCGTGGACCGGGTTCTCAACTTCGACGGCGTCAAGCAATTGGTGGAGCAGTTTGGCCACCGCCAGGTCACTGCCAGCGTGCGCCAGGTGCTGGCCGACCTGCGTTCATCATTGCCGGCCGGCGGCACAACGGGCGGCAGGGTCACCGACCGGGCGATCGGCGAGGCAGTCGGCGAGCAGCTCGCCGCGCGCGCCCGGCCGCGGCTGCGCCGCGTGTTCAACCTGACCGGCACGGTGCTACACACCAATCTCGGCCGTGCCCAGCTTCCGCAAGAGGCCATCGATGCGCTGCTCATGGCCTCGCTCTCCCCGTGCAACCTGGAGTTTGATATTGAAAGCGGTGGTCGCGGCGACCGCGATGAGGTCGTGGATGGGCTGCTCACCGAATTGACTGGCGCCGAAAGTGCGACGGTGGTCAACAACAACGCAGCCGCCGTGTTTCTTCTGCTCAATGCGCTGGCAATGAGAAAGGAAGTCGCCGTATCACGAGGTGAACTGATTGAGATCGGCGGTGCCTTCCGTATTCCCGACATCATGAGCCGCGCGGGAGCCAGGCTTCGGGAAGTGGGCACTACCAACCGCACCCATTTGCGAGACTACGAAGAGGCAATCAACCCCAAGACGGCGCTGCTGATGAAGGTGCATACCAGCAACTATGCCATCCAGGGGTTCACGAAGAGCGTTTCCGAAGGCGAACTTGCGGCGCTGGCGCGCGCCCATGGTCTACCCCTCGTGATCGATCTTGGTAGCGGTACGCTCGCGGACCTGTCGGCTTGGGGACTGCCCAGTGAACCGACGCCCCAGCAGGCGATCAAGGCCGGTGCCGACCTCGTTACCTTCAGCGGCGACAAGCTTCTGGGTGGGCCACAGGCCGGCATCATCATCGGCCGCAAGGACCTGATTGCCCGTATCAAGAAGAACCCGCTCAAGCGCTGTCTGCGCGTGGGCAAGATCACTCTTGCTGCCCTGGAACCGGTGCTGCGCCTTTATCGCGAACCAGAGCGCTTGGTCTCCCGGCTGCCGACGCTGCGCCTTCTCACGCGGCCAGTGGCAGAAATCCAGGCCCAGGCCGAGCGCGTACTGCCCATCCTGCGCAACGTCATGCATGGCCGAATGCTGGTGAGCGTTGTCCCCTTGCACTCCCAAATCGGCAGCGGCGCGCTGCCCGTGGACCGGCTGCCGAGTGCGGGCTTGGCGATCGGTCCGGTTGCCGGCACGCGCTCCAAGGGTGCCCTGCTTCGAACCGTTGAACGGGCTTTTCGCGAACTGCCCATCCCCGTGCTCGGCCACGTGCGTGAAGACCGGTTCTGCCTGGATCTGCGTTGCCTGGATGACGAGCCTGCGTTTCTCGCGCAACTGGCGCAGCTCGAACTCGGAGCGATGAGTTGATCATCGGCACCGCCGGGCATGTCGACCACGGGAAGACGTCGCTGGTGCGCGCGCTCACCGGAGTGGAAACGGACCGCCTGCAGGAGGAGAAAGAGCGGGGCATCTCCATCGAGCTGGGGTATGCGTACCAGCAGATGCCAAACGGCGAAATTCTCGGTTTTGTGGACGTCCCCGGCCATGAGCGCTTTATCCACACCATGCTGGCCGGCGCCACGGGCATTGACTTCGCGCTTTTGGTTGTCGGTGCCGATGACGGCATCATGCCCCAGACCGTTGAACACCTGCATATCCTCGAGCTGCTCGGCGTCGCCCGCGGTGCGGTCGCGCTGACAAAGATCGACCGGGTCGACGCCCAGCGCATCGCGCAGGTCAGCCATGACATCGAACGGCTGCTGGAAGGGACGGGTTTATCGGGCAGCGGCGTGTTCCCGGTCTCAGCGACTACAGGCGCCGGAGTGGACGATCTGCGCGAGCATCTCGTCATAGCGGCAGCGGCAACCCGGGGCCGCCCGGTGCAGGGACATTTTCGGCTGGCAGTGGACCGCAGCTTCACGCTCACCGGTGCAGGTACGGTGGTAACCGGCACCGTATTTGCCGGCGAGGTGACGGTTGGCGATCGATTGGTCGTTACACCGGCGGCGATCCCGGTGCGAGTACGCAGCATTCATTCGCATAACCGCCCTGCGGCCACCGGCAGTGCCGGTCAGCGCTGTGCGCTCAACATCGTTGGTGCGGGTAAGGACGAGATCCTGCGCGGCGACTGGATCGTGGCAGAGGCGATACATGCCCCCACCGCGCGCTTCGATGTGCGGCTGCGCCTGCTGCCCGAGGCGCCGCGTGCATTGGGTGTCTGGACACCCGTGCATGTGCATCTGGGCGCCACGCACGTTACCGGGCGCTGCGTGCCGCTCGATGCGGATTGGGTCGCGCCGGGCGCCCAAGCCCTGGCGCAGATCGTGCTGGATCGCGCCATCGGCGCGCTGCACGGCGACCGGTTGATCCTGCGCGACGCCTCGGCACGCCAGACGATCGGCGGCGGCATGGTGATCGATCCGTTTGCGCCCGCCCGCCACCGGCGAGCGCCACTGCGTCTGGCGGCGCTGCAGTGCCTGGAGCAGACGGACCACACCATGGCACTGTCAAACCTGCTACAGCGGGAGCCTTACGGAGTGGACCTGGGCGCGTTCTGCCGGGCCCGCAATCTGGCAGCGCCAGACTGTATTCTTGCGCCGAGTGCACTTCGCGTGGGTGAGCCGAGCACTGCGTTCGCATTTGACCTATCCCGCTGGGAGGCGTTGCAGACCCGTGTGCTGGAGGGGCTCGAGTGGTTTCACGCCAAGTTCGAAGACGAACTTGGGCCCGACAGCGCCCGCTTGCGACGCATGTTGCTCCCGCAGCTGGCTCCGGCCGCAGCAAAAGCCCTGGTCGATCAACTGCTCGCTGAGCAACAGATCGTGCGCAGCGGTCCTTGGCTGCACTTGCCCAAGCGTGGGTTTGGCTTGGACACCGCCGAGCAGGAGCTGGCGTCGCGGGTGCTGCCGCTTATAGAAGCGGGGGGCTTCGATCCACCCTGGGTGCGCGATCTCGCGGGCCGCGTCGGCGCGGATGAGCAACTGCTGCGACGCCTGCTGTTGCGGCTGACACGCCGGGGAGAAACATTCCAGGTAGTGCGCGACCTTTTCTACGCCAAAGGCGCCGTTGCCGCGCTTGCGCAAATCGCCGCAGAGCTGGAAGAACGCGACGGCGCCGTGCGGGCGGCGGCGTTTCGCGACAGCAGCAAGCTGGGGCGCAAGCGCACCGTTCAGATCCTGGAGTTTTTCGACCGCATCGGTTACACGCGGCGCAGCCACGACGTGCACCGAGTGCGCAGCAACAGTCTGCTTCAAATCGCAAACGCCAGACCGGCCGAAGACACCGCTGTGCAACCATAACGATCCGAAGATCAACATGGAAGAGACTCGTTCCTGGTGGAGCGGCCGGGCTTCAAACCCGGTTGGGGGCGTCAGCCGCTCCCAGGTGGGTTCGACTCCCGCTCTCTTCCGCCACAAATTCGGGGAAACGTGAATGCCGATTTTGCGCGCCTAACTCGCTCGGCCGCGTTTCACCATGCGGGTTTCACGGATGCGGCGAACTTGGCTTGCCTGTTGTCTTTGAACCTAGGCGCATCCGTGGGTCTCGTTTCTTAGTGAAACAATACCGATTCCACCGCAAAATGAACTGTTCAACGAGATACGGATTGCTGGGGCAAGTGGAGACCGTTTGCTACCGCCGGATACCAGTGGCTGATTGGCACCTTTTTGATGTCGCAAGGGACGTCCGTCCTCCCACCAACAATTTAGGCTCGCTAGGCGATGAATACGACACGAAAAGCGAATCCCATGCTGGGATGGATGATCTTCATCCTGATTGCCGTTTTGGGTCTCTTCTATGTGAAGTGGTTTCCATACTATCAGCGCGCGTTCGTCGCGGCGTCCCATCATTCGATCGGTCCGTCGATCCTGATGGGGACTGCGGCCAGCCCGCCGCCGCCATCGCTCGACGCCGCGCTCGACTATGCGTGGGCCTACGGCAAGGCCATCTGGAAGGCGATGGTGCTGGGGCTCTTGCTCGGTTCTGCGGTGCAGGTGCTGCTGCCGCCGCAATGGATCGCCAAAGCGCTCGGCAACACCGGCTTCGGCAGCGTCGCGGCGGGCGGCTTGCTGGCGATGCCCGGGATGATGTGTACTTGCTGTGCGGCACCGGTTGTGGTCGGATTACGCGCTCGTCAGTCATCTTCGGGGGCAGCGATCGCGTTCTGGTTGGGCAATTCGGTGCTCAATCCGGCGACTCTCGTCTTCATAGGGTTCGTGCTCGGCTGGAACTGGACCGCGTTGCGTCTCGCCCTTGGAATATTGATGGTGTTTGGCCTGGGCTTTCTTGTGAATCGACTCATCACGCCGCAAGAAGCCGGCGCGGCGAACGCGCAGCTTTCCCGCCTGATCGAGGACCCCGAAGGCGGGAGCACGCTGGCGCGCTGGTTCAAGATCCTGCTGCAGATGGCGGTGCGCTTGATACCAGAATATGTCGTGCTAGTCCTGCTGCTGGGCGCCGCGCGCGCCTGGCTGTTCCCGCAGATCGGGCCGGACATTGGCAACAATCTCGCCTGGATTGTGGCATTCGCAGTCGCAGGCACGGTATTTGTGATCCCGACAGCGGGCGAAGTTCCGATTGTCCAAGCGATGCTGACGCTTGGCGTGGGCGTCGGGCCGGCGGCAGCGCTGTTGATGACGCTGCCACCGATCAGCGTGCCGTCGGTCGCAATGCTCACTCGCTCGTTTAAACCCAGCGTGTTGGGGGTCGTCGTCGTGTCGGTTATCGCATTCGGGGTTGCGGGCGGCTTGCTCGCGATCGAACTGGGCTTCTGAACCATCGGCGATTTGTCACGCGCTGAGGTGTCGCTGCGACAAAGCAAACCCCTGCTAAGCGCAAAATCCAAACAAATCCAGTACCGCTTCGGCAAAGTGAGGAGGCGTTCGATAGACGACTGAGCGACCTCCTTTTTGAAGTGAATAGCGACCTGCACTCCCTGAAGCGGCCACTGCTTGCGCTCCGCATACATCCGAAGTGTGATCGCCGTGCATGCCGCTAGGGCGGATGCGAGCAACTCGTAAGGCGCAGGTCCGACATCCTGTCCGCC
>OMSW01000106.1:11193-11695 GCA_900290295.1 Burkholderiales bacterium
CCTTCGGACTTTTCTGGGGGCCGTTTCTTGCGGCGATCGGGGCGTCAGGGCGACATGCTTTGCGGGCCAAACGCCGAGAATCCGCGCCACGCCTTGCCTTCAGGGCGATCCGCCAAAGCGACAGCGCTCCGGGAGGCAGGCAAGCTGGTGGTGACGCCCTGACTTTCTGCCATCTTTACCCCCAGAAAATCCGGAAGGACCATAAATGAGGACCAAGTATATTTTGGCGACGTTCTACCACGTCATTGTTGCCCAGATACCGAAGAAATCAAAATCGTCGCCGCCCCCAGCACTTACACAATCGCTCCTGAAGAAAGGGGGATAAGGCTGCGACTCTCGGACAGCCATAGCTCGCAAGATCCGTGCAGCACGATATAGAAAAATGGCGCCCGCCAGGCCCCAATGTTTTCGTGCGCCGAGCGCACTAGCCATCTTGATGGTCATCAACGACCTAAACGACGACCGCTCATCCCTGCGTGGATTTGTGCATCGTTGGTGGCAG
>OMSW01000151.1:0-2993 GCA_900290295.1 Burkholderiales bacterium
CAGCGCCGTGGTCGAGAGTTCTATTTCCAGACCGTTCTCCCTTCCGAGGAGCTTGCGAGATCTGCGCCGCGAAATCGAAAAAGGCAGTCCTCGCCTATCCCGCAGTGATTGGAATTAATTCTCCTTTTCGTTTGCTATTTCTAAACCATGCGAGTAAGTTGGTTTATCTCTTAAGAGGCCTTCAGCTTGGCGGATTTCTGGTCTATCGGTTCTCGCCCGGGCTCCCGCCGCGCCGAAGCCCTTCAACCCCTTGCTAGGTGATGCAGTGCAACCGTTATCAGAAGATGAGTTTCGCCGGCCGAACTTTTCTCGTTTACCGAGCGCGGATCGATCCCATGGTGTGATTCCGCGCGTTGGCCTCCAGTTGCATCTTTCCTTTAATACACGTGCAGCATGGAAAGGACTTTTCCTTCTTTAGTTGCCTTTGGCTTTGGCTTGCGTCTATGTCGAGCGTTGGGGAAAGTTCAACAATCCACTGATAGCTCCGCGGGTTTGGGTCCCGGTCCATGACCAGCCCGGTTCGCTTCGGCAACGACGACGTCCGCCTCTCGGGACGCCAACTGTTGGTGGGCGGTCAACCTGTACACATTGGTGCCCGAGCCTTCGATGTGCTGAGCCTGCTGATGAAGCATCAGGAGCGCGTCGTTACCAAGGAGGAATTGCTCGAGGCGGCGTGGCCTGGGCTGGTGGTGGAAGAAAACAACCTGCACGTGCAGATCAATACCTTGAGAAAGGTGCTGGGACGCGACGCCATCACGACGGTCCCAGGACAGGGCTACCAGTTCACCGCGTCTTGGGACACCGAGAGCGGCACGGGCTCGGACTTAGGCAGCCGGGGCATAACACCGCAAACGGAGTTGTCGGCCGGGCAACCGAGTGCTGCGGCAGGCACTCCAGTGGATGCCCCGGCGCCCAAGCCGCGGTCCGCCTTTTTGCGTCGTGGAGCATGGCTCGCGCTTGTCCTCGCGACCCTGCTGGCCATCGGATTTGGTCAA
Organism: Burkholderiales bacterium; assembly: GCA_900290295.1. GTDB lineage: Bacteria > Pseudomonadota > Gammaproteobacteria > Burkholderiales > Burkholderiaceae_F > GJ-E10. The sequence goes on from OMSW01000151.1 coordinate 996, forward strand.
TGGCGTTTGCTGGGGCCAAGGCCAAAGGCTGAGACCTCTGCATCCCCTGGCACCAACCCCGGGATCATCGGAATTGGCGTCGAGCAATTGCTGGGATCAAGGCCACAGGCTGAGACGTCCGCACCCCCAGGCGGCAGTCCCGCGAAAGCCGTCGACCACTCGATCGCCGTCCTGCCGTTCGTGGACATGAGCGAGAAGAAGGATCTGGAGTATTTCTGCGACGGTTTGTCCGAGGAGTTGCTGGACCTGCTCAGTCGGGATCCGCAGTTGCATGTCGCGTCGCGCACCTCGGCGTTCTCGATCAAGTACAAATCCGTCGACCTGCCGACGATTGCCCGCATGCTGGGGGTGGCCAATGTCCTGGAGGGAAGCGTGCGCAGGTCCGGCAACGAGCTGCGTATTTCCGCGCAGCTGGTACGGGCCGACGATGGCTATCAGCTGTGGTCGCAGAGCTATGACCGAAAGCTCGGCGACATATTCCAGATCCAGGACGAGATCGCCTCGTCCGCGGTGCGGGCGCTGCATTTGTCGCTCCTGGGCGAGAGCTTGCCCAGTTCCACGAGTAGCAAGAGCATGGAGGCCTACACCCTGTACCTGCAGGCCCAATCGCTGCTAATGCACACCCGCACCAAGGCCGACTGGGAGAAGGTCGACGAGTACGCACATCGGGCGATCAGTGGGGACGCGACCTTCGCGCTCGCCTGGGCATTCTTTTCGCGTGTGCTCTCCGCCGAGGCGCAGCTCGGATATATCGCCAGTGCGAGCGGATGGGAGGCGGCGCGCCAGGCGGCCGTGCGCTCGCTCGCACTAGACCCGGCGTTGCTGGAAGGACATGCCGCGATGGCCGGCATCCTGATCCGCCATGACTGGAACTGGGCGGCTGCGCAGAAGCAAATCGACTGGGTACTGCAGCAGGATCCCGACAACACGTTCGCCATGGGCTGGGCCGGGTATCTTGCCCAGGCGCTAGGTCACCAGGACAGGGCAATCGCCTTCTACCAGAACGCCATCGCCAGCGACCCGCTCGATCCGGATAAGTACAACCTTCTTGCACAGGGCCTATACCTGAAGGGCAGGTTTGGCGAGGCGCAGATGGTCCTGCGCGAGGCCCTCGCGCTGAATAGCGGTCAGCCATTGGTTCACTGGACCCTTGCGAGGATAGCGATTGCCAGCGGCGATCCAGCAGCGGCACTTGCCGAGCTTGACCGTGAGCCCTATGAGCAGATGCGCCTCGTCGGCCGAGCGGTCGTATTCCATGCACAAGGCCGCAAGGCCGAATCGGATGCATCGCTCGGCGAACTGGAGCACAAGTATGCCGAGCACGCGGCGGTGGACATTGCAATCGTGCACGCCTATCGGGGTGAGATCGACCAGGCCTTTGTCTGGCTCGACCGCGGCTACCAGCAGCGCGATTCGGACTGCGTATTTGTCAAGCTTGATCCGCTACTCGAGAACATCCGGGCTGACCCACGCTACCAGGCATTTCTCCGCAAGATGAAGTTGCCCGCGTAAAGGGCGCGCAATCGGCCCGGCCACATTGTGCGGACCGCTTGTCCGCTTTGGTGGGTTGGCAGGGACCGCTTCCGGTCAGGTTGATTGACTCCTCCGGGTCGATTGCCGGCCTCCAGCGTTTCCGAAAGATACTTGTATGGAGGACTGCACAAGCGAGACCCGTTGATTGAGAACGGGCCTTTTCCAAACTTCTCGGCATAGGAGCAAGGAAATGACATCACTCAATACAGTCCTCCAAGGCAAGGATACGACGACCCAGGGCAATTTGCATGTGAGCTTTGAGCTCGGTGACAAATCGTGGAAGCTTTGCTGCAGCGATGGAACGCGCAGCCCGAGCCGGTACTCGGTGAATGCGGGTGACCAGGCGATGGTCCTGGACTGCCTGCAGAAGGCACGGGCCCGCTGCGGCCTGGATGCGCAGGCCAAGGTGCATACCTGCTATGAAGCCGGCCGCGACGGCTGGTGGCTGCACCGTTGGTTGCGGGA
>OMSW01000151.1:3003-5721 GCA_900290295.1 Burkholderiales bacterium
CAAGGCATCGACAACATCGTGGTCGACTCCTCGAGCATTGAAGTGAACCGGCGCGCCAAGCGGGCCAAGACCGATCGGCTGGATGCCGACAAGTTGATGGCCTTGTTGCTGCGCTATCACCGCGGCGAACGGCGTGTGTGGTCTGTAGTGCGTGAGCCCACGGCGCAGGAAGAAGATGCGCGTCGCACGCACCGGGAAATCGGGCGGCTGATGCACGAGCGCATCGCCCATACCAATCGCATTAGTTCGCTGCTGGTGCTGCACAACTTGCGCCCGGGACGCGTTGGCGGACGCACCTGGGACGCGTGGTGGAAAGACCATTGCATGCAGGTACCGCCCCTTCTGCGAGGTGAGATCGAGCGCGAGTACGCACGGCTGATGCTCACCAAACAGCAGCTCAACGCATTGGAGCTGGAGCGGAGCCACGCGGTGGCCGAAGGCGCGCATCCGGTGGTGGCGCAGCTGGCCAAGCTGCGCGCGATCGGACCGCGCGGGGCCTGGATTCTGGACAAGGAATTGTTCGGCTAGCGACGTTTTGCCAATCGACGCGAGCTGGCAGGCTGTTTAGGCTTGGCACCCACGCCCTACACCAGTGGCACCATTGAGGGTGAACAAGGAATTAGCAAGGCGGGCAACAAGCGAGCACGTGCGCTCCTCGTGGAGTTGGCGTGGCGATGGTTAAGGTTCCAGCCAGATAGCGCCTTGAGTCGATGGTTCCACCAGCGCTTTAGCGTCGCGGGCAGGCGCTCGCGACGCATTGGTATCGTCGCACTAGCGCGGCGCTTGGCAATTGCGCTGTGGCGCTACATCGAGCACGGTGAAGTGCCGGCCGGAGCGACCCTCAAGACGGTCGATGTTTGACGCTTAACCGATCCCAAATTGCAGAGCCTGGCACGCAATACGTCATCATGATCAAAGGTCAACGCGCCCGGGATGTCGGCGGGTCGCCACACGGCGACCGTCCGAAAAGATGGGGCGCGTCGGTAACTGGGGCTTCACAGAGCGCCTTGCGCGCATACTGTAAGTGGTATCCGGACGACGGTTCCGGCACGGATAGAAGTTCGTCCGAGCTCTGGCTCGAACGCTCATCACGCCCCGACCCAGGATCACGATGCGCCCGCCGAGCCACGTTTATCACCAAACCACGAGCGCCGCCATGAACACCGCTTGACCGATTCGAGAATCACAAGGGGCTTGACAAAACTCCTCATAGAAGCCGACATCAGCCGACCGGCCCGCTTAGTGCACCGCCCCCCCGCGCTGCCGGTGAAACCTCCGCAAGCCCCGCATCCACCTGCGCGAGCAGTTCGCGAACACGGGTCGCCTCGGATTCGATTTGTTTGATCGAGGCCGCTAACTGGGCAGGCGAAATCGGCGTTCCGCCTACTCCCAAATCGAAGCGCGTGTCCGCGCTAAACCCGCCCGTAGCCGCAATCCATTGCGCCGATCGTGCCGCGCTCAGCCTCCCCAACGTGCTCGCATAAATCTCGATCAGATCGGCGCGTGTAGACGCGAGGTCCGCCAAGAGGATTGCGCGGGATTGCCGATGGGAGCGGTCGTCCATGGTCGGGATCATGCGCGGCGCTGTGCCGGCTGGGAAGTACCAAGTCGGGATTACCACGTTCGGGCTGGACCGATGGGAGCGGACGGCGATTCGTTACTGCATGCGCTTTGCGCGCCCTCGGGTCTGTCCGGAGAAGCGACGGAAAACTCCACTTATTCAGCGCTTGCAAGGCCGCTGCGCTGTGCTGTCGTGTTGCCTATCTCGAACCGGAAGATCGGCTCCAAGCAGAAACCGTGGCACCTTGGGCGATGGCTCCAGCCGTGGCTGTCGATTGGCTAAATGCGTCGGACTACGTTTGATCCATTTACCTAGAAAGGCAAACCTTGAAACTCGCCGATCCCCGGCCTGTGAATTGATCCTCCCCTCTTGAAAGGTTGACCATGATAATCAACCGTTTGCTGCTTGTTTGCGTACTGGCAATCCTCGCAGGGCTTCTCATGCGGCCGGCGCATGCGGTGATGTGCAGTTTGGGCACCGCGCTATCCGGGCAAAGCACCACGGACTGACGGATCACTTGCGCACCGCTATTCTTGAAAGGACATGTCATGCGCCTTGATCCTCGAGAAATCCGCATCGTTCGCGCGGTCCATGAGGCATGGCACGGCAGCGGCCGACCGATGGACGGACTGGCGATTTCCCGGGAGATAGAACGTCACTACGCCGAAGATCCTTCGACGCTGGTGGATTCGAACGCGCCGCGCCAGTACATTGATGCCGTGCCTTCGCGGGAAGACTCGGATGGATCGGGTCAGTTCCTTGTCGGCATAACGCCAGGTCCGCCTTCGCTTTCGCTGGAAGAGCAGCGCCGGGACCTTGCACTGCGCGCGTACAAGCGACGCCGGGCAAACTGGCTCTATCTGTCGGCGGCCTTCGTGATTCTGGGCGCAATGCTGCTCGCGTTGGTGAAGCGATAGGCGTTCTGGCCGGTTTTGCCTCCGTGGACCCCTTGCGCGGCCTCGCGCTCGATCAGTTCAAGCTTTCGGCTTAGTTCTGCAAGGATCGTTTCGATTTCCTGGGTCTGGTAGCGACCGGTCCCCTGACCTGTAGCTAACGTTTTCCTCGCCGATGACGATATTTATCCAATCAACCACGGGTTTTCGCTGAGGGCGGAGGGCTTTCGCCGTGGCTCGTTCGGCGCATCGCTTTTCGAGCGG
>OMSW01000021.1 GCA_900290295.1 Burkholderiales bacterium
ATGTCCTCCGGCCGCCGCCACGGCCCGTCGCGCTCGATGATGCTGGTAATGGTGACGTCGCCGATCATGAGCGTCCGCATGCTGTTCCCGTTCGCATGTGTGGTGGGTTGTGTCTTTTGGCCGGCCGCGCGCCGGGTAAGGTAAACGACGAAGGCAACATTTACTATCCGATCAAATGTTCCGACGCGCCGCGTCGATAGAAATATACAAAATATCCCGAAGCTGTATTGCTTTGGCTGCTGCTTTCAGCTTTCCGGACCGACCGTTTGATCACGTGTTTCCCGGCTTGCGCCGTCCACCACGCGGCCGCCTCCACATCCTGCGAGCTAGAGCCGGGAGCGACCGGCCGACGCGCGACATCGGTTGCCGCGGATCATGAAGCGCGCGTAGCGCGTGAGCGCGCGGCGATCTGAAAGATCCGCAGCCGTCGAGCATACAGGAGCGTAACATGAGCGTGCTGACCGCAACCGCCGATGTCGCACCGCGAACGTCGAGCGGCAAACAACGGTCGATGGCCTCCGTGGTGTTCGCCGGATCGATCGGCACCGTCATCGAATGGTACGACTTTCTGATCTACGGCACGGCGGCGGCTTTGGTCTTCAACAGCTTGTTCTTCCCCAACTTCGACCCGCTGACCGGCACGCTGGCGGCGCTCGGCGCCTATGCGGCCGGCTTTTTCGCCCGCCCGGTCGGCGGCATCTTGTTCGGCCATTTCGGCGACCGCATCGGCCGCAAGACGATGCTGATGATCACCATGGTGGTGATGGGGCTCGGCACGTTCTGCGTCGGATTGCTGCCGACCTATCATCAGATCGGCATCTGGGCGCCGATTCTGCTCATTACCCTGCGCATCGTCCAGGGCATCGGCCTCGGCGGCGAATGGGGCGGCGCTTCGCTGGTCGTGCTCGAGCACGCGCCGGCGGCTCGGCGCGGGTTTTACGGCAGCCTGGTGCAGGTCGGATTCCCGCTCGGCATGCTGACGTCGACCGGCGCCTTTGCGCTGGCGGCGACGCTGCCGCAAGCCTCGTTTATGACCTGGGGCTGGCGTGTCCCGTTCCTGCTCAGCATCACGCTCCTTGGCGTCGGCTGGTTCGTGCGCCGGCGCGTTGCGGAAACCCCGGTGTTCGAAGACATCAAGCGGCGCGGCGACATCGCGCCAAGCCCATTTCTCGAGACCATCCTGCGGAATCCGCGCAGCTTCCTGGTCGCCATCGGCCTGAAAATCTCCGAGGTATCGTGGGTCTATATTCTCACCATCTTTGCCGTGGTGTACGCCACGACCAAGCTTGGAGTCTCCAAACAGCTGATGCTGGATGCGATCATCGTCGCCGCACTGGTCGCCGTGGCGGCCATCCCGCTGTTCGGCTGGCTGAGCGACATCTTCGGTCGGCGGGCGCTTTATTTCGCCGGCACGCTGTTCACGATGAGCTTCGCCTTCCCGCTGTTCTGGCTCCTCGACAGCAAAAATCCCACCATCATCATCCTGACGATGGTGGTGGCGCTCAGCCTCGGTCAAGGCACCATGTTTGGGTTGCAGTCGACCTACTTTCCCGAGCTGTTCGGCACGCGCGTGCGCTACACCGGCGCCTCGCTCGGGTTCCAGCTTGCGGCCGCCATCGGCGGCGGGCTGACGCCGCTGTTCGCCACGTCGCTGGCGAACTATACCGGCGGCACCGCCGGCGTCTCGCTGATGCTGATTCTCTTGGCGGCGATCACCTTCGTCGCGGCGTTGTGCGTGCCGGAAACAAGAGGCCAATCGCTGCACCGCTGACGGCAACGGCCGGACCAGCCGCTCCGCGGGCTGCTTTTCCAGCCGCGCCACGATCTCGACGTGGGCGGCGTAGCGGAATTGATCGACCGGCGTGATTTCAGTCAGCCGACTGCCGCCGCGTGTTCCTTCCCGGCCCTTTGTGTTGGGTCGCTGCGAGGCCGCAATACGTCCGAAGTGAGTGCGAAGCGGACTCGAAATCGAAGCCCACAGTCCGTCGCGAATGACCCTTCTCGGCCGCGCCGATTATCCGCTTTGCTGTCCGCTATGTGAGGTCTTGCTGTCGGGCGCCGGCTCTATGGTCGGCGAGGCAGTTGATGACCCAAACGGACATCATCGCTGCGTGATCAGTTTGGGAAGCGTGACAGACGGGGACTTTCGCCGGAAAACTGATAGCGCGCCATGTTCAGTTGCATCGCGAGGAATGAGTAGTAGCCGCTGATGGCGGCCATGTCGACAACACCCTTCTTGCCGAAACGCTGCTCGGCTCGATTGAAGGTTGTATCGGATACGCGTTTATTTTTCTGAAGTTCGGTCGTGAAGTCGTAGGCGATCTCTTCATCGGCACTCATCCCCACCGGCCGGCGTCCGTCGGCGATTGCATCTGTAATGTCCTTTGCGATCCCGGCCTTCAGCGCGATCGGTTGATGCACATACCACTCGAAGTCCTGTGACCACTCACGCGCGGTGACCAAGATAACGAGTTCGCTTAGCGAATTTCCGATGGCCGAATGATAACGGAGATAATCACCCATAGGGCGGGCCACGCTCATGACCTCCGGGCTGTGCATCATCGGTTCGAACGGACCGAACACCGGCACCTTGCGGGCGGCCAGGAACTCCTCGGCTGCCTTTTTCTGATCAGCGGTATATTGTTCAGGTGCGATCGTCGGAAGACGTTGCTGTGCCAGCACCGGGCCCGCGACAAGCATGGCGCCAGCAAACAAGACGCAAGGCGCGGATAAACGGAACATGGACAGGCTCCCTTTGTGAGGTTCATCAAGAAACATTGATTGTCGCCTCGAACGTGGACATACCAACGGCCACTGGCAATCGCAGGTTAGCTTTCCATACGAAAAATGCAAAAGACCGCCGGCCCTATGATGCGCGCAACGCGAGGTCTGCTTCTGGCCCGTCTCGGACATTGCGCCACCGCGGTTGAGAGTCCCCTGTAAAGAGCAAAGCGGCCATTGATCCAGACTACTTTTCCAGCCGCGCCACGATCTCGACATGGGCGGCGTAGCGGAATTGATCGATCGGCGTGATCTCGGTCAGCCGATAGCCGCCGCGGACAAGCTCGCTCAAGTCGCGCGCGAATGTTGCCGGATTGCATGACACCGCGACAATGATGGACACGCCGCTTGACGCGAGCTCGCGTGTCTGCGCTTGCGCGCCCTGCCGCGGCGGGTCGAAGACGACGGCTTCGAAGTTTTTCAGCTCCGCCGTGATAAGCGGACGGCGGAACAGATCGCGCGCCTCGACGTCGAGCGGCTTGAGGCCGGCGGTCGAGGCGGCGGCGCGCTTGAGTGCGGCGAGCGCCTCGTTGTCGTCATCGACGGCGTTAACCCGTGCGCGCTCGGCGAGCCGCAGCGCGAACGGGCCGATGCCGGAGAAGAGGTCGGCGA
>OMSW01000030.1:0-4806 GCA_900290295.1 Burkholderiales bacterium
ACGCCCTTGGCGATGTGAATGCCGTGATTGAAATACGCAAAATCGGGCAAGCGGTGTACGCGGATCCATCGTAGCGGGCGGCCCTCGCGAAAACTCGCAAAGACCGGCCCGAGCATCGACTGGTCCTTGAACAGCTGCGAATGGCAGTTCATGCAGGTCGAGGTCGGGGGGATACCGGCGAAGGCCGAGGTCTCTACCGACGTATGGCAAAAACGGCAGTCCAGGCCGACATCGCTCACATGATGCTTGTGGCTAAACGGCGGAACCTGGGCGACGGGGGAATCGATCGGCGGAGACTCTGCAATGAGGCTGCGCCAGGCCAGAATTGCGGCAATGCCGACAATCAAGGTGGCACCCGCGCCGAGTTTGAGCACGAAGACCAGCCCGGGTCGAAAGACCTGCGCCATAACTGACTCAGTGCCGTCTGTCTGGATTTATTGTCGTGAACGATCCAATTCAGACCTGCAGCAACAGCTCCGCCTTGAAAAAGAGGTAAAGGCGCAACAGCAAGTCAAGTTTGATGCGGTCGGAACAGGAATTCAACACCATGTTGGGGATGGTCTTTCGGTAAACACGCATTTGCCGTGGGCTGCGGGCACTTCAAAGCTTGAGGCTTGCATCGGCGATGGCGGCGCCGATCAGCAGCGCGAGATAGGCGAGTGAGGCATGAAAATTGGCCATTGCCGCGCGCTGGTTGGGCGCACGCAGCAGCTGTGCGCTTTTTACCAACAGGTACGCACCTGCGCCGATCGCAGTCGTGAGATAGAGTGCGCCCATGCCAATCACTGCCGGAACGAGCGAGGCAGCAACCAGGAGCGCGGCGCAGGCAAATATCGTGCGCGCCGCTCGCGCATCGCCAATGACGACCGGCAGCATCGGTACCTTCGCAGCCGCGTAATCGTCGTGAAACGCGATCGCAAGGCTCCAAAAGTGCGGCGGTGTCCACAGGAAAAGCACGATCGCAAAGGCCAGCGGCAAGGCCTCGAGCCTTTGCGGTGACACCGCGGCCGCGCCGGCGAGCACGGCAAAGCTGCCCGCGAGGCCGCCGATCACGATGTTCCACCAGGTACGGCGCTTGAGCCATATCGTGTAAACAACCGCATACGTGAACGCGCCGAGAAAAATATAGATCGCGGTCATCGCATTTAGCGCAAAGGCCGCCAGCGCGATACCCGTGGCGCCGGTCGCCGCGATTGCGGCGAGCCAGGCCGGGCCCGCTGTCAAACGGCCGGTCACGAAGGCGCGATTGCGGGTGCGGCGCATGCGCGCATCGAGGTCGCGCTCGGCCATTTGATTGAACGCGCCGGCAGCGGCTGCCGCCATCGTGACCGCCAGGGCCAATGCGAAGACGCGCCAAGCGGGCAGCGATGATCCGTGCGCGACCGCCAGTCCTGCGATCGCGGTAAGTCCGATCACGAGGCCGATGCGCAGCTTGAACAGATCAAAGAACAGTCGCAGCTGCAAGACACGCGTCGGCCGCAGCAGAACGGGTACCTGACTGCCTTGCAGCATGTCCACCTCCTCGATTCCGTATCTCGAAGACCGGAGCGCCCGGCTACGGCAACTGCCACGCTGCCGCGCCAACCCGTCAGGCACGCGAAATCAAGAGCACAGAGGGACCATCGGTTGGCAAGCAGTATAAGACGATGTCGTACCAGGATCTTCTTCAATCTGCCGAGTCGATCGCAATTGCCTTGACAGGTTTTGCGCCGGCCAGCTCCGTTACCGCATCGTTCCCCTGCCAGCGGTCCGGTCCGCAGGCCAGAGCATCGCCTTTGGTCTCTTGGCGCTCGGCGCGAATGCCGGCTTGACGCAAGACCATTGCAAAACTATGGTCTTAGCATCGACGAGGTCGACACCTTGCATTCTTGCGTGCACCCGTACGAAGGGCCATGATGGGGCTTGAGCCGGAACACTGCGTCCCGCGATGCCTCGGTGTTCCTACGGCGCGGGAGCGGCCGATATCCGGCAGGCACAAATGACCCGGAACCGGAGTTCTCATTTGCTTTTGGTGCTGCTCGTGGCACTGGCGGCACTATTGCCCGCGGCTGCCGCTAAGGCCGACGATGCACGGGCGGTACGGCCGATTCTGGTGCTGAACCTGGACGGTGCGATCGGTCCGGCAACGGCCGATTTCGTCCACCGCCGCCTGGAGCAGGCACAGGCGCGCAATGCGGGCCTGGTCGTGCTGCAGCTCGACACGCCGGGCGGTCTCGATACCTCGATGCGCGCGATCATCAAGGATATCTTGAATGCACCGATGCCGATCGCCACCTGGGTCGGCCCTTCCGGAGCGCGCGCCGCCAGCGCCGGTACCTACATCCTGTATGCCAGCCACATCGCGGCGATGGCACCGGCCTCTAACCTGGGTGCGGCAACGCCCATCGCGATCGGCGGGGCCGCCCCCTCCCAAGCGCCCGAGGATCGGCCCGCCGGCAAGGAGCAGGGGGCGAGCGCCGTCGACGCGCCGCATTTGAAGGCGGTCAACGACGCCGCCGCCTACCTGCGCAGTCTGGCCCAACTGCGCGGACGCAACGCAGACTTTGCCGAGCGCGCGGTGCGCGAGGCGAACAGCATGTCGGCCCAGGAGGCGCTGCACGCGCATGTCATCGACCTGATTGCGACCGACGTGGCCGACCTGGCGCGCCAGGTCGACGGGCGCAAGGTAGCTCTGGCCTCCTCGACGGTCGAGTTGCATACGGCCGGTGCGCCCATCGAACAAATCAACCCCGACTGGCGCACCGCTTTGCTCGCTGTGGTTTCGAATCCGATGATCGCTGTGGTGCTCATGATGCTGGGCGTCTACGGCCTGTTCATCGAAGTGATCCACCCCGGCATGGCTTTGCCGGGCGTCGCCGGGGCGATCTGCCTGCTGCTGGCGCTATACGCGTTCCAGCTGCTGCCGGTCAACTGGGCCGGCGTCGGGCTGATCTTGCTCGGTTTCGCGCTCATGATCGCGGAGCTGTTTCTGCCAACTTTTGGCGTGATTGGGGTCGGCGGCATCGTCGCCTTGGTGGCCGGCGCCTTGATGCTGTTCGATCCTGAGGTGCCCGGCTTCGGAATCCCGACGGGCTTTGTCGTATTGCTCGCTGGCAGTTCTGCGCTGGTCATTTTCGGCGTCGGCAGCTTGGCACTGCGCGCGCGCCGGCGTCCGGTTGTCAGTGGACGCCGGGCGCTGCTAGGTGCGCTGGGCACGGTCACGACCGTGGTGGAGGGCGAAACCTGGGCGCACGTGGTCGGCGAGTCTTGGCGCGTGCACAGCCCCGCCTCGCTGCACCCGGGGCAAAAGGTGCGCGTGGTCGCGATCGACGGATTGATACTCGAGGTCGTCGTCGCGGACGTCGATCGGTCCTGAACGGAGACTTGCCCATGTTTTTCGAACTGCCCTTTGGCTTCGGCGCCGTCGTGGTGCTGCTGCTCATCTTCGTCTCCATGTCGCTGCGCGTGCTGCGCGAATACGAGCGTGGGGTCGTGTTTTTGCTGGGCCGTTTCTGGCGCGTCAAAGGTCCCGGCCTGGTGATACTGATGCCCGGCGTGCAGCAGATGGTGCGCGTGGACCTACGTGTCGTTACGCTCGACGTACCGCCGCAGGACGTGATCTCGCGCGACAACGTATCGGTCAAGGTCAGCGCCATCATCTACTTTCGCGTCGTCGATCCGCAGAAGGCGATCATCCAGGTGGAGAAATTCCTGGTTGCGACCAGCCAGCTGGCACAGACCACGTTGCGCGCGGTTCTGGGCAAGCACGAGCTCGACGAGATGCTGGCCGAGCGCGAGAAGCTAAACCTCGACGTGCAGCGCATCCTGGATGCGCAGACCGACGCTTGGGGAATCAAGGTCACCGATGTAGAAATCAAAAACGTTGATCTAAACGAATCGATGGTGCGCGCAATCGCCCGCCAGGCCGAGGCCGAGCGCGAGCGACGCGCCAAGGTGATCCATGCCGAGGGGGAAAAACAGGCCGCTCAGGCCTTGCTCGAAGCCGCGCGCATGCTTGCACAGCAGCCCGAGGCGATGCAACTGCGCTACCTGCAGACGCTCACCCAGGTTGCCGGTGACCGCGGCACAACGATCGTATTTCCGGTGCCGATGAATTTGTTTCAGTCGCTTGCGACCGGTAAGAGCGGCGATGGTGGAGAGCGGCCATGAGCAGAGTCATCGGCTCCGGCTCTGCGGCGGCGGGTTGATGACACACTGCGCCAGCATCTTGCGGCGCTGATGTCGCAGGTCTTGCTCGAGCAACTCAGCGGCTTTTCGGCGGCCGGCGGCCGCGCCCGGCCGCTGGCGGTTCGCATCGCTTGCGGCGCGTCGTAGCTGCCGAGTACGCGTTTTGGGCGGTTGCCAGATCCTCAGGCTGCCGGGCGGTCCCGGCCATACATCTGCGCCATGACCTCGGCCTGGGCATGGAGCCAGTCTTGCATTTCGTAGCCGGGCATAAAGCCGCGCTCCTCCGCCCGTTGGCGGGCCGCGCTGGCGATGATCTGCGCCAACGCCTTGGTCTCGGAATCGATCCAGTCTTCCATTGAGCAGCCGTCCCTGTAGCCGCGTTGTGCGCTCTTTCGGCAGCCCGCGGTGGCGATGCAGTTGCGCCGATATGCGGCGCCGGGATCGACAACCTACGCGACCAAGCGGCGCAAAGGAATACGGGCACGCGCGTAGGGGGTTTTCCTTACCCGATTAGGGTTATTGACGCCAAGACCGGCCGAAACGCCAGGAAGTTTTGACTCGTAATCCAATCGTTCTTACGCGCTGCGCCTTGCACGAGCCCGGACCACGACGCTCGCCAATCATGCCATCGCCGCTCTC
>OMSW01000030.1:4816-5938 GCA_900290295.1 Burkholderiales bacterium
CGCGCGGCGCTCCCGCTAAACTGCTGGCCAAATCAAGGCGCACCAACGCAAGGACGATCAAGGAGCAAACCATGTTCGATCACGTTGGAATCGGGGTCAGCAGCTTGGAGTCGAGCAAGGCGTTCTACCTGCGAGCGCTTGCACCGCTTGGGATCACGGTTGCCATGGAAGGGCCCGACGGCGTGGGCCTCGGGCGCGGGCAAAAGCCGGCCTTTTGGCTCTTGCCCAGTGCGCAGAAGCCCGCGCCACTGCACCTAGCCTTTGCTGCCGACGATCGTAGGCAAGTCGACGAGTTCTATCGTGCCGCTATCGCTGCCGCAGGCCAGGACAACGGGCCACCGGGACTGCGTCCTCATTACCATGCAAACTACTACGCAGCCTTTGTCATCGGCCCGGACGGCCACAATGTCGAGGCGGTGTGCCATAGGCCACAGGCCTGATCATCGCATCGCCCCGAGGGCATCCGCCGAGTGGCAAACGAGCTACCCGTCCTTACTTCCTGTCGGTATCGTCTGGTTTCCCGGGAGCTCGCTTGGCTGCATCCAAGGCCTTGTCGGCCGCCTCCTTGGTCGCCTCCCAGGCTTTCTGCGCTGCCTCTTGGGTGGCCACGGCAGCCTTAAGAGCCGCCTCCTTGCCCGACTTGGCCGCTTCCTTGGCAGAGTCCTCGGCTTTGCGAGCGGCGTCCTGGACGGCTTCTGCCGCGCGATTAGCGGCCTGGGCTGCTTTCTGAGCAGCCTCCTTGGTTTCTGCGCTGGCCTTCTTGGCGGCTTCAGCACTCTTTTGTTCGGCCCACTTTGCTGCTTTGTCGGACTCGTGAGCCAACCGTCTGGTCGCTTCCGCCGCCTTCTGCGAGAGCTCCTTGACCGCTTGCTCAGCGCTTTGCGCGGCCAACTTGGCGGCTTCGGCCGCCTTTTGCGCGGCCTCCTTGGCCTCCGCCGCCGCCTTGCCCGCACCGTTTTCGCCTTTGTCGTTGGAGGCCCTGGCCGAGTCACTGGCCTTGGTCGCGGGCTCTTCGGCGGCATACCCAGTCGCGCCGGCAAAAAGTGCCGATAATGCCAAACTGACCGCCAGTTTCTGCGGTTTCATGGAATTTCTCCCGTCAACGGATCGTGTTGGCCAGGA
>OMSW01000010.1 GCA_900290295.1 Burkholderiales bacterium
CGCGGGTTGGCCCGCGCCGACGAGCCGGACCAATCGCTGGTTCTGCCCGAATACCGGCTCGATACGCTGAGGCCGGCAAGCGCCCGGGCGCCTGCGCTGCCCGGCATCGCTTCCCTGGGTGGCGGACAGGAGTTTCGCTTCAGCCTACCAGCTTCGTTCGGTTTTGATTCGCTGGGCGGCGTCAGCCTCGAGGACCTGGGCAGCCCCCTGGACCGGCCTCGCGCCACGTATCGCTACACCTGGTTTTCCCGTCCCGGCTGGGACGTCAAGATCGGGCTTTCCACCACGCTCGACCAAGACAGTTCCTGGCAACGCTTCATCGGTTCGACCGCGGACCGCCTGCGCGTCGGCACGTTGCCAACCATGCACTTCTCCGGCGAGAGCCGGCTGGCGGATCGTTGGCTGCTTTCGGTCAATGCCGAGGGACTGCGAACTGCGCGCGGACAGGGTCTGGACATGGATTTGCGCGTCGACTACAGCCTGAACCGCGACGTCGGCCTCTTTGGCAGCTATCGCCTGACGGACAGCAGCGGCGACTTGACGGAGATGAGCGGGTTCGTGCCGTCGAATTCGGCCCAGTTCGGCGTGCGCCTGCGTTTTTGACCTCCCAGCCGCTGCGGCCCGAGCCGCTTCGACGAGGGTGTACAGTGTCGGCCCGTACGGCATCGTATCTTGTGGCGCCGCGTAGGCGGGCGGCGCCCTGGCGCTTATTCAAGGTAACAGGCGAGCCATGCAGCGTTTTTCGGTCGCATTCCGTAACTGGTTTTTTGCCTTTTTCCGGCCACCGGCGGAAGGGGTCCCAGTGCGCACCAGATAAACCGCACCAACGACATCCAACCGCCAGGCCAAATACCTGGCGGTTTTTTTTGCCCGTTCTCATTCCTGGAGTCCAGCAATGCGTTTCATGACCGACGATCTTCGCATCAAGGAGATCAAGGAGCTCATACCACCGGCAAATCTGATCGGCGAGCTCCCCTGCTCGGAAGCAGCGTCGCGGGCGGTGTACGACGCGCGCCTGTGCATGCACCGTATCTTGCATGGTATGGACGATCGCCTGATCCTTGTCATCGGCCCATGCTCGATCCACGACCCCAAGGCGGCGATCGAGTACGCGCAGCGTCTGGCAGCGGAGCGGCGCCGCTACGCGGCCGACCTGGAAATCGTCATGCGTGTGTATTTCGAAAAACCCCGCACCACCGTGGGCTGGAAGGGCCTGATCAACGATCCGGATCTCGATGGCAGCTTTCGCATCAACCAGGGCTTGCGCACGGCGCGCGAACTGCTGCTCGCCATCAGCGAGCTGGGACTGCCGGCCGGATGCGAGTACCTCGACATGATCACCCCGCAATACCTGGCCGACCTGGTGAGCTGGGGAGCAATCGGTGCGCGTACCACCGAATCGCAGGTGCATCGCGAGCTCGCTTCCGGCCTGTCGTGTCCGGTGGGCTTCAAAAACGGCACGGACGGCAACATCCGCATCGCGGTCGACGCAATCAAGGCCGCGCAGCAGCCGCACCACTTCCTTTCGGTGACCAAGGCGGGGCACTCCGCAATCGTTTCGACCCGCGGCAACGAGGATTGCCACGTCATCCTGCGTGGCGGGACGCGGCCCAATTACGATCGCGCCAGTGTGGCGGCCGCTTGTGCGGAACTCGCCAAGGCGGGCTTGGCGCAACGCCTGATGATCGACGCCAGCCACGCCAACAGCGGCAAGGATCCGGTCCGGCAAATCGAGGTGTGCACCGATATCGGCCGGCAGCTCGGCAGCGGCGATGCGCGCATCATCGGCGTGATGGTTGAAAGCCACCTCGTAGGCGGCCGCCAAGACCTGGTTCCCGGTCTACCGCTGACCTATGGACAATCGATCACAGACGGCTGCCTGGGCTGGGAGCAAAGCCTGGAATGCCTGCAG
>OMSW01000137.1 GCA_900290295.1 Burkholderiales bacterium
AGCTTCTGCCCCAACGCGAGGATTTCCTCGAGCGGGTGCTGGCAGGAATCGGGCGCCGCGGCCGGGCGCTTACCCTCGAGCATCAGTTGCGACCAGGCGAGGCTGCGATCGGGCGCGCACCAAATCGACTTTGATTTCGGATACGAATCGTCCGCCACCGAGGCATCGCGTGAGAGGATGGGGTACAGGAAGGTGTAAATGGTCGCATCCTTGAGGCCGGCAATTTCCTTTTCAAAACGCCTGCAATACGGGCAATTGGGATCCTCGAAGACCGCGAGCACGCGCACGCCGTTGCCGCGGACGGTCTTGACAGCCAGCTGCAGCGGCAGGTCGTTGAAGTCGATGCGTGTGACTGCCTCTTTACGCAAAGCCGTCACATTCTCCTCGCTGCGCAGATCAAAGGCGTTTCCCACGAGCAGGTAATTAACCCGCTCGTCGACGTAGACGATCTCGGCATCGACGACCACCTCGTACAGGCCAAAGGGGGTGCGACAGACGGAAGTCACGACACCGCCCAGACGCTTGTGCACCCGGTCTCGAATCGCGCTGGCCAACGCCGGCGTGAACACTGCCGCCGGCGCAGCATTCAGTGGCCCGGCGTACGGCGGGCAGGGCAACAACGGCGGGTTTGCGGTTGACGCCGGGGCGGCCGCGGGCGCATGAGCCGCCGCGCCGTTAGTAGCCGCGCCGGTCGCCGTGACCGGCGCCGCACTGCCGACCGCTGGCTGGCTGGGCGAGCCTGAAGCACTGGTCCCGGAATCGGGATCGGCTGCCCAGGCCGGTGCGAACAGCGGCACAACCAGTGAAGTAAGGAGTACGGCTGCGAAGAGCCGTACCGAGAACAAGGACCGCCTGAACACCAATGTTTCCCCTTCGCAACGCTTGCCATCGGCCATCTTTTGCGCGTCCCAGCGCGACATTCCGGCGACATCGCACCGGCCGAGGCGCCGCAAATTGACAAAAAAAACTGAGGCGCGCAGTCCTGCCTTAGCCCAGCGCGTGCCGAACCAGGGCGTGTTTCACCGGCGCCAGGGCATTTACCGCAGACATCCCAACGTTGCGAAGCCGCCGCACGCGCGCATCCGGAAGATCAAACAAGCGCGCCAGGCCATCGACGGTGCCGCGCATCAGGCCGATCGGCTCGGCCCGCGCCCGCTCATAGCGGCGCAACCAGACCAAGTCGCCAAGCTCACGCCACGGCTCGCGCGCTGCCAGCAGCCGCAGGAACTCGGACACATCCTGCAAACCAAGGTTCAATCCCTGGCCCGCCAGCGGATGCACCACGTGTGCGGCATCACCGAGCAGCGCCGCGCCCGGACGCACGAGGCGATCGACCGCAATCCGGTCGAGCGCAAATGCGTACTTGCCCCCGATCATGGCTAGGGAGCCAAGCGTATTGCGGCTGCGCTGGACGACCTGCGCGGCGAATTCGCCCGCCGATAGCGAGGCCAGTTCCGGCGCCAGCGCGTTGGGGGCCGACCAAACCAGCGACACGCAATCGCCGGGCAGCGGCAAGAGCGCCACGATCCCCGCGTCGGTAAACCACTGGTAGGCGGTGCCGTGGTGTGATCGCTCACAGTCAAAATTGGCCACAAACGCCGTGTGCCCGTACGTGGTCTCGCGCGCGTTGATCCCTGCGGCGGCCCGCACCGAGGAACGCTTGCCGTCGGCGCCGAGCAATAGCGCGCATTCGATCGAGGCGCCGTCGGCCAGGCGCAACCGGACCGCGTCGGCGTCAAAGGCCGCCGCGTCAAACTCCCGGGAAACGTGTTCGATGCCCGGCGCTATGGTGCAGCCCAGCCAAAGCGCCTGCAGCAGTTGGCTCTCCTCGCATATGGTCGCGAGCCGCTCTACGCCAGCCGCATAGGCGTCAAATTGAAGTCTTCCGCCGTCGTCGCCAAAAACGCGCATGCGCGCAACCGCACAGATGCGGGCAGGGTCGATCTGCGACCAGACTCGCAATTGTGCCAACAGCTCGCAGCTGGCCTGCGAAAGCGCGTAGATGCGGGAGTCAAACCGCGCTTCGCCCGGCGCGGACAAGAAGGGTCGCGGGGCCGCTCCAATCAGCGTCACCTGCAAACCGCGCTGCGCGCAACCCAGGGCGGCGGCTAGTCCGACCACCCCGGTGCCGACCACGGCAATTTTCGCGCCGCTTCTCCCGACCAAGGCCCCGGCCGCGCCTGCAGCGGCCGTCGAGCCAACATCCGACTTCTGTGTTGCGAGCATTGGCATCCCCGGCAGCGCGCCACTCGGGCCCAAAAAGGTCGATTATAGAGAGCCCGTGATAGACTGGTTTTGTCTCGCCAGCTCCATCGTAGTCTTCGTCCCCGTACTTGCCGTCGCCCTTGCGCTTGCCGTCCCCGATGCTACCCGCCAAAAAGACACCGGAACCAGTTGCTGGAAAGACAGCGGCTGCGCGCAAGACGGTCCTCGAGCGCATAGAGGCGTCAATGTGCGCGCTCGATGCGGTTTTGGTCGCCCACTACTACGTCGATGGCGCACTGCAGGATCTGGCCGATGCCACCGGCGGATGCGTAGGCGATTCGCTGGAGATGGCCCGCTTTGGGCGCGATCACCCCGCGTGCACGCTGGTCGTGGCCGGGGTGCGCTTCATGGGCGAGACCGCCAAGATCCTCAGCCCGGACAAGCGCGTGCTGATGCCGACGCTCGAGGCAACGTGCTCGCTCGACCTCGGTTGCCCGGCCGCGGAATTTGACGCCTTCTGCAACCTGCACCGGGACCGCACCGTCGTGGTGTACGCCAATACGAGCGCTGCCGTCAAAGCACGCGCCGACTGGGTCACCACGTCCAGCACCGGCCTTGACATCGTCCGGCACCTGCACGCCCAAGGAGAAAAGATCCTCTGGGCGCCGGACGTGCACCTGGGGCGCTACCTGCAGGCGCAGACCGGTGCCGACATGTTGCTCTGGAACGGCAGCTGCATCGTTCACGATGAGTTCAAGTCCGTGGAACTCGAAATCCTGCGGCAGGAACACCCCGGCGCCAAGGTCCTTGTGCATCCCGAGTCGCCCGCCGCCGTCATCGCCCAGGCCGACGTCGTGGGCTCGACCACGCAGTTGTTGCAGGCCGCAGGTCGGCTCGAAGCCGGCGAGTTCATCGTCGCCACCGACAACGGCATCCTGCACAAGATGCGCCAGGCCCAACCGAACAAGATCTTCATCGAGGCGCCAACGTCCGGCAACGGGGCAACGTGCAAGAGCTGCGCGCATTGTCCGTGGATGGCGATGAATTCGCTCGACCAACTCGCCGCCACACTCGCGGCGGCCCAGCGCGGCGATGCAACGCAGGACATCCGCGTCGACCCGGACCTGGCGCGCAGGGCCCGTCGCCCGATCGATCGCATGCTTGCCTTTGCCGCCGCGCGCAAAACCCCGCCCCCCTCCTTTGCCACGCAGGGCTCGCAGGGCATGGGGCCGGCGTGAGCGATGGCACCGGCCCGGGGCGTTGGGGCCTGGCGGACGCGGACCGGGCAGCCGCGCTGGACGCCGCGCTCGAGGCCAACGTTGCCGCAGCAATCGCCGAGGATCTGGGCGCGGGTGATTTGACCGGCCAGCTCCTGGCTGCGGATGCCGAGGTCGCGGCGCGCTTGATCGTGCGCGAGCCGGCGGTCCTTTGCGGATCGCCTTGGTTCGAGGCCGTCTTGCGCCGGGTCGATGGCAGAATCCGCGTGGACTGGCTCCTGCCGGAAGGCGCGTTGCTTGAAGGCGGCGCTACGGTGTGCCGGTTGCGCGGCCCGGCACGTGGACTGCTCACGGCCGAGCGCAGCGCGATGAATTTCCTACAGCTGCTGTCGGCGGTTGCGACGGCGACGCGCCGCTACGTCGAGGCGATTGCGCAGGTTCCCGGCAATCGCGCGAAGATTGTGGATACGCGCAAGACGCTCCCCGGCCTGCGCCTGGCACAAAAATACGCGGTTCGTGTCGGCGGCGGCTACAACCATCGTCTCGGACTGTACGACGCAGTTCTCATCAAGGAGAACCACATTGCCGCCGCCGGCGGTATCGCCCCAGCCCTGCGCGCCGCGCTGGGCAAGGGTGTCCCGGTCCAGATCGAGGTCGAATCGATCGACCAGCTCGAGCAGGCGCTGGCCTCTGGCGCCCAGTCGGTACTGCTCGACAACTTCACGACCGTAGCCATGCGCGAGGCCGTGCAGGTCAACCGCGGCAGAGCGCT
>OMSW01000224.1 GCA_900290295.1 Burkholderiales bacterium
GTGCGCGGACCGGTCGGCGAATTCGTGCTCGATCAGGCCAGCGAACGGCTGCCGATATTTATCGCCTGCGATGCCGGCTTCGGGCCGATCAAGAGCCTTGTCGAGAGCGCCATAGCGGCCGACGCGTTCGAATCGATGGCGCTGTACTGGCTCGCGACCCGAGCCGACGGCCACTACCTGGAAAACCAGTGCCGGGCTTGGTCTTCCAGCCTCGACAATTTCGTGCACCGGCTGAGTACCGATCGCGAGGCAAGGACCGGTGCCAAGGCCATCGCGGCACAGGTACTTTCGGATCGCGCGGACCTGGCGCGATGCGCAATCTACGCTGCCGGACCACCCGTGTTCCTGGAAGCTCTCGTGGGAGCACTGACCGATGGCGGCGTACGTGCCGAGCGGATTGCCACTCTGGCGCTATAGACGGCGAATTCAACGCATTGCCAGACGAGCGGCACACGGAACTAGCTGGTCCCGCTAGGGCTGGAGCCGATGGGCGGCTACTTCAAATAGCCGAAGGTCGCCGGCACGCACCTGGACCTCCAAACGCTCGACCGGTTGTCCGTCATCACCAAGTTCCACGCCCAGATCGAATCGAACGCAATCGCCTGTTCGCGCGCTGAAAGACGCAGCGCCGGCTCAGGCCGGGTACAGCGCTACGGTCTGCGCCAAGACCGCTTCCCGACCACCCTGGCGCCAGCGTCCGACGAGATCCATCGCGAGCGAGGCCCACTGCGTCTGCCCGCGGGCGACTGCCGCATTCAGACGATCCTCGTCGACCGAACAGACCCCTTCGCCCCGCGCGTCGAGAAATTGCGGTGCCAGCGCGCGGCGGACACCGTCGAAATTGGAAAACCAGAAATGCAGCGAAGCCGTTGCGCGGCGCTCGAGCAGCACGGGCAAGGTCACCAGGCAGTCGGCCAGCAGATCGCGGACCGCACGCACCACCAGTTCTGACCTGCGATCGCCAAGCTGCTCCAGCATCCGCTCCCAGTCAGGGCCGACGATCTGGCCGGCGCGCAGTTCGCCAAGCTCGTGGAGAACCAAGGATTCGAGCTCGCCCCGGGCCATGCTTTCGATCGCATCGTCCAGTCGGGCGCCCCGGTCGTAGGCTTTTAGGGCCGACCAGAACGCGTCGCTAGGCCCGCGCGGGCCCGCCACCTCCGCGCGCGTCCACAGCCAGCGCCGTAGCGCGTCCAGGCGCACGAGGATGGTCGAACCGCGGCTGACCGCGGGGGTCGCAACGTACCCGCGCGCGAGTTCATCGCCGGCAACCACGATCTGTACGCCGTCGCGGCGCGCCTGCCATTCTCGCCGTGCCAGAAAAAACAGAGGTACGCCGAAACGCCCAATGCCCGCCCCGTAGACCAGCCGATCGTCCGCGATCTGTTCGTTGACCGCTTCTTCGTCATAGGCGTCCAGGCCGCCTCCCAGGGGTAAGGCCACCAACCGGTCCGCGCCCTGGTCCAGCAAGGCCTCCCAATGCCGCTCGCGCCGCGCGATCCAGGATCCCACAGCGCCGGGATCAGCGGCTGCGCCCAGACCCAGACCCGACACCCATCGAAAATACTCGCGCATTCCCAATAGATAGGTGCAAAGCCCGCTGTCGCGAGCGTGCCGAGCGTCGATTACATCGCAGTTGTGCTGGACCGCGGCGGCCAGCTTGGCAATCGGCATTTCAGCACCTTGCAACACGGCACGCTTCAGACGACGTAGCGCCGCATCGCGCCTCGCCGGCCCGGACGCGATTTCTGGATAACCACGCCGAGAACTGCCGCAAGGTCGGGCATCACAACGGCTTCGCACCCGGGGGCTAGCGCATTCAGGCACCAGCCATCACCCTCGCGTCGCAACTGCCGGAACAGCCATTGTCCGCCGCACAGCGCGAGCACATAGGATCCGTCGTGCGCCTGTCCACTGGGCTCGATGATGATGACATCACCATGCTCAAACTCTGGCGCCATCGTCTCGTCCAGCACCATCAGCGCAAAGAGCTCGGCACCCGAGCAAGCGCTCAGGTCGCGGCCCACATCATGTTCCGTGGCCATCGGCCGATTGGTTGCTGCAGTCATCGCGTCGATATTATCAAGGCCAAATTCCGTCGCGGGTCGACGCGGCCCGTGCGGACCACGCGCGCCGCATTCCATAGTGTGGAGCATCGTCCGCGACCTAAATCACCCATCGGGGTAGTGGCGCCTACGCCTTGCCGGGTCTAGACGAGTTCGCCCGCAGGTCCGCTAATACAGCGCCGGTGTGCAGGGTAACGGTCGCGGCCATGCGGCGCGGTGGTATGCGCCCGCACCCCGCTTCGGCAAGCTCGACCAACCCGGACGCGAAGGAGCCTGCGGTGGAATATCAAGTCGATGGAAGGATCGTGGCCGCGGACGAGGAAGGCTACCTTCTTGAGGCGGACTACTCGGACTCGGTGTGCGCGGCGATTGCCGCCGCCGAGGGCATTGTCCTGGAGGACGATCACTGGGTGATCATCAATTACCTGCGCGGGCAGTTCCGCGAACATGGTCACACGCCCAATTTTCGGAACCTGTTGAAAGACACGAGCGAGCTGATCGCCGGTTGCGACAGCAAGCGGCTTTACGACCTGTTTCCGCTCGGTCCGGCAAAGCAGGGCGTGCGCATCGCCGGCTTGCCCAAACCGTTCGGCAAGGGCGGATACTGACCACGGTCCGACTGGCACCGCAGCGCTCAAGGCGGAGCGCGCATTCCGACCCTGTCGCCATGTTCGACCGCGAAGACCGCGGCCTCGACGCGCGAAGTCAGGTTGAGCTTGGCAAGGATATGGCGCACATGGAGCTTGACCGTATCGTGACTGATGTTCAGAATCTTTGCGATCGCCTTGTTGCTCTTGCCGCAGGCGACATGGTGCAGGATTTCACGCTCCCGCTCGGTCAGCTTGACCGCCCCGTCCTTCGGATGGTCGGAGGCACGACCCTGGAGCAGCTGCGCAAGTTTGGCCGCCATCGCCGGGGCAACCACGAGTTCGCCCTTGGCCGCTCGGCGTATTGCGTCGACGATATCCGCCGGATCCATGTCTTTCAGTAGATAGCCGCGAGCGCCCGCGCGCAAAGCGTTTGCCAGGTCGTCCTGCATATCGCTCATGGTCAGTATGACCGCAGGACTCTCGCAACCGTCGGCTCGCAACTGCCGCAGCAGGCTGACGCCATCCATCAACGGCATGCGCAAGTCCATCACGACCAGGTCCGGCGTGTGTGCGCGGATCAACGCCTCGGCCTGCTCCGGGTTTCCGGCCGTTCCTACGACCGTAAAGCCGCCTTCGCGCTCAAGCAACTCCGCAAGGCCTTTCTGGCACAAACGATGGTCGTCCACCAGCACGACCCGCACCAAATTGTTCATCCGCCGGCCTCGCCGACCAAGGTGCGTGAGGGAAAGTTGAGCCGCACACGCGTGCCCCCCTTCTCGCATCTCTGCAGCTCGATGACACCGCCGATGCGTTGTGCCCGCTCGCGCATGATGTTCAGTCCGAAATGTCCGTGATCGGCCGTCTTTGCGCTGTCCAGACCGACACCGTCATCCTCGACGCGCAACTCATACCAGCCGGCATGCTCGTCCAGCACCAAGCGCACGTGTCTTGCTTGCGAATGCTTGAGTGCATTGGTCAGCGCCTCCCTGGCGATATAGAAGATCTGGACCTCTTCGTACGGCGACAGCCTCGGCTCCGGCACCCGGCATTCAAGTTCGATTTTGACTTCGCTCGCCGCCCGGAGTTCCTCGATCGCGAACTCGAGCGCCGGCAGCAGGCGCGGCGCATCCATCTGCGCACGGAATTGCGTAATGATCTCGCGCACGCGCGACTGCGCCCCGGCCAGCGCTTCATCAATTTCTTCTAGGTACTGCGTGGCGCGCTCTTCGTCGCGCGTGGCAAAGGCACGGCGAAGCAGCGCCGTGCGCATACGGATCGAGGTCAGATTCTGGGCCAGCGAGTCGTGCACTTCGTTGGCGAGCATGTGTCGTTCCTGCATCACGCTCGAGTGCACGTCGTTGTCCGCCTGCCGCGTATTTGCAATGGCCGAGCCGATCACGTCGCCAAGCGCCGACAGCAGATCCGGGAATCGTGCTGGCAGATCCAAGGCAGCCCCGGGCCTTTCGAGAAAAAGGCTCAGGACGCCCAACGCTTGCTCCTTATGTCGCAGTGCAACAGCGACCACCTGATGATCGGCGCCAGCGTCAGCATCCAATTCGCGAACGCAGGCGCATCGTTCCGTACTCACCTGGACCCCGTCGCCGCGCAACGCCACCGCGCAGACCCCGCAGTCGGCATCGGCTCGCGCAATGCGCGTCTGGGCGCTCGTGCTTGCCCCCGACGCGGCAACCAAGTCCATCGGGCTGCCATCGTCCGATATCGTGCGCACGGTTGCCGCGCGCGCCTCAGTCATGCCGGCCAGAACCTGGAGCAAGTGATCGATCGGCGCGTTCATGTCCGCAGCGAGGGTATACGCACCAGCGTCCTCGGCGGAACCTTCGTGCGGCCGTGCTGAGCCGCAACGTTGAAGCATCTGGACCTTCCCCTTAATGGAAAAGACCGGGGCAACATGCAGCATCAGCCGCGCCGCTCCGGAGCAAGGACGTACCTTTTCTTGTTTTTTGCATTGTGCTCGTTTGGGGTGCATGGCGCAAGGAGCGTGCCGCTTTCGGCGCTTGCCGCCTTTGCGAGACCGGGCGCCAAACGAAACATCTGCTTTGCCCTCGCCCAACGCCGGGCGGCCTCCCCATCTGGGTATGGATAGGCTCCCCGACGCGGTAATAGACAGAAGGGCGTGCCGTTGCGCCTAATACGGACTTGAACCGGAGAAGGAATGGAGGCGAGTGAGCCGTCGCGGCTCGTCGCGCCATTTTGAGCGCACGATGCCGCCGCTACACGACCCGACCGCGCCGCCCCTGCCGGGCGCCAAGACCGAGGTCCGCACGACGACCTGTTACATGTGCGCCTGCCGGTGCGGCATCCGCGTTCACCTGCGCGACGGCCAGGTCCGATATATCGACGGCAATCCGGACCACCCGCTGAATCAGGGCGTGATATGCGCCAAGGGCTCGTCGGGCATCATGAAGCAGTACTCGCCGGCCCGCCTGCTTACGCCGCTGCGGCGCCGCGCCGACGCAGTCAGGGGTGCGGGACACTTCGAACCGATCAGCTGGGAGGAGGCGCTCACCACCCTGAGCGAACGTCTTGCGACGATCCGCGCCACCGATCCGAAGAAATTCGCCCTATTTACCGGGCGCGATCAGATGCAGGCCTTGACCGGCCTGTTCGCACGCCAGTTCGGCACCCCCAATTACGCGGCCCACGGCGGCCTGTGCTCGGTCAACATGGCGGCCGGCCTGATCTACACGATCGGCGGATCGTTCTGGGAGTTCGGCGGACCGGACCTGGCACGTGCGAAGTTGTTCGTAATGATCGGTACGGCGGAGGATCACCACTCCAACCCGCTCAAGATCGCGATCTCCAAGTTCAAGCGCGAAGGTGGCCGTTTCATTTCCATCAATCCGGTGCGGACCGGGTATTCGGCGGTCGCCGACGAATGGGTGCCGATCCGCCCAGGTACCGATGGCGCACTCCTGCTGGCGGTAATTCATGAAATCCTCGCCAAGGGCCTGTATGACCGGGACTTCCTGTTCCAGTACAGCAACGCGAGCCAACTGGTGAACTGCGATCCGGCCAGTGACGAATTCGGGATGTTCGTTCGCACCGAAGTGCCGCAGGAGGAGACCTGCTACGACCCGCAAAACAAGCTCTGGTGGGACCGCAACCTCGATCGCCCGGTTACGACGCACAGCAAAGGGGCCGATCCGTTCTTGCTCGGGGAGTTCCGCTTACCCGATGGCACGCCGGTCAAGCCCGCGTTCCAGCTGCTGCAGGAGCGGGTAAAGGACTACACCCCCGAGTGGGCTGCCCAGATTACCGGCATCGACGCGGCGACCATCCGCCGCCTCGCGCACGAGATGGGGGTCACCGCTCGCGACCAGCGCATCGAGCTTCCGATTGCGTGGACCGATTCCTGGGGCACAGAGCACGAATCCGTGACCGGCAATCCGGTGGCGTTCCACGCGATGCGCGGGCTGGCCGCCCACTCCAACGGCTTCCAGACGATCCGGGCCCTGGGCATCCTGATGTCCATCCTCGGCACGATCGACCGGCCCGGAGGCTTTCGTCACAAGGCGCCCTACCCACGACCGATTCCACCCTGTACCCGCACCCCCAACGACGCGCGTGGCGTACGACCGAATCATCCGCTGGATGGGCTCGCACTCGGGTGGCCGTCCGACCCGGACGATTTGTTCGTCAACGACGACGGCAGCCCCGTCCGAATCGACAAGGCGTTCTCCTGGGAATATCCGCTTTCCGTGCATGGCCTCATGCACAACGTCATCACCAACGCCTGGCGCGGCGACCCGTACCCGATCGATACGCTGATGATCTTCATGGCCAACATGGCTTGGAACTCGACGATGAATACGGCAGCGGTTCGCGACATGCTTTGTGACCGGGACGCCGACGGGCAGTACAAGATACCGTTTCTCGTGGTCGCCGACACGTTTCAATCGGAGATGACGGCCTTCGCCGATTTGATACTTCCGGATACGACCTACCTGGAACGGCACGACGTCATGTCGATGCTGGATCGGCCCATCTCCGAATTCGATGGTCCAGCAGATTCGGTGCGGATCCCGATCCTGCCCCCGGCTGGCGCTTGCAAGCCGTTTCAGGAAGTGTTGATCGAGCTCGGCACCCGCCTCAAGCTTCCCGCGTTCGTCACCAAGACCGGTGAGCGCAAGTACCGCGATTACCCGGATTTCATCGTCAACTGGGAGCCGGAGCCTGGTGCGGGCTTGGGTTTCCTGGCGGGCTGGCGCGGCAAGGGTGGCGAGAAGTCGCTGGTCGGCGAACCCAATCCGCGGCAGTGGGAGATGTACCAGCAAAATGGCTGCGTATTTCATTACGAGCTGCCAAAAAGCTACCAGTACATGCGCAACTGGAACCTCGGCTACCTGGAATGGTCCCGACGCAACCGCATCACCCGCTACGCAGAGCCGATTCTCATTCACCTCTATTCCGAAGTGCTGCAGAAATTCCGGCTCGCAGCCCAAGGCAGGGGCATCACCCGCAAGCCTCCGGCACACCTGGCACAACGCGTACAGACGTATTGCGATCCCTTGCCGTTTTTCTATGAGCCGCTCGAATCCCAGGTAACGGACCACCACCGCTTCCCGCTTGCCGCCGTGACGCAGCGTCCGATGGCGATGTACCACTCGTGGGATTCGCAGAACGCCTGGCTGCGCCAGATCCACGCGCACAACTACCTGTTCGTCAATAGCCGCACGGCGCGCGACCAGGGAATCAGCGACGGCGACTGGATCTGGGTCGAATCCCCGTGGGCGAAGGTGCGCTGCATGGCGCGTCATTCGGAATCGGTCGAGCCCGGGACCGTGTGGACCTGGAACGCGATCGGCAAGGCGGCGGGAGCCTGGAATCTCGCGCCGGGTTCCAACGAATCGCAGCAAGGATTTCTGCTCAACCATCTGATCAGCGAGGAACTCGAGGTCCGCGGCGGCCAGCGCGTCTCCAATTCCGATCCGGTTACCGGCCAGGCTGCCTGGTACGACGTGCGCGTGCGCATCTACAAGGCGGAGCCTGGCGAGCCGGAACACACGTCGCCGCAGTTTGCAGCCCTCGAGCCGTACCCGGCGATGAAACCGCGCCGCGACTTGCTGGCGTTCATGGGTGGTGTTTTCGGAAGGGCGGACGAGAAGTGAGCCAACTCGCGCTGGTCATCGATCTGAACGTCTGTGTCGGCTGCCACGCCTGCGTGACCAGCTGCAAGGAATGGAACACCTCGGGCTCGGCCGGACCTCTGGTCGACCAGAATCCGTACAGTGCCGATCCGACCGGCACGTTTTTCAACCGCGTGCAGACCTTCGAAATCGGCGAATTTCCGGGGACGGAAACCCTGCATCTACCCAAGTCTTGTCTGCACTGCGAGGATCCGCCGTGCGTGCCGGTGTGCCCGACCGGGGCCTCGTACAAACGCCAGCAGGACGGGATCGTTCTGGTCGATTACGACAAGTGCATCGGATGCAAATACTGCGCCTGGGCTTGCCCCTATGGCGCACGCGAGTTCGACGAGCAGGGCAAGGTGATGAAGAAATGCACGCTGTGCGTTGATCGGATTTACGACTACTCACTGTCCGAAGCCGATCGCAAACCGGCCTGCGTCAAGGCCTGTCCTACCTCGGCCCGCTTGTTCGGAGACATCCACGACCCGGCCTCCGAGGTGTCGGTGGCAATTCGCAGCAACGGCGGCTACCAGCTGATGCCGGAGTGGAGCACACATCCGGCGAACCATTACCTGCCGCGGCGCCAGACGCAGATGAAGATTCACCCGGACGAACTCGAGCGCTCCGACAACCCGCGCAAATTGGACGCCCAGCTGCCCAAACCGGGAGCGGCGGGTCCGACTATCGAGGACGCGGTCGGCTGGTAGCGATCGATCGAACAAGGATGCGGCCGGCGTTCTCCGTCATTTTCCTCACCACGCTGATCGGCGCGGGCCAGGGCCTGTTTCTGGCGCTGTACACGGTGCAGATCTATGCGCTGTTCCAGCTCCTGCCGCCGCCCGAGGCCCGCTCGTTTTACGGCTTCGGAAGCCTGGTCAGCGTGCTCGTGCTTGCGGCCGGGCTCCTTGCGTCGTTCTTTCACCTGGGCCACCCGGAGCGCGCCTGGCGCACCGCCACCCAATGGAGAACATCCTGGCTCTCGCGCGAAGTCATCGTGCTTCCTGCCTTCATCGCCACCACGTTGCTCTACGGGCTGGCGCACTGGACTAATTGGAGGCCCTCCATTGCAAGCTTGCCCTCCGGTGGCCTGATCGATGCCACGATACTGCTGGGCGCGCTGGGCACAGTGCTGGCCTTCGCGCTGTTCATCTGCACGGCGATGATCTACGCATGCCTGCCCTTCCTACGCGAATGGCACTCTCCGCTCACAGTGCTGAACTTTATCCTGCTCGGTGGCGCCTCCGGCTTCACCCTGGCTACCTGGTTCGCCGCGTACGCGGCGCCGCAGGTGGTCGGATTCCTGACCGGGTGGGCCCTGATCCTCACGGTGCTGGGCTTTGCCGGACGCACCTGGTCGTTGATTCGCAATGCCCGCCTGCGGCCGAGGTCAACGATCCAGACCGCGATCGGCGTCAAGCATCCGAAACTCGCGCAGAAGAGCCAGGGCGCGATGGGTGGTTCGTTCAACACGCGCGAGTTCTTTCACGGCGCAAGCGCATCGACGATGCGCGCGCTCCTGTGGGGCTTTCCGCTGCTGGCGTTTGCGCTCCCGGCAGTCCTGCTCGCGCTAGGGCTGGCAATCGATTCGGCCGTGGCATATTCCTCGGCGTTTGTGATCCAGTACCTCGGCCTGCTCGCGGAGCGCTGGATGTTCTTCGCGCAGGCGAAGCATCCACAAAATCTTTATTACCAGACCGTCTCCTAGCGATGCGCAGCAAACTGCCGCCCTGTACCCGCCTGTACGCCTGCCGGACAATGCCATGAGCGGCCCAATGCGCTCTGGCGACCGGCGGCGGCTCTTGCAACGAGTTGGCTTCGGGCTGGCGCTGATTGTTCTGGCGCAAGCCGCGCCGGCTGCAAGCGCGCCGCTGGCCCCGGTCAGCTGGTGGGTGTGGCCGCTGGCGTTGTTTGGAATCTGCTTTCTCCTCGGCATCGTCGCGGTGCCCGCCGGCGTCGGGGGCGGCGTGCTGTTCGTTCCCATCGTTGGCGGCTTCTTTCCCTTCCATCTGGACTTCGTCCGCGGCGCCGGGTTGCTGGTCGCGATGGCCAGCGCTCTGGCCGCGGCGCCCGACCTGCTGCGTAATGGCCTAGCCGACCTGCGTGTTGCCTTGCCGTTGATGCTGGTCGCTTCGCTGACATCGATCCTCGGCGCATTGATTGGACTCTCCCTTTCGGCCTCGACCGTCAACATCGCGCTCGGCCTGGTCGTGCTCGGAATCGTCGTGCTCATCGCGCGCGCGAAGCGCGCCGATCACGTTGATCCGCGCCCGGACCGCATCGCCACGAGGCTGGGCCTGCAAGGCAGCTACTTCGATTTGGCAGTGGGCAAGGAGCAACACTGGGCGGCGCAGCGTACGGGGTGGGGTCTGTTCCTGTTCGCGATCATCGGCGTCATTGGCGGCATGTTCGGGGTTGGCGCCGGCTGGGCCAATGTTCCCGTCTTGAACCTGGTGATGGCGCTGCCGCTGAAGGTCGCCGCGGGCACGAGTGGACTGATACTCACCGGCGCCAGCGCATCCGCGACCTGGATGTACCTCGATTCCGGGGCCGTTCTGCCGATCGTCGCGGTGCCGTCAGCGGTCGGCATGATGCTCGGTGCCCGCCTCGGGGCGCGCTTGCTGCGCGTACTGCCTGCGGCCAATGTTCGGCGTATCGTTATCGCGCTGCTTGCGTTCGCGGGCATGCGCACGCTGTTGAAGGGCCTCGGAATCTGGATGTGAAGCAATGACCGTAGTGGACCAGGGCGCGCGCGCCGAATCCGAGGAAGTCCGG
>OMSW01000026.1 GCA_900290295.1 Burkholderiales bacterium
GGTACCGGGTCCAGGCTGCGCCACAGGTACCAAGTCGCAACGCTGCGGTACGGTGCCCAGCGCGCGCCCAATTGCATCACCTTCTCGCGACCAGCGCCCCGCAGCAGTCCCGCCGTCGGCTCGCCGTCGAAGTAATGGCGGCTGATCGCCTTGAGCAGACCCAGGTCATCGAGCGGCAAGACGTCCGGACGCAACAGATTAAAGATCAAAAACATCTCGGCTGTCCAGCGCCCGATGCCGCGGATGTCCATAAGGCAGTCGACAACGGCATCATCGGGCTGGCCCGCAAGGTGGCGCAGGTCGACGTGGCCGTCGGCAAAATGGCGCGCCAGGGCGCGCAGATACTCGACCTTGCGCTCCGAAAGGCCGCAAGATCGCAAGGTCGACGTGCGCCGGCGCAGCAGCTCCGGCGGGCTCATGTCCGGGCACCGCTCGAGCAGCCGTGCCCAGACCGAATCGGCCGCCTTGACGGAGATCTGCTGGCCAACGATGGAGCGCGCCAGGGTGGTGAAACCGTCTCCGCGCGAGACGAGACGGGCGCGTGGATGGCGCGCGATGATCGTCGACAGCGTCGAATCGGCCGCCCGCAGCCGGCGCTTGGCGCGCGCCCAGAATGCCGGTCGGGCAGCAACCGGTGCCACGCCAATTCGAGTGGCCGCTTTCAATTCAAATGCGCCTCCAGGTGGTACCGCCTGGGCCGTCTTCCAGGACGATGCCCTCGGCAGTGAGCAGACCGCGTAGCCGATCGGCCTCGGCGAAGTTTCGCTCCTTCTTGGCCACGTCGCGCTGCGCAACGAGTTCTTTAACGCGCTCGGCATCCAAAGCGGCTGGCCGCGCTGCGTCGCCCTGCAGGAACGCGTCCGGATCTTGCTGCAGCAGCCCAAGCACCTCGCCCAACGCACGCAGCTGATGCGCCGCCGCGGGCGACTTGCCTCGATTGACTTCACCGGCCAGGTCGAAGAGCTCGGCCACCGCCGCCGCGGTGTTGAAGTCTTCGTCCATCGCGGCCGCAAAGCGACGTGCATTGGCGCCGTTCCAGTCCACGGCGACCGGCGCCCGCTCAAAGCCGCGCAGTGCGGTATACAGCCGGGCCAATCCGGCGCGCGCGTCGCCGAGCAGATCTTCGGTAAAGGCAATCTGGCCACGATAGTGTGAGCGCACTAGGAAAAACCGCAGCACTTCGGCGCGGTGGCGCCGGAGCGCATCGCGAATCGTCAGGAAGTTGCCCAAGGATTTGGACATTTTCTCCCCTCCGGTGCGCAGCGCGCCGCAGTGCATCCAGAGCATCGCCAGCGGAACGCCAAAGGCGCCCTCGCTCTGCGCTATCTCGTTCTCGTGGTGCGGGAAGATCAGGTCGGGGCCGCCGCCGTGGATGTCGATGGTTCGACCCAGGGTGGCGGCGGCCATAGCCGAGCACTCGATGTGCCACCCCGGCCGTCCCGGTCCCCAGGCAGAAGGCCACTGGGGCTCGTCCGGCTTGGCGCGCTTCCATAGCACGAAGTCCAAGGGATCGCGCTTGGTCTGGCGTACCTCGATGCGCTCACCGGCACGCAATTCATCGATCGACTTGCCCGAAAGCTTGCCATAGCCGGGGAACTTGCGTACCGCAAAATCGACATCGCCGTCCTCGGCCTGGTATGCCAAGCCTTGCCGGTGCAGTATGCCGATGAGATCGAGCATGTCCGCGATGTGTCGGGTAGCGCGCGGTTCGATGTCCGGACGCTGCACTCCCAGTGCATCCAGGTCCTCATGCATGGCCTGGATGTTGCGCTCGGTCAGCGCAGCGATCGGTTCCCCGAGTTCCAATGCACGGCGGATGATCTTGTCATCGACGTCGGTGATGTTGCGCACGTACGTGACCTGCAGGCCACGGGTTCGCAGCCAGCGCTGCACAATATCGAACGCCAGCATCAGGCGAGCGTGACCCAGGTGGCACAGGTCGTACGTCGTCATGCCGCACACGTACAGGCGCACGCGCCCTGGCTCAAGCGGTGCCAGGTCCTCCACTTGCCGACTCAAGGTGCTATAGATGCGAACCGTCATACGGATTCGGCTCGCTTGAGCCCGTAACGCGCCGGTGCAAGTCCAGCAAAAGCCAAACAGGACGGCGTGTCATTGTTAGAATGGCAGGTTGCAATTATATCAGCGCCCTCATCCACCTTGCCGCCTCCCGCCCTGTTGCCACGCTCCCGCGGCATCGTATCCGCGACCGCGGTGATGTTGCTGCTCGCGACGCTCGCATTTCTTGCACCGCAGGCCCGGGCAACCGAGGCCGGGAGCGGCGCAACCGACGCGGCTTCCGCGCCGGCGCCAACGGCGGCCGGATCCGCGACGCCCGCAGCTCCGGCCGCGGGCACCTCCGCGCCCGAAGCAAGCCCCGCGGCGCCGGCCCAGGCGCCAAGCGCAGCCCCTCCTGCCGCGACGACGCCGTCCGAGCCAGGCTCGGAGGAGAACATTACCCCCGCCGCGAGGATCGCGCTCGCCTTGCGCAAGGGCGACAAGACCGGTGCCCTGAAAATCGCGGACGAATTCCTTGCCACGCGCCCGCGCGACGCTCAGATGCGCTTCCTGCGCGCCGTGGTGCTGGGCGACTTGAACCGGACCGACGAGGCCGTGGCGGCGCTGGAATCGTTGACCGAGGACTTTCCCGAGCTGCCGGAACCGTACAACAACCTGGCGGTGATTCGGGCAAATCAGGGCAAGCTCGCGCCGGCCGAGCGCTACCTGCAACTGGCCATTGCGGCCCAGCCCAATTACGTCACCGCGCGCGAAAACCTCGGAGACCTGTACATTTCCATGGCGGCCGCCGCCTATGCGGGGGCTGCGCGTCTGGAGCCGGAAAACCTTGCCCTGAAGAAGAAGTTGACCATGACGCGCGAGCTCGGCGGCAAGCTGCGCAGTGCGCGTTAGCCAGCGCGATGTCCTGTAACCGGAACGGAGGAATACTCACATGCACGCCATTCGTCGCCGCACTTGCCTGGCCGCGCTTGCTCTTTGCGGCGCCGGTTTATGGACCGCGGCGCTCGCACAGACGTCAACGCCCCAGACTGCCATTGCGCCCGCTCCGGTAATCGTCACGCTCGAAACCACAGCGGGCCCGATCGTTCTGGAACTCGACGCGCAACGCGCGCCTCGCACGGTTGCCAATTTCGTGCAATACGTCAAGGAGGGTTTTTATGTCGGAACGATCTTTCACCGGGTGATAGGCGGATTCATGATCCAGGGTGGGGGCTACACCGATAGCCTCCAGGAGAAGCCCACGCGCGCGCCGATTGCCATCGAAAGCAACAACGGCCTGAAGAACGTGCGCGGATCCGTCGCGATGGCGCGCACCGGCGACCCGAATTCGGCGACGGCTCAGTTCTTCATCAACGTCGTCGACAATTCCTTCCTCGACTATCCCGGCCGGGATGGCAACGGGTACACGGTGTTTGGCCGTGTCATCGAAGGCATGGACACCACCGTGGAGAAGATCCGTTCGGCTCCGACGGGCAATAAGGGAGGAGCGTTTGTGAACCTGCCCGTCACGCAGGTGGTAATCCTGAAGGCGCGGCTGGGAAAATAGATTGACGGACGGGCCTTCGACGAACCAGTCGGACACAAGACCGATTCCAGTAAAAACCGGGAGACAACGAAAATGGTACGACTACACACCAATCGCGGCGTAATCGGCATCGAGCTCGATGCCGAACGCGCACCCAAGACGGTGGAGAACTTCCTGCAATATGTGCGCGCGGGTTACTATAACAATACCTTGTTTCACCGCGTGATCAATGGCTTCATGATTCAGGGAGGCGGCTTCGAAGCCGGCATGCGCCAAAAGCCGACTCGGGCATCGATCGAAAACGAGGCCACCAACGGCCTGCGCAACACCAAGTATTCGGTTGCCATGGCGCGTACCACGGATCCGCACTCGGCCACATCGCAATTTTTCATCAATGTAGCCGACAATGATTTTCTCAATCACAGCGCGCCGTCCGGCCAGGGTTGGGGGTACTGCGTCTTCGGCAAGGTCGTCGAGGGCAACGATGTGGTCGACGAGATCCGTTCGGTCCGCACCATCCGCAGCGGCGGCCATCAGGACGTACCGGAGGAAGATGTCCTGATCGAGCGCGCGGAAACCGACGCCTGAGCCCTATGGCAAACGCCGGTGAAGTGGACCCGGTGCCGGCGCGTGTCGCGGGCAGCGATCGCGTCGCGTTGCGCGACCCGGTCTTTATTTCGGACCTGCATCTTTGTGCGCAGCGGCCGCGGACCTTGCGGCGCTTCCTCGACCTGCTCGAGGCGATCGGCGGCAGTGCCGCCGAGCTCGTAATCCTGGGAGATTTGTTCGAATACTGGGCCGGCGACGACGCGCTGCAAGACGGCGGCCCCGACGACCTGGTCGGTGTGGAGGTTGCCCAGGCCCTGCGCCGCCTGGGCTCCCGCAATACCATCGTGTACCTGATGCACGGTAATCGGGACGTCTTGCTGGGCACGCAGTTTTTGCAGGCCAGCGGCGCCCTGCTGCTGGCCGATCCGGCAATCGCCCGGATCGGCATAGCACCGACCCAGCAGCCAACGCTGCTGGCGCATGGCGATGCCTATTGCACCTTGGACCTGCCGTACCAGGCCTTTCGCAGCCAGGCCCGCGAACCATCTTTCCAGGCGGCTTTTCTCGCCCGCCCGCTCGCGGAGCGCCGCGCACTGATCGGCCAGGCGCGGGCCCGCAGCGAAACCGGCAAACAGCAGATGAGCGCGGAGATCATGGATGTCACGCCGGCGGCAATTGCCGAGGCCCTGCGCAGTGCTGGCGTGCGGCAAATGATCCATGGTCATACGCATCGGCCGGCACGGCATGATTTCCCCCTCGACGAGGTGCCGGCGATCCGCTGGGTGCTGCCGGACTGGGACCAGGACACGCTCCCGCCACGAGGCGGTGGTTTGCGCCTGGTCGCCGGGGTGCTGCAGGACCTGCGCCTTTGACATC
>OMSW01000134.1 GCA_900290295.1 Burkholderiales bacterium
TCCATCGAAAATCTCCGCCGGGGCGCCGCACTCTCGTGTCCAGCCTACACGTCCACGACACAGCGTGCTTCCCAGAGCGAGCCGACGCGACATACCGACAACGCGGTCAGCGTCGCCCCCTTGACTTCGGTGCCACGCTCGTGGCCGGCGTTCCATCGCTCCCCACGTGCACCGCCGATCCAGAAATTGCCATCGCGACGCAGCCAGAACTTCCCGAGCGCGACCCCCGCGCAGCGCGCCAGGCTCAGCAAGGTATTGATCCATCGAACCAGCGCCAGTTCTACATCGCTTTCTTCGAATTGCACCTGTACGGTGATGAGCGGGCGCACCTTTGCGAGGTCGGTCTGGATCGCGAAGGTGGCCGCGGCGACCGCTTCGAACGCCGCTTCGAGCGTTGGCCCACGGCCGATCACGCCGATGTCGGCGCCATGCTCGAAGTACGCGTCTGCGCGTTCGACATTGTCGGTGGTCGACTTGCTGGGGCGGGTCATGGCCGGCTTTCTTGCCAGTGCAAAAGAGAGGGCTGCACAGCAAAGAATAACGCTAGTCGCATCGATGGCGTGCGTCCTTGATCCGGAGCAAGTGATCCAGCAGCCGTTCATGCGGTATCCAGCCCCTGGGCTAGGCACGGGTGCGCGGGGCGGTCCTTCAGGCGAGAAAGTCGACCGAGTTGGCAGTTTTCATGCCGCGCGCGGTCAGTTCGTGCACGAAGCGGATGCCCAGTGACTCAAAACCACCAACGGGGCTGCTGCAGTCCAGCAGTAGAACGAATTTTTCGATGTCAAGGGCGGGAACTTGGTCCGCGATGTCGCGTACGGTATTGGCAACGCAATGGCTCAGTGCCTCGCCGGCGACAATTACGGTATCGGCCTCGCGCAGGCAGCCAATCAGCCGCTCGTTGCAGCGTGTGGCGCCGTCAGATGGGTCCGGCACTTCGGCCCGGACCGCGGAATAGTGTTCCGTGAACGGGTTGGATCCTTTGTGAATGAAGTCGACAAGCTCGAAGGTGCGGCGCTCCCAGGCATCGAGCTCCTGGGCCAGCGCGGAGTGCACGTTGTGGCCCCAGTGTCCGATCAGGCAGTGCTCTGGCCAGACCACGAGCGCGTAGCGGGCGCTCTCCGCAAGCGCCTCGAGGTAGGCAAGTGTGCGATCCTGCCAGGCCGGATTTCGGGCTCGCCAGCGCCCCGAGCGCATGTCTTGCGCGCTGATCGTTGTGAACGCATCGGGCGGTGCCCCGTCCGGGCTAGTCCACCACGCAGGACTTGCGATGTGGACAGGGTGGTGCGAGTCGAGCGTCACGTGGATCTGGCGAAGCTTTCCGCCAACGCGGCGAAGAAACGCCGCGAGTCTACGCATGTCCGCGTTGGCCCCCGCAACCGGCAGAGCGGGTCGCACGGACGACGCAGCGCACAAATCTGCGCTGGGCAGTTCCGACGCGGGAAAGTCGCAGAAGTCGTTCTGCGGATCGATGATGAGTAGGTGGATCCGGCTTTGTACTTGCATCGGTGTGGCAGCAAATCAAGGAATTGCGGCAAGTCTATGCGAGACGGCAGCGACATTCATGCCGTTTGCGCAAGTGCGGCGCCCTTATAACCGCTTTGGGCCACCAGTCCGATACGGGGGCTGCGGCGCCTTGATGCGGGGAGCGGCTTTTTTGCGACGCTCGATTTGAATGAATGTCGTAAGGGCTTTGAGCGATATCCCGAGGTGCTTGGCCAACACACGGACGCGATCGACCGAGCGAACACTTGTCTTCTTATCCGATCTTGCGCGCATTGCTGGGTTCGGAGCCCGCGAGCTGTTGTAGGCCTGTTCGGTTGCAAATTGGCGGTTCTCTGCCGTTTGCATGTCGTTGACATGGGAAAGGGCGTTTTCGAACGCTGAGCTCACATAATCCCGCCGGCACGCATGGGCATAAAAGTCCTTGTCTACGATGTGCTCATCGCGCAGCAACTGGATCAGCCGGCGGTAGTTCACGGGAACGGGCACCTTGCCGGATCGCGACTCGCTGGTGAAGACAAATTCCGAGTCGGGCATGGCCCGGGCCGCATGCGCAAGCTGGCTCGCCATCGCATCGACCCCCTGCTGCGTGAGCTGCACGAGCCGTTCCTTCGACTTGTTCTTGGCATTTCGCAACTTTGCCGTCCAGGCCTCGAGGTCAACGTCGCTTCGGCGCAGCGCGGCGAGTTCGCCAGGACGGCAGCCGATTTCGCGCTGAAGGAAGACAAAGCGCGCGGCTTCCTGAACTTCCTTGGCCACACTGTTGGCGGCCATGGCATTCGTTACGCCGTTGTATTCATGGTCCAAGACGCGCCGGTCGCGAGGCTTTCCGCGGGGGCGGCGGATTCCCCTTATCGGGTTGCGGACGATGATGTTGTTTGCTACGGCCCAGCCAAAGACGGCCGCGGCGGCTGCCAGTTCCAGACGCACGGAATCGGGCCGGACCTTGCGCCTAGTCCTTTCCGAAACTCGCTGCGCCCGCCGGTCGCGGTAGCGCACGAGATGCTGGCCATCTTCGAGACTTTCGAGCGAGTACTTGCCCAGCGCATCGATGACCGGCCTCAGGCGCGTGCGCTCGGTAGCCTTGGTGTGCGGTGTTTTTTTCTGGAAGGCCAGGGACTGCAGGTAGTGCCTTGCCGCCTGGCCAAAGGACATACTCGGCGACCAGAGCAACGCCGCGTCATCGAGCTCGGCGCGCGTTTGCGCCTCGAATTGCTCGGCGTCGTGCTGCGTCTCGAAAATGCGGTCGATCTTTGGATGGCCCTTGCGCCGGATCAGGACGCGCCAGGAGCCTTTGGGGAGCTTGTGTGCCATGTGCAGAGGCCTCCGAGGGGCGGGTGCGAAAGGACTGCACATAAGACGCCCATAACAGCGGTATCGGCACGCCGGCGCTACTCTGTAGGGGGAGGTTTTTGGCGGGGAGCAATCTGGAGGATTTTCCGTCCTCTGCTTTGCCGATGGCGCCACTTGGCCGGGAGCGAAGTCCAGCCATTCGCGCGGCCGATTTTCACCTAAGATGTCATGGTCGATTCATAAGAATCCCCGTGGCTGGTGACGCGCCGCAGCATTCGCTATTGAAAAGACCTAGCGGCGGCGCGTGAGCGAGAAGGTCAAATCGAAAATCCATGCGCACTCAGGTCGCGATCATCGGCGCCGGTCCGGCCGGTCTGCTTCTTTCACAGATCCTGCATTTGCGTGGGATTGCCTCCATCGTGCTCGAAGCACGCAGTCGCGAGGCCGTCCAGGCCACAATCCGCGCCGGCGTACTGGAACAGGGCACGGTCGACCTGTTGAACGAACTGGGCGTCGGCGCAAGAATGCGACGCGAGGGTTTTGTACACGAAGGAACGATACTGCGCTTCGACGGCCGTGACCGGCGCATCGATTTCCGTGAGCTGACAGGCGGAAAAACGGTCATGCTGTACGCACAGCATGAGGTCATCACCGATCTGGTGGCCGCGCGACTCGCCGCGGGCGGCGACATCCGTTTCGAGGTGAAGGATGTGAGCGTGCATCAAATCGACACGTCCTCGCCGTCCGTCCACTTTCTTGACCATACCGGTGTACCGGTGCAGATCGACGCGGACTTTGTGGTCGGCTGCGATGGCACGCACAGCGTATGCCGTCCCTGCATTCCGCAAAGCGTCCGCAGAGCATATGAACGGGTCTATCCATTCGGTTGGTTGGGCATCCTGTGCAAGGCGCCGCGTTCCTCGGACGAACTCATTTATGCACTGCACGAACGCGGATTTTCCCTGGTGAGCTCTCGAACACCCGAGATTCAACGCCTGTACCTGCAATGCGATCCGAACGACAAGATCGAGAACTGGCCCGACGAGCGCATTTGGGCAGAGCTTCGGGCACGCCTGGCGACCCGTGACGGCTGGTTGCCGAAGGAGGGCGAGATCTTCAACAAGGTGATCGTCGGCATGCGAAGCTTTGTCACGGAGCCGATGCAGCATGGCCGTCTGTTTCTGGCGGGTGACTCGGCGCACGTTGTGCCACCAACGGGCGCAAAGGGATTGAACCTTGCTGCCGCGGATGTGCGGGTGCTCGGCCGCGCCCTGACGGAGTTCTATCGCAACCGCAGGACGGATCTGTTGGAGCGGTACACAGCCACGGCGTTGCGGCGCGTTTGGAAGGCCCAGAGGTTCTCGTGGTGGATGACCTCCATGCTGCATCGCTTCCCTGGCGAGGACGCGTTTCAGCACCAAATCCAGATCGCCGAACTCGATTATGTGACCAGCTCGCGAGCCGGTGCTACTACGCTGGCCGAGAACTATGTCGGTTTGCCGTTCGACGCGCCCTAAAAGCCATGTAGGGTGCCGGACGATGGAGGATGCTGGGCGGCGGCGCTCCGGCGCGCAACGCCGCTGCCGCGCATTAGCGGCAGGTACCGCGGCTGCAGCAGGGGGTCGCACCGCCCTTTTTTGCGGATCCGCGATATCCCAGGGCTCAAGCTGGAATCGTCCCGCCCGTTTTTTCGTATCGCATGACGCACCGACCTTCGCGCTCGATCCCGGGCTCGCCGGCCCGCTGCTGGCGCGACTTGGCCAGAGCTTGCCGCTCCCGCGTGCCGTTCCGGCCGTATCCGCCGCATTGGATAAGGCGCGACGTTGCGTTCGAGACCGTATTCGGTTAGTTGCCGTTGCGGTCGGTCCAGGCGTGCCGAGCAATTGCCCCGACATCGTCTCAACGCTTGATGCGGGAAATCTTCGTGCCTTCGATGCTAAGGCTGATCATCAGTCCCTGCTGGCTAAAGATGAAGGCATAGGCGGCGTCCTTTAACGTCGACGACGACAGATTCTTTGCCACACCCTCGTCTACCACTACAACCGTTGGGCCGATGCCGATTTCCCATCCGTGCGACTTGTCGAGATAGGCCACGGCCTCATCCGTCATTAGAAATACCGCGTATCCGAAGGACTGCGCCCCGGCCTGTAGACCCCAGGATCCGCCGACCGAATTGTAGTAGTCGATAACGCTGGAGCCTTTCATCAGCACCCCTTCGCCGTAACTACCCCCGAATATCAGTCCGGCTTTGACGATATTTGGGAAGACCAGTACCGCCTTGGCGTGCTTGGAAATATCGGCAGCTACGGGACTGGTCTTGTACAGTGTCTGCAGCGCTTGCGCCGCATCGCGGTCGAGATCTGCGGCGGTAGCGGCAATCGCGCGATCACTAAGTGCCAAGGCCGAGCAAGCCGCTGCAATCACAAACCCGAAAGCCAGAAGCGTGCGTCGATTGAGTTTCATTTGAATTCCTTTTGTGGATTGAGTGTTCGGGGATCAATGGAACGTCGACATCATGGAAGCGGTCCATCGTCCATGATGCGCGTCACGTGAACTGTACGGGTTTCACAAAACCAAGTTCGGGCGCTGCCACATATGCTATGGACTGCGTCGCGTCCCGCGTTCGGGCGGCCCAGCGCCAAGCGGAGGCAGCGCGAGCTCCGGAAATAAGCGGATCGGCTCGAGTTTCCCCGGCGCTACTGCGTGCGTAGCATCCGCGCGGATCGACGCGCGGGCGTTTCCTTACCGCAAATGAAGACCTCCGGTGCCGAAGAGCCCGATCAGCCCGATGAGGATCAGATATATGGCGACGATATAGTTCAGCATCCTCGGCACGACAAGTATCAATATGCCGGCGAGAAGCGAGACAATCGGAGT
>OMSW01000146.1:0-11652 GCA_900290295.1 Burkholderiales bacterium
CAACCGCCGGCACCTGAACCCGCTGCTCAACCTGCACCGGCCTTGCCTGTTCGCCACCGAAGTGCCTGACCGGTACAAGCCCGGACGCACGCGCAAGGTCTATCGTCACATCGACGTAAAGACCCCGCTCGAGAAGCTGGCCGCAGTGCCCCAGCTCGCCTCGTTCCTGAGAGAAGGAATCAACCTGCGGGCGCTCCAGGATCAGGCCAGTGCCAAGACCGACCTGCAAGCGGCCACCGAACTCAACCGCGCCAGGGAAAAACTCTTCGCCACCATTCGACGGGCCGCCTAACCCACGGCAGCAAAACCTTCCGGCAGGGCGGGGGCTGCGCCCCCGCACCCCCGCTAAAACCTTGGAGAATTTTTCGGCAAAACCCAAACCCCTAAAATGCAAGATTCTTCAACCAATCGATCCACCCCGACACGCCTCCCAAACCAGCCCGCTCAGGCTCAAACCTGATTTGGAAAAGACTGCCTGCCGGGGTCGTCGACGGGCGACCGGCTAGGACGAACGGCGCCGCGGCTTGCGTCGCTGGGAAGATTGCGTCGCGCGCGGCCCCGCGGTGGCCGGAGCCCGCTGCAACGCCGGTGCCGATCGGCGCAGCTGGTCGCGCAGCCCGGCCAACTGCGCAAACGGCTGGCGTCGATCCGGAACGGGGTCCATGGACGGCAGCTTTGCCTGCGGAACACAATCCTCGTGCCGTGGCGAAATCGGCAAATGCAGGATGGCCTCATCCTCGATCAGGCTAGCCAAATCGAACTGCGGGCTACCCAGCAGCGCCTCCTCGGGCGAATCGTCGATGGCGATTGCCGCCAAGTCCGCTTCGGTGTGTACGAAATAGAACCTGCCCTTGACCGTGAGTGCCAGATCCAGTTCGCACCCGCACCGGTCACAGCGCAGCGGCAAAACGGCATCGAGGAATACATGCAGCGCCGCGCGCCGGCGCTCGTCGATGAGGCCTACGCAACGATACGAAAGTGTTCCTTCGCGATGCATCAGGCTTTGCGCGAGCCGGGGCATCGCGGCGAAGGCGATCTTCCCGTCCAGGGTGGCCCCAGCGCGTGCCAGTGCGAAAACGTCGATCTTCGCCATAGGTGCGGAATGTAGCCTGAAGTGCGGCGCCGAATTTGAATACACTCGCGCCCATGCCCCGCCGAATCGTACTCGCGTCGTCTTCGCGCTACCGTCAAGATCTGCTCGCGCGCCTGCGCCTGCCCTTTACCACCGAGGTGCCCGCAATCGACGAATCGCCCCTGCCTGGGGAAGGGCATTTCCGAACCGCCGAACGTCTCTCCCTGCTCAAGGCCAAAGCTGCCGCCCAGCGTCAGCCCGACGCGATTGTCATCGGTGCCGACCAGCTCGCCGAACTCGACGGCGAAGCGATCGGCAAACCCGGATCCTACCCTGTGGCGCTGCAGCAGTTGCTGGCGATGCGCGGTCGCACGGTGCGCTTTCATAGTGGGATCGCCCTGGTGGACGGCACCAACGGACATTGCCTGGCCAACTGTGTTACCACGGAGGTCACGTTCCGACCGCTTTCCCTGGAAGCGATCGAATCGTATTTGCATTGGGATCAACCGTACGATTGCGCCGGATCGGCCAAGATCGAATCGCTCGGCATCTGCCTGGTGGAATCGGTACGTAGCGATGATCCGACCGCGCTCATTGGACTGCCGCTGATCCTACTGACTTCGATGCTCGCCACGGTTGGCATCGAATTGCCCCTGCGATGAGGCAACGCGTAGGAGCCCTGCATCTGGTGCCGGTACCGATAATCGACGAACCGGCGGGCGCATCGACCGTCGGATCCGCGCACCGTGTACTGCCGCCCTCGACCATCGAGGTAGCGCGCCAAGCTCGGTATTTCCTGGCCGAAAACGCGCGCAGCGCGCGTGCATTTATCAAGGCAATCGCGCACCCGCAACCGATCGCGAGCCTGCAGATCGTCCAGATTGGACATGAGCCGGATGCGGCTTCAATCGACCAGTGGCTCGCTCCCCTTACCGACCGTGACGGCAGACCCGCCATCGACGCTGTCTTGCTGTCGGAGGCCGGTTGTCCCGGTGTCGCCGACCCAGGCGCTACGCTGGTTGCAAGGGCACACACCCTGGGAATCAAGGTGGTCCCCTGGGTCGGTCCCTCGTCGATCCTGCTAGCACTGATGGCTGCGGGAATGAATGGGCAGCGGTTTCGCTTTCTTGGATACCTGCCGCAGCCCAGCGTAGCGCTTCGCGATCGATTGCTTGCGGTGCAGCGCGACGCGCAGCGCGGGGAGACGCAGGTATTCATCGAGACGCCCTATCGCAATGCACGTCTGTTCGAGACCATCCTGAAAGTGTGTGACCGTACGCTGCGTCTGTGCTTGGCGATCGACCTTACCGGCGCCAACCAAACAATTGCCACCCGTACGATCGCCCAATGGTTAGCAATGGCCGACGACGACCGACCGGCCCTGGACCGGCGCGCCACGGTCTTCTTGCTGCACGCTGGGCCCGCGTCAGCGCCAGCCCCCGCCTAGGGCTGGGCCCGGCACCCATAGGTCGCTTAGCAGCGGGCGAGCAGCCAATGGCGCAGCGCCGCCAGGGTGTCGAATACCGCCAGGGGTTGCAGACGCTCGAGCTCCGATCGCGGATGGGCACCATAGGCAACGCCAACGGCGGCCACGCCGGCCGATCCGGCCATCTGCAGATCGTGACTCGTATCCCCGATCATGAGCATGTCGGCCGTGTCCACCGCGAGTTCAAGGGCCAGTTCCTGCAACATCGCCGGGTGCGGCTTGGGATGCGTCTGGTCGGCGCAACGGACCGAGGAAAAATGCCCTTCCAATCCCGTACTTCTGAGCGAGCGAGCCAAGCCGGCGCGGGTTTTCCCGGTTGCAATCGCCATGCGGACCCGCCGCGCACGCAGGGTGTCGAGCA
This sequence comes from Burkholderiales bacterium, assembly GCA_900290295.1. Taxonomy (GTDB): domain Bacteria; phylum Pseudomonadota; class Gammaproteobacteria; order Burkholderiales; family Burkholderiaceae_F; genus GJ-E10. The sequence continues at coordinate 2,920 of OMSW01000146.1, forward strand.
TGTCGACGGCCCCCTCGAACAGGCGGATATGGTCCTCGGCTTCGCGGTAATGGGCACGGTAGCGCGCGGCAAAATCGGGAATCCGCTCCTGTGGCAGACCCGGTACTACGCGCGCCAGTGCCGCCGCCAGGCCCAGACCGATGACGTGCGAGGCTTGGCTCCGATCGGGCACCGGCACGCCGATGTCGTCCGCAGCACGAAGAATGGCCTCTGCAATGAGGGACGTGGAATCGACCAGGGTTCCGTCCCAGTCGAATACCAGCACCGTGTAGTTCCGTTCAGCCATGGCGGGCCCGGGCCTGCCCTCCAGGATCGAGCGCCTCGAGCCATTCCGCGCAATCGGCCGGAAGCGGCGATTCAATGGCCAGCGGTACCCGGCTGACAGGGTGCAATAGGCGGACTCGGATGGCATGCAAAAACATCCGCCCCAGGCGTGCGCCGAATTCGCCCTTGGCGGCGCGCCGGTTTTTCTCGAAATCTCCGTATTTGTCGTCACCGAGGATCGGAAATCCCAGATGCGCCAGGTGCACGCGTATCTGGTGCGTGCGCCCCGTCTTGAGTTCAGCCTCGAGCAGGGAAAACCCACCGAGCCGCGCCCGCAGCCGGAACACCGTATAGGCCTCAGCCCCTTCGCCCTCATCCACGAAGACCCGCCGCTCGCCTCCGGCCAGCGTGCGCTTGGTCAGCGCCAGTCGCACGTGTTGCCGCTCGTTGACCCAGTCGCCCGCAACCATGGCGAGGTAGCGCTTCTCTACCTGGCCAGCACGCAGCTGCTCGTGCAGCGCCAGCAGGCAGCGTCGACTCTTGGCCAGCAGCAGCACGCCCGAGGTCTCGCGATCGAGCCGGTGCCCTAATTCCAGAAAAGGCTGGTTGGGCCGGGCCGCGCGAACGCGTTCGATAACCCCGTGCGCAACACCACTTCCACCGTGCGCGGCAACCCCCGATGGTTTGTCCAGCACCAGCAGGTGCTCGTCTTCATACAGAATAGCCGGCATCTGCGCGGGGGCTAGCGGTTTTGCCGCGCGTGCCATGCGCAACGGCGGGATTCGCAGTTCATCGCCCTGGGCGAGGCGGTACTCGGCTCGCGATCGGCCACCATTTACCCGTACCTCGCCGCTGCGGACCACCCGGTAGACGTGGCTCTTGGGAACACCCTTGGCAAGGCGCAGCAGGAAATTGTCCAAGCGCTGCCCCGATTGCTCTTCGCCGACAACCACCCTGCGAACCGCCGGCGCCGTCGCAGCCGGCGCCGTCGACGCGGACGATGGCGCAGCAGGAAGTACGGCCCCAAGGTCGTCCTTCTTTTGCCTTCGCGATAGCGAGCGGGTTTTGCTTTGCGGAACCATGTTGCCTATACTGGGGCCAGTTGAAGTCCGCCGTGCCGGGGAAGTTCGGCGATCGGCGATGCAGCACGCGGTGGTTTCGCGCCCTGCGCCGTGCATCAGATCCCGGGTACGCGGGCGTTTTTCAACGGGTCTCGATTGTAGCGGCGCTCAGCGCGCCCTGGCCGCTCGGCTCGATTTTGCCGTCCGGGCTCGAATTCGTGACCGTGGGGTGCGCAACGCCCTTGCGGGTTGCGCACGTGAGTGCGGGCCGTTGGCGTCTTCGGAACAGCGTTGCGTGACGACTCCAGCCCGATTACATGAAAATGGGCACCAGTCGCGCATTGCCGCCGGTGCCTGCCGAATTCGGATGCAAGCGACGCCGTGCCCCCGGGCATGGCTGCCAGTAACGCACAACACCGTAACGACTTTGCCGGTTGCTCCTCATGTCCACGTATTGCCACTTGCAGATTGCCCTGGCACTTGCCAGGGGACACCTATCGCATGGCTCTTCCACGCGCGGTCGTGCTGGTGTCCACCTGTGCCCGGTCGGGGACGCGAGGGTTGCCGGTAGCGGTTTGTTGCGCGCCTGATCTGATTCGGCACGTTCTGCGCCCCGGAAGCGGCGCGAGGAGTGCTGATGAAGCGCATGTTGTTCAATGCGACGCACGCGGAGCAGTTGCGCGTGGCGATCGTCGACGGTCAAAAGCTGCTTGACCTGGATATCGAAACCAGCGGACGCGAGCAGCGCAAGTCAAACATCTACAAGGGCGTGGTGACGCGGGTCGAGCCCAGCCTCGAGGCCTGCTTCGTCGATTACGGCGAGGAGCGCCACGGCTTTCTGCCGTTCAAGGAGATTTCCCGCCAGTATTTCAAGGCTGGCGTCGATGTCGGCCGGGCCCGCATCAATGAGGCGATTTCAGAGGGCCAGCAACTGATTATCCAGGTGGAGAAGGAGGAACGCGGCAACAAGGGCGCCGCGCTCACGACCTTCGTATCGCTGGCCGGGCGCTACCTGGTGCTGATGCCCAACAATCCCCGCGGCGGCGGTGTTTCGCGTCGCGTCGAGGGCGAGGACCGCCAGGAGTTGCGCGAGGCCATCGACCAGCTCGACCTGCCCGGCGGAATGAGCGTGATTGCGCGCACGGCCGGAATCGGCCGCGCGGTCGAAGAGCTGCAGTGGGACCTGAAGTACCTGCTGCAACTGTGGAAGGCCATCACCGACGCCGTCGATCAGGTCAAGGCACCCGAGTTGATCTACCTCGAATCGAGCCTGGTGATCCGGGCCATCCGCGACTATTTCAATCCCGACATCGGCGAGATCCTGATCGATACCGAAGATGTATTCGAACAGGCCAAGACCTTTGTCGACCTGGTGATGCCGGATGTTGCCCCGCGCGTCAAACGCTACAAGGATGACGTTCCGTTGTTCTCGCGTTTCCAGATCGAGCACCAGATCGAGACCGCACATTCGCGCACGGTGTCCCTGCCCTCCGGTGGGGCCATCGTAATCGACCACACCGAGGCTCTCGTGGCGATCGACGTGAACTCGGCACAGGCCACGCGTGGCGCCGATATCGAGGAGACGGCGACCCGCACCAACCTCGAGGCTGCCGATGAGGCCGCTCGCCAATTGCGGCTGCGTGACCTTGGCGGTCTGATCGTCATCGACTTCATCGACATGGAGGAGGGCCGCAACCAGCGTGCCGTGGAGCAGCGCCTGAAGGACGGTTTGCACTACGACCGTGCACGGGTGCAGATGGGCAAGATCTCGCGCTTCGGCCTGATGGAGCTTTCGCGCCAGCGATTGCGACCGGCACTGAGCGAGGGGAGCCATATCACCTGCCCGCGCTGCAATGGCGTCGGCCAGGTGCGCGACACCGAAAGTTCAGCACTGCACATCCTGCGCATTTTGCAGGAAGAGGCCATGAAGGAATCGACGGCCGCGGTGCACGCCCAGGTACCGGTCGATGTGGCCACGTACCTGCTCAATGAAAAGCGCGCTGACATCGCCAAGCTCGAAGCGCGCCTGCGGGTCTCGATCGTGCTGATCCCGAACAAATTCCTGGAAACGCCGCATTACAGCATCGAGCGTCTGCGTCATGACGACGAGCGCCTGGATCTGGCCCAGCCCAGCTACGAACGTGTAATCGCTCCTCCCACGGAAGAGCCGTACACCCCGGTTGCCCAGCTCGAATCCAAGAACCGGCGCCAGACCGCCGTAGTCAAGGGAATCGTGCCCGAGACCCCCGCACCAATCATCAACAATTCCGAGACCGTATCCGGGCCGGTTGCGCGTTCGCCCAACGCAACGGAAAAATCCTTCTGGTCGCGCATCCGCAGTTGGTTTGCCGTCGAACAGGCCGCACCGGGTGCGCGCAAGCGCGAGCCCGCAGCCGCATTGGCCGGCGACGGAGCCGGGGCGCCCGCATCGGAGCGTTCCCGCGGCGGACGCGATCAACCGCGCGAGCAAGCGCGGCGCGGGGAGCGCAACGAACGGCGCGATCGCCGTCCGGAACGCGGCGCAAAGGCCGAACGGATCGACTCCGACCGCAAGGATCAGACCGATGCCCAGCGCGGCAGCGGGCGCAAGAAAGACGAAGCGCGACGCGACCGGGGCCCGGCATCCGGGGCTTCGCGCGGGGATCGAGCCGCCTCCACGCGTGAGCGTGGCGCACCCGAGAGCAGCCCGGACCGGGAAGCGGATGCCAGCGGTACGACGACGACCGAACGTGGTCCCGACGAGGGCGCACGCCGTCGCGGTCGCCACGATCGAAGCCGTGGCGCAGCGGCACCGACTGGCGCCGCCGAACAGCGTTCCCTGCCGGTGCCGGTGGCTGAATCGGGCGCGTTGACAACGACGGTGCCAAGCGACGCCGGCGAGACTGCGCGCCCGGGAAACGTGCTCGCTGGCAATGAGGAAGAGAAACGCGGGCGCCGGCGCCGGCGCCGGCGTGGCCGCTCCGGGGCTGATCGCACCGATGCAAGTGGGTCGACGGTCGAGGCCAACGAAGCCGAGCTCGGGATGGACGAGACCGTTGCAGGCACCGAGGGCGCGATGATTTCCGCACATCCAGCGCGGCAAGCATCGGTCCGCCCAGCAAACAGACCGGAACGCGAAACCGCACGCCCGGCAGAGCATGCCCCCGAGCGCTCCTCGCCACGCCACGACCAGGAGCCTGCGCCAGCGGGCCTGGAGCCCTTGCCCGTACTGGAACGGCACGCTGCGGCTTCCGGCCGTGAAACGGCAGCCGTAGCCGTGCCATTGCCGGCGCCATCCGAGCAACCGTACCCGGCATCAGTCTTACCGGCGCCCGTGATTGGCGAGGAATTGCCGCGCACGCAGTTGCATGGTTCCGTGCCCGAGACCGTTTCGGCCGCGCCGATGAATCTTGCCGAATTGACCCCTGCCCTGGATGCGGCGGGAATACAACTCGCACAAACCGACCCGGCAAAACTCGCCGCCGTGCAGGCCCGGATCGCCAGCGAGGAAAAATCCCGGCGCGTCGGGCGCGAACGGCCGCAACGTGCCGCCGCCGAAGACGTGCCGTTGGTGCAAGTGCAAACGCGCAATTGATCGGCGCGGCCGATTGGCCGCCGGACCGGCTGATCAGGGAATGGCAGCGCCTCGCGTGGTTCGCCGCGCGAGGCGCTACTTCGCTTCCGGATTCGCGTGCGCCGACAAGCGCGATCTTCGGCGTTCCATGCCCTCGGCGCGCTGCCAAGGCCAGGCGCTGCCTTTGGCGCGAAAAACGCGATGCCGATGGTTGTTGCTACCTTGCGCTAGCCCCCGGTAAATCGAAGACCAACACTTCAGCACCGCTTCCACCAGAAAGCGCAAGTTGTGCCGTCTCGGTAAGCTCTAACCCGTCGCCGGGGCCCAGTACGTTGCCATTGGCGGTAAGCGCGCCCCGCGCGACATGCACGTAGATCCGGCGTTGCCGATCCACGTCGAGACTGGCGCGTTCGGCGCCGTCAAACAGACCAGCGTAGATTCTCGCGTCCTGATGGATCCGCACGGAGTCCTCGGCGCCATCCGGGGAGGCAATCAGACGCAGGCGTCCGCGCTTTTCGTCCGGCGCAAAGCGCTTTTGTTCGTAGCTGGGCGCGATGCCCTTCACGTACGGCTGGATCCAGATTTGCAGGAAATGGACCGGATTCGATCGCGATGGGTTGAATTCACTGTGCAAAACGCCACGGCCCGCGCTCATGCGCTGCACGTCGCCGGGCCGAATGATCGAACCGGTGCCCGTCGAGTCCTTGTGTTCGAGTTCGCCCTCCAGCACGTAGCTCAAGATCTCCATGTCCCGGTGGCCGTGCGTGCCAAAGCCAGCTTCCGGTCGCACGCGATCCTCGTTGATCACGCGCAAGGGGCCGAACTCGACATGCTCAGGATCGTAGTAATCGGCAAAAGAAAACGTATGAAACGACCTGAGCCAGCCATGATCGGCATAGCCCCGTTCCTCACTGCGTCGAATCCGCATCATGACGCCCTCCCCTGTGGCCATACGATAGCCGCTAGCGAGCATAAATTGGTGCGCGAACTTCCGATCTCTCCCATCGAATGGCGCAGCCCCGTGCTGCCCTGCGTGCTTGCCTTATCTCTGGATCTCGAAGGTTTCCAGCAGGTAGACCGGCAGCAGTTCGCCGGCCCGGTACTCGGCCGCGGGTCCGACGGCGATGAGTGCGTCGGCATCGCAGACGGAGCGGATCATTGCGGAACCCTGCTCGGCCAGCGGGTCGGCAAGCTGGCGACCCGCGCTGTCCCGGGTGAGCCGGGCGCGTCGAAAATCGATGCGTCCGGCCCGGCCTCGCAGGTCGCGGGCAATCGGCATTGAAATCGGCGCCGGCGGACACGCATCCGATCCGGCCATGCGTGCAAGCAACGGCAGAGCCAGCGCGTGCAGGATGACATATGCGGCCACGGAATTGCCGGGCAAACCCAGTACCAGTAGATCTTGACCCATGCGAACGAGCCGCGCGACGGCAATACCTCGCCCCGGTCGAGCATTGACAGGGACAAACTCCACCCCAGCCAGGGTGCGCACCACGTCGGCATCACCCAGGGCCGCACCGCCGGAGATCAGCAGGGAATCGAGTCGCTGGTCAAACGCCATTTCGATGAAGCGCGCCAGCGCCGCTGAATCGTCCGGGCAGATCCCCAAGTCGAACCCCGACATATATGCGCCTTCGACGGCCGCGAGCAACATCGGGCGATTGCTGTCGTAGGCGCCATCTTGCCGCAGGTCTGCCGGAGGATCGTGCAATTCATCGCCCGTCGAAAGTACGCCCACGCGCAGCCTGCGATAGACCGCCACTTCGACCGCTCCAATCGCACACGCCAGGGCCAGCTCCGCCGCCCGCAACCTGCGGCCAGGAGAAAGGACCGTGTCACCCACACGAACGTGCTCGCCCCGCAAGCGTCGATTTGCACCAACCGGAACCGGTCCGGGCACAGCGACTGTGTCGGCGGCGAGGGCTTGCACCACTTCCATCACGACAACCGCGTCACTACCCTCGGGCATGGGTGCACCGGTCATGATGCGCGCGCAGGCGTTGCGGCCAATGTGGCCCGAGAACGGATGGCCAGCAAGGATCGTCGCGACAACGCGCAAAATATTGCGCCCCCCGGCGAGGTCCTGCGCGCGCACAGCGTAGCCATCCATCGCCGCCAGGTCATGGGTCGGCAAATCCCATTGCGACACGAGGGGGGCCGCCAATATGCGGCCGCGCGCATATGAAAGCGCGATGTGCTCGACCTGCTCGATCGGTGCAACACTGGCAGCTAGATACGCGAATGCCTGTGCCAGATCGCGCTCAGTCATGGCTGCCCTGCCTGTCGGGTTCCATGGCATTGATGTTGGAGAAGGCATGCGCGTCATCAAAGGCAACCTCGATGGCCCCAACCGTGCGCAGGAACTCATCCGGCCGTCGTTCCCCGTTTGATAGGGCGGCAGTCAGCCGGGGCTCCAACGCAGCCGGCAGCAGACAAAACACCGGTTGGCGCCGCCCGCCACAAGAGGCAAGTGCCGGGTGCACGCCGCCCGTCGCACTCGCCAACATCGCAACCAGGTCCGCGGACAATGCAGGCGCATCGCAGGGCACGAAGACGACCCAGGGCATGCACGTATGACGCAGGCCCGCCAGCATGCCAACCAGGGGTCCGGAAAATGCACCGAACCGCGCGGCATCGTCCTGCACCACGCGATGACCCAGCGTGCGGTACCGATCGAGGTTGCGATTGGCGCTGATGATGATCTCGCCGACCTGGGGTCGTAACCGCGCCAGCACGTGCTCGATGAGCGCAATTCCATCCAGCACGACCAACCCCTTGTCCGCACCGCCCATACGTGTCCCGAGACCACCCGCGAGAATCACGCCGGTGATCGATTCCCGGGCCGGCGCCCGTGGCACCACGCTAGCCGCCGATGTAGGACATTTCGATCCGCTTGCCTTGCCCTGTCGTCTGTGCCCCGCGCAATTCGGAATATCGGTCCTCGCGCGCTCCCCACAGGGACCCGATCGCCGCTGCGATCTGCAGGTCATCGGCACCCGAACGCAGCAGCGCGCGCAGGTCGTGCCCACGCTGGCTGAACAGGCAAAGATACAAGCAGCCCTCGGTGGAAAGTCGCGCACGCGTACAGTCGCCACAGAAAGCGCGCGTTACGCTCGAAATCGTGCCGAACTCGCCGCCGCCATCACGGTAACGCCAGCGCTGCGCCACCGTGCCCGGTCCCGACTCTACGATGGGCTCGATCGGCATCTCGGCATCGATGCTCGCCAATATCTGTTCCGAAGCGACCACGTCATCGAGTCGCCAACCGTTGGAATTTCCGACGTCCATGAATTCGATGAAGCGCAACACGTGACCCCGATCGCGAAAATAGCGCGCCATGGGCAGCACCTGGTGCTCGTTGTAGCCGCGCTTTACCACCATGTTGATCTTGATCGGTGAGAATCCCGCTGCTGCTGCGGCATCGATTCCTTCGAGCACCCTCGCCACCGGAAAGTCGACGTCATTCATGCGGCGAAACACCACGTCATCAAGTGCATCGAGTGACACCGTTACGCGATCGATGCCGGCGTCGGCCAGCGCGACCGCCTTGCGTACGAGGATCGATCCGTTGGTTGTAATAGCCAAGTCGAGCGGCACCTTGAGCTCCGCGCGCAGGCCTGCCAGCATACGCACCAGGGTCTCCAGGTCGCGGCGCAACAGTGGCTCGCCGCCGGTCAGGCGGATCTTTCGTGTTCCGCGCCGCATGAAAATCCGCGCCAACCGCGTGATCTCTTCGAAGCTGAGGAGCTCGCGATGCGGCACATAGCAATGCTCGTTGTCGAAAAGCTCCTTTGGCATGCAATAGACGCAGCGGAAATTGCACCGGTCGGTAACCGAGATGCGCAGATCGAGCAG
>OMSW01000146.1:11662-11931 GCA_900290295.1 Burkholderiales bacterium
GGGAACAATGCGGTCGGTCATGGATCAGCGCAATCGAATATTCGAGCAATCATGCAACCCAGCGTCGCGCATTTCGAAACATGCGCATCCATGGAGAATCCTCGCCCAATCCCGGTGGCTGCCAGGACATCTGAACAGTCCGGCGCACGCGCTCCGGGTGCGGCATCACGATCGTGAATCGTCCATCCGGTGTCGTCAAGCCGCAAATACCCATGGTCGAACCATTGGGATTCTCCGGATAGCGCTCCGTCGCCGCCCCGGTGGCATCG
>OMSW01000146.1:11941-33488 GCA_900290295.1 Burkholderiales bacterium
CCGCGCATATCGGCCAGGAAGATCGAAGGCGACGGGGGGATCTCCACCATCACGAGGCGCGCCTCGAACTGCTCGGAGGCGTTGCGCTCGAACCGGGGCCAGTTTTCGGCGCCGGGAATCATGCCGCGCAACTGGCTCATCATCTGGCAGCCGTTGCAAACCCCCAATGCAAAGCTTTCGGGGCGAGCGAAGAACGCCGCGAACTGGTCCGCGAGCAGGGGATTGAAGAGGATGGTTTTGGCCCAGCCACCGCCCCCACCCAGCACGTCGCCGTATGAAAACCCGCCGCCGGCGGCCATTCCTTGGAACGCATCGAGTGCAACACGTCCCTCAATGAGATCGGTCATGTGCACATCGATCGCCGTGAATCCGGCGCGATCGAACGCGGCGGCCATTTCGTACTGACTGTTGACGCCCTGTTCACGGAGGATCGCTATTTTCGGTCGAACGCCTGTGGCGATCCACGGAGCCGAAATGTCCTCGCGCGGATCGAACGAAAGCGAAAGGGAGAGCTCCACAGCCGCGTCCCCCTCGGTTCGACCGAACTCCGAATCGGCACACGTCGGATTGTCACGCAGGCGGCCGACGGCCCACGACACCTCATTCCAAGCCCGCTGCAGCTCGCCGAGCCGGTAGGAGACAAGCACCTTGGCATCGAGACGCACTTCCACCTGGGGGCGCGCACTGTCGATGCTTGCCACCACGTGGCTTAGCGCGCCGATGCCCGCCTCGCGCAATACCTGCATCGCAACCGCCCGATCCGCCTTGCGCACCTGGATCAAGCAGCCGGGTTCCTCGTTGAATAGGGCCCGCACCGCCATATCGTGGCGCCGCACCGAGACCTGTTCCGCGCGAATCTTGAAATCACCATAGTCGCCGCCGTGTGGATCGACCGCCAGAACGTCGATATTGATCGATAGCCCGCAGCGCCCGGCGAAGGCCATTTCGCACGCAGCGGTCCATAAGCCTCCGTCCGAGCGGTCATGGTACGCAAGTGCAAGGCCTTGCGCGGCCAGCAACCGCACCGCGCGCAGCGCCGCTGCCAGCGCAGCCGGATCATCGACGTCTGGGGCCTCGTTGCCGATCTGCCCGCTGACCTGCGCCAGAATCGATCCGCCCAGCCGCTGGCGTCCCGCCGAAAGATCGATGAGAACTAGCTCTGTCGGACCCAGGTCGGTGCGTAGCTGCGGCGTAAGGCTGCGCCGCACGTCATCGACCACCGCCGCGGCGCTGGCAACCAGCGACACCGGGGCGCTTACCTGCTTTTCCCGGTTGCCGTCGCGCCAGGTCGTTCGCATCGAGAGCGAATCCTTGCCGACGGGAATCCCCACGCCAAGGTCGATGCACAGACGGCTTGCGGCCGAAACAGCGGAATACAGCGCAGCATCCTCGCCAGGAACGCCGCACGCCGCCATCCAGTTGGCCGACAGTTTCACCTTCGACCACGAAACATCGGCAGCTGCCAGGTTCAACAGGGATTCGGCAATCGCCAGGCGCGACGCGCTGGCAGCATCGATCACGGCCACCGGAGCACGCTCACCGATGGCAAAAGCCTCGCCCGCGTATCCATCGTAGTCAAGCAAGGTCACGGCGCAGTCCGCCACGGGAACCTGCCAGGGACCCACCATCTGGTCGCGGCAGCACAGGCCGCCAACCGTGCGGTCACCGATGGTGATCAAGAAGGCCTTGCTGGCGACCGTGGGATGGCGCAAAACCGCCAGGGCGGCCTCGGCGATCTCGATGCCTGTTGCGTCGAACGGCGGCAGCGAACGATCGCGGCGCACAACATCGCGATGCATTCGCGGCGGCTTGCCGAACAAGACGTCCATCGGCATATCGACCGCCATTTGCGCGTCGGTGGCCACGAGCCGTAACTGGCCATCGCCGGTGATGGTACCGATGACCGCGGCCGGACAGCGCTCACGGCGGCAGAACTGCTCCAGCAGCGGCCAGCGCTCCGGCGCAACGGCCAGGGCATAGCGCTCCTGCGACTCGTTGCACCAGATCTCGAGCGCCGTCATCGAGCGATCCTCGACCGGGATCCGGTCCAGTTCGATCCGTGCGCCGCGCGCCGCGCTTTGCGCGAGTTCCGGAAACGCGTTGGACAAGCCTCCGGCGCCAACGTCATGGATCGACAGAATCGGGCTTTCCCTGCCAAGTCGCGCGCAGGTGTCGATAACCTCCTGCGCCCGGCGCTGAATCTCGGCATTGCCGCGCTGCACCGAGTCGAAATCCAACTGCTCGGTGTTGGCGCCAGCGCCCAGGCTCGATGCCGCGCCCCCGCCTAATCCGATGCGCATTCCCGGACCACCTAAGTGCACCAGCAGCGAGCCCGCCGCAAGAGCGCTCTTGTCGGTTTGATCCGCCCGAACATTGCCCACGCCCCCGGCAAGCATGATGGGTTTGTGATAGCCCAGGCGCTCGCCTCCAACGTTCTGCTCGTAGGAGCGAAAATACCCGGCCAGATTCGGGCGGCCGAACTCGTTGTTGAACGACGCCGCACCGATGGGCCCATCGATCATGATCGTCAGGGCATCGGCGATGCGCGCAGGAAATCCGTAGTCCGACGCATCCTTCGCCGGCTCGGCCGGCCTGGTCACGTCGCGGTCGCTTTCCCAAGCTCGACGAGCCGCCGGCAAACGCAGGTGCGAGACGCTAAATCCACAAAGACCCGCCTTGGGCCGTGCCCCGCGGCCCGTTGCCCCCTCGTCGCGAATTTCGCCACCCGCCCCGGTCGCGGCACCCGGAAATGGCGCAATCGCCGTAGGATGATTATGGGTTTCGACCTTAAAGACCATATGCAGCATTTCGGCGCGGCGCCCGTATACCGGAAGGCCATGGCCGAAGCGCCCCGGCGCACGCGCTGCGCCCGAACCGCCGGCAAGGGCCGCGGGACCATTTGCCTGCTCGGCCGCTGCCGCACCGGTATAGGCCGCGAAGGCGCCGGCCGGACGGCCCTCGATAACCGCTGCATTGTCTCGATAGGCAACCAGGGTACCCTGCGGTGCCGCCGCGTGGGTTGCCTTGATCATGTCGAAAAGGCTCGGTTCGGCGCCGACCCCGTCGATGGACCAGGATGCGTTGAAGATCTTATGGCGACAGTGCTCCGAATTGGCCTGCGCAAACATCATGAGCTCGACGTCGGTCGGATTGCGACCCATGGCGCCAAATGATGCCTCCAGGTAATCGATCTCCTCCTGCGACAGCGCCAAGCCCAGGTCTGCGTTGGCACGGGTCAGGGCCGCACGTCCGTGCCCCAGCAGGTCGATCTGTACCATCGATCCGCGCAGCGCGGCGGCAGAAGGGGCCGAAAAACCCTGGAACACAGTCGCATGCGGATCGTCGTGCGCATCGAGTACCGTTTCGGTCATGCGATCGTGCAAGACGCCGGCAATTCGCTCCCAGGCAAGCGCACCGCGTCGCAAAGTTTCCACAAGGCGGCTCTTGCAGGAGATCTCATAGGCGATCCCGCGCTCGATTCTTTCCACCTGGGGCAGCGCGCAATTGCGCGCAATCTCCGTAGCCTTGCTAGACCAGGGCGACGTCGTTCCCAGGCGTGGCACCACGAGCAGGCGCAGTGTTGCGGAGGAGCGGCGGTTCGCGCTGGCGCGCTCGCCGTAGTCCAGCAGGCGCTCGAGCCGCTCGGCGGCGGCGGCGTCCAGCGGCGCCGCGAGCTGGACGAAATGCCGATAGCGTGCGCCGATTGCGGTTACCGAGGGCTCCAGCGCCTGCAAGCGCGCCAGCAACCGCGCAATACGAAACGCGGAGCTCGCGGCGGGGCCGTCGAGAACGAGTCGGGGGTCGGGAGAGCTCATTGCTGCAAGGAACACGAGGGCGCGGAGGGACGGAAAACGGGACCGGATCCCCGGCGCAGCGGTGTCACCGACAGAATGCCGGTTGCAATTGTGCGGACAGCGCCAAGCCGCGTACCCGAGGCAGGGCGATTATAGCTGGGACCGCCGCCGGAATCCGGAAGATGCCCCTACACCGATCGCGCTCGGGCGAGCGCGGTGCCGCTACAGCTCGCCGTCGAGCAATTGCGCCACGGCCAGCGATTTCAACAGCGCCTCGTTGCACACGGCGATCGGTATCGCCAGCGCCTCGGCCTGCTTGCGGATGGCGATCGGATCGCTGCGCTCAATGGCTTCGATAAGCGTCAAATAGGATCCGTATGGACCGGCACGATTCAAGATCGCGTCAACGATGGATTCCGAGAGGGAAATGAGTTCGAACAGGTGCTGGAAGGGCGCGCCGGTAATCCGGTCCAGCAGGGAAAATGCGCCCGTTATGAAGAGCTCGTCGCGCACCTCGCCCTGGTTGGACGTTGCGCCTATCGTTTCGAGGAAGATGCCGCGCCGGATCGAGGCGTGCATCAGGGGAAACGTATTCGTGTCCTTGGAGGCCGTGGCAAGCAGCAATGAGAGCCAGCGGATCAGTTTCTTGTACCCGAGCATCATCACCGCATGTTGAAACGAGGTGATCTGCACCGGCAGGTTGAAGGCGGCGGAGTTGACTAGCCGAAGCAGCTTGAAAGCCAGGGCCGGATCGCGGCGCAATGTGGAATCGATCTTGTCGAGATCGGCATCGTCGCGCACCAGCCGCAGCAGCTCGAGTACCACCGCTTGTCCCGGCTGCAGCGGTCGCGCCTTGTTCGTGCTCTGGTCATCCAGCGGCCAGCCCACGCAGGCCGCGGCTTCGCGTTCGAAAACCTCGACCGCGTCGGCAACGCTTTGCACGCCAGTGACAATGAATGGGATGCGTCGTACGATCCCGGCAGGGGCCCGCGACCCCCACCGGCGTCGATCTTCGCTCACGTGGATCAGCGAGTACTCGAAGCACGACAGCAGCGCCGGGGGCAGTGGCACATCGGGGCGGCCGCGCAGCACGAGGCGCTTGCCGTCGCGAAACAAGGCCTGGGTTACGCTCTGGGTCTGGGGGTCGAGCAAGGCGTTGGCGGGAATTTCAAGCAGCGCGTTGCGCGGGGCACTCCACTCCAATGCGGACTCGTTAAAATCGGCGTCTAAGGGCGCCACCAACACCGGTACCGCCGATTCCGGCCAAACCGTGTTCAATGCCTCCAACAAGGAGCCGACCGGCGGCCGTTCGTGCGAATTGGCCGAGAGCATGGTCAATCGCGTGCCGATTGCCTTGCGCTTCTTGTCGATCAGTGGGGCATAGCAGATCCAGACCGAGCCAAGCATGTCGGCTGCTGCAATCGCTTTTTCGGGTGCGTTCATCGAGGAGACGGCGGGCGAGTAGTCCTGTTGCCTTCGGCGCAAGTCTATGGGGGCCGGGTGCTCGCAGGTCCGCGAAAGTACCGGGTGAGAGGATCGGAATTCGCCTGTTCATTGGACCCGTTTCGCCCATTTGACACCGCGGGCCATACCCGGCTCACAATACGTGCGGCACGACCAACGATACCTACGGCAGAACAAATCATGAGCACGCTCTACCGGATCGATGAACTGCGCGCGATCGAAGCGCAAGCGCGTGCACGTTTGCCCGCCGGGACGCTGATGCAACGCGCCGGGCATGCCGCCGCCAGCTGGATCCACGCATGGCTAGGTGCCCGCCAGGCGGGGACGGGCCCCGGCTCGCTACTGGTGCTCTGTGGACCCGGCGACAACGGCGGGGACGGATTCGTTTGCGCGACCGCGCTGCAGCAGCTGGGTCACCAGTGCATCTGCTGGGCGCCGCTGCCGAGCGCCAGTGCCGATTCCCTAGCGGCCCGCAGGCAATGGAAGGAATCGGGCGGGAACATCATCGAACAGCTTCCCGAGATGGCAAGCTTCGACCTGGTCGTAGACGCACTCTTGGGCATCGGTGCGCAACGCCCGCTGGGAGACCCGTTTCTGGGCGCATTGCGCTGGGCGCAGGCGCGCAAGTTGCCGATCGTCGCGCTCGATGTGCCCAGCGGCCTGCACGCCGACACAGGCGCCTGGATCGGAGCCGTCACCGGCGCACCCGCAAGCCAAACGCTGACCTTTCTCGGCGACAAGCCAGGCCTGCACACGCTCGACGGGATACAGGCCGCCGGAGCTGTGCGGGTGGAAACCCTGGGCGTTGAAACACCGGCCACCGGCCGGACGGCGCTGGGCCAACTAAACACCCCCGAGCAGTTTGGCCCGGTGCTGCGGCCACGGGCGCATAACTGCAACAAGGGCGATTTCGGCAGCGTGGCCATCGTCGGTGGCGCGCCTGGCATGGTCGGGGCGGTTCTGCTCGCAGCGCGCGCTGCAATCCGGCTCGGCGCCGGCAAGGTATTTGTCGACTGCATCGGTGCGCCGGAATTGCGATGCGATCCCATTCAACCGGAACTGATGTTTCGGTCCGAACGCGATTTACCATCGGTCGACGTGCTCGTCGTCGGGTGCGGCTTGGGGACCGATGCGCCCGCGCAGGCGCGGATGGAGCGCGCGCTAGCACACCCAGGGCCGGCGATCTTCGATGCCGACGCGCTCAATTGCATGGCGGCCAATGTCGGCCTCGGAGCACGCATGCGCTCGCGCACGGCCGCGAGCGTCCTGACGCCGCATCCGGGCGAAGCCGCTCGTTTGCTGGCCACGGATACCAGCGCGGTGCAGCAAGACCGGGTGCGCAGCGCGCTAGCGCTGGCACAACAGTATCGTGCCGTCGTCGTGCTCAAGGGCGCCGGCAGCATAATTGCGGAGCCATCGGGGCGATACGCGATCAACCCCACCGGAGGGCCGGCACTTGCAAGCGCCGGGACCGGTGACGTACTCGCCGGCATGATCGGAGCCTTGCTCGCACAGCAGGCCGAGTGCGCCATCGCGGTTCGCGCCGCCGTCTGGCTGCACGGGCGCGCCGCCGACCTGCATGGCGCAGATTCCGGCTTGACCGCCTCTGAGGTCGCTCCCCTGGCTGCGCGCGCCCTGGCGGAACTGCGCGGCGTGCACAGGAACGAGACGAGTGCGTAGTCTGGCATCGTCACGCGTCACCGCCGACGATGCGACCGGCTTGCAGGAAGATGCGGCGTGCACAGCGCGCAGCAAGAGTCGCATCGTGGGTCACCAGCATCAGCGTCGAGCCGGTTTCCCGGTTTAGCTCGAACAGGAGCTCGGCTATCGCTTCTCCGGTTCGGGCATCTAGGCTGCCCGTAGGTTCATCGGCCATGAGGACCGCAGGTCGCGCCACGAATGCCCGCGCCAGCGCGACTCGTTGCTGCTCACCGCCGGAGAGCGTGGTCGGGTAATGGGCAAGGCGCTCTCGCAGGCCGACGCGCGCGAGCAGATCAACCGCCATCGCCGCTGCGCCATCGCCGGTCACGGTTCCTGCCCCCAGTTCCAGGGGCAGCATTACGTTCTCCAGCGCCGTCAGGTGCGGCAGAAGCTGGAAGGACTGGAACACGAAGCCCAGCGTCCGTGCGCGAAGCCTCGCCCGCCCGTCCTCGTCGAGCGCGAACAGCTCCTGGTCCAGGAGTTGAACCGAGCCCGTGCTCGGTACGTCGAGGCCGGCAAGCAAACCGAGCAAGGTCGACTTACCGGAACCCGAAGCGCCCAGAATCGCTACGGTCTCGCCGCGGTCGACCGTCAGGTTGATATCATCGAGTATGGTCAGGCTACCGCTGGCGTCGGTGACGATCTTGCTCAGCGCGCGTGCCTGTATTGCATGAAGCGGAACATGGGGTACCAACGGCATCACGGTTCTCGTCGTGGAGTTTTCGGTAGTTGGAACGCTTGGCGATTTGCCGGCTGCGGTTTGGTGACGTTTGCGCTAGCGCTTGCGCTGGCCCTCACACCGGCTTGCGCAGCATCGACGGCCGCGACGCCGCCCGCGATCCTGGTCGTCGGCGACAGCCTGTCGGCCGAGTACGGACTGCCGCGCGATACCGGGTGGGTGAAGCTGCTCGCTGACCGGATCGCCCACAAGGCGCCGCAGTATAGCGTCGTGAACGCGAGNNGATGCGCGCCAATCTGCAAGCGATGATCGATGCCTGCCGCCACATGGGCGCGCGCGTGCTGCTGGTCGGCATACGGGTGCCCCCCAATTATGGAGCGGTGTACGGCGAGCGCTTCTATGCGGTCTACGGTGCCTTAGCACAACGCAATCACGTCGCCCTTGCGCCGTTCCTGTTCGAGGGCTTTGCCGATCGCCTAGAATCGTTTCAGCCCGATCGCATCCATCCTCTGCCGCAAGCGCAGGCGTTGATGCTGGAAAACGTCTGGCCCCACCTGCAGCCGCTGCTGCTCGATCCCCGAGCACAGGTCAAACAATGAGATTGCGCTTTCCGACAGCATCTGGGCTGCTGTCGAAGCGAGGCCATCCGTCGCGAAACGCGCGCGATGTTCCTACCGGCTTTTGCCACCGCCTCTGCCCGCCGCGCTCAGGTCGGCGCGGGTAACGCGCGCATCGAAGCGCTCGCGCAACGCCTGTACGTACTCCAACTGCTCGGCGCTGGCGACCTGATCCAACCAGGTCCTCTCGCGCTTGGCGCGCCCGGCATCGTCAGTGGCGGCGACGCTTGAAGCGCTGAGCACATGCACGATCGCGTATGCGCCGTCCGACTCGTCGACACCCAAGTAGGTAGGCAGGTGATCCGCCGGCACGGTCATGATGGCATTGATCGCCGTCATCGGAAGGAACTGGCCATCGCCGCGGCCCAGGTCGCGCACCGCCTCGAAACCGCTGTCGTCGGCCGCCTGGCGCAATTGCGCAAGTCGAGCTTCGCCGGTCTGGCGCGCCAGCTGCACAGCAGCAGCGCGCTCGAGCTTGGCCTTGATCGCGGCGCGAACCTCTTCCAGGGGACGCACGGTCGCGGGGGTGTAGTCGAGCACCCGGACGGAAACCAGTGCGTTGTTGCCGATGTCGATCGCCTTGGTGTTGCGGTGCTTCTCCAGCGCGTCGGCCGAAAACACTGCGTCGAGCACCGTGGGCGTGAAAATCGCGGCCTTGTCCGGTTGCTGCGGCACGCCTTGGCGCGTGAGGTTGTCAATCGTCTGCAGGGGCAGTTTGAACTTTTCCGCTGCCGCCGCCAACGAATCGGATTGCTCGTACACGAAATTCGTAAATTGCTCGGCCAGCTCTGCATAGCTCTTCTGAGCCGCCTGTTTGCGCATTTCAGATTCGATGCTGGCGCGCACTTCCTCGAATGGCTTGGTCTGCGTACCCTTGACCCCGGTTACGAGGATGATGTGAAAGCCGAAATCCGACTCCACGATGTCGCTGATCTGGCCCTCCTTGAGGGCAAACGCGGCATCCTCGAAGGGCTTGGTCATCATCGAGCGACCGAACCAACCCAGGTCGCCGCCCTTTTCGGCCGAACCCGGATCCTTCGAATACTCGCGCGCCAGCCGGGCGAAATCAGCGGGCTTGGCTCGCACCTGGCGAAGAAGATTTTCCGCTAGCGCCCGGGCGGCCGCCTTGTCCGGCGCGGAGCCATCCTTGCCGGAGGTGATCAGTATATGGCTGGCGCGGCGCTGCTCCACGCCCGCCCAACGCGACTTGTTCTTCTCGTAGTAGTCCCGGACTTCCGCCTCGTTCACCGGAGTGCGCGCGGCGAGATCATCCAGACGCAACACCAGGTACTGGACCTTGGCGTGCTCGGGCGTGCGGTACAAGTCCTTGTTCGATTCGTAGTCGGACTTGATTGCCTCCTCGCTGACCGTTGCCTTGGCCAGAAACGCCTCCGGTCGAAACTGCAGACGCCGAATCTGGCGTCGCTCCCCCTCGAGCGCCTCCAGATGGGCGATCACCGTCCGCGGCAGCAGAGCCCCGGCGGCGACGCCCGCGTCCAAGGTCTGCCGACCCACATCGGATCGCACCCGGGCCTCGAAGGAGGCCTCCGTGAAGCCGCGCACTGTCAGCAGGCGCAGATACGTGTCGTAATCGAACTTGCCGTTCAGCTGAAACTGTGGCACCGATCCAATGATCTCCTGCATGCGCGCATCCGATACCGAAAGCCGTAACCGCGCCGCTTCGTGCTCGATCGCCTTTTCCGAAAGCATGCTGTCCAGGGTCGAGGCGCGCGCCTGCGGGGTGTCGAACATGCGGGTATCGATACTCGGTCCAAGCATCTGCACCATGCGCTCAATGCGCTCGCGCTGGGCCACCTCGAGTTCCTGCTGCGAAATCGACTCCCCATCGATCTTCGCGACCGTATTCTCATCGCCAACGAAGCGCGTGAAGCCGTAGATTCCAGTAAAGACCAATGGCAGGAATACGACCACAATAAGCAGTGGCATCACCCAGTTGCGATGGTTTCTGATGGTATCGAACATGGATCTCGAAGACGGGGAAGAGTTTGGCGGAGTCGACGTCCTGTCAACCCGCGCATTCCATGCGGGCTTTACGGCAGCGGGGTCCGCAAGTCGACAGTTACCCGCCATTTCGTCGGCAGGCACTGGCAGGGCGCGATCATAGCAGGGCAGCGGCCCGGATCGGCCCCGGGGAATATGCGCCCAATTACGCCGGTCCGATCAAGATTGCCGGTACGGCTTACCCCCGGGCACGGGCGATGGGAACGCCCGCCGATCGTTGGATTTTGCCCAGGAGAGCTGGGACGCAATGACGAGCGAGGCGATGCTGGATGGCGGCCTTGCGCGCCTTTCCGGGAACGACCCGGTGCCGTTACAGTACTAGTGGTTGCGTTCTGGACCGATAAACTATCCGAAGGAATTGACCATGGAAAAGACCGACGACCAGCGAGAGCTCGACGCAGTCCGGCATATCGTCCAAATCCGCGTCGTTATGAATCGGCACGACCTCACATTCGAGCAGGCGGCAGCCGTCTTGCATTTGTCAGCCCTGCACGAGGTGCTACGCGCGGTCGCTCGGGACCGGGATCAGTCCGCAAGCCTGGTCAATGAATACGCCCAGACCGCCCCGAACAAAAGTTGACTGCCCCGCCTTGGACGCTCGAATGGTGCGCCGCGCTTGGCCGCGGGGCCCGGTGGCAACCCGAGGAGCCGTTCAGGGCTGCAGCTGCAATTCGACCAGCTCCGTTATTGTGGTGCCCATGTACGTGACTTGCGACTCGGACTTCACGACAATGCGTGCGGCGGGGGCATACCAATAGGTCGTGTGAGACTGGCCAGTGCCGGGGGGAGGCGCTTGAGGCGACTTCCAGTCGCCGTTCGCCTCGAGCTTGAATGCGTCGAATTCACCTGCCGCCACCCGCACCCTCTCGTAGCCGGCGACCTGCACGCTCACCTGGCTATGTCCCTGCAGGGTGCCAGAGTCCGTGTCATTGACGACGTAATCGTCGGTGAAGCTCCACTTCTTGCCGACCTCAAGCGGAAAACTCAGGAACCTCTGGTCCGAGTGCTTGCCCCGCGGTGAATCGATGCCGTTCATTTCGATGCTCAGCGTAAGCGGTCGCCCGTTCTCCGTGCCCCTGATTTCCGACGGGCCGACCGACGTGATCACGACCGTGCGGGTCGACTTCGCGCCATTCGGTATGGAACGCGCTTCGAAGGTCCAGCGGTCGCCGACCTTCACGCTGGGCGGGTCCGCCTTCTGCGCTGGCACCGCACCGCTAAGGCCCGCCGTCGGGGCGGATTCCTTCTGGACGGAAGCGCAAGCCGCAAGAGCAATCAGCGGAACGAATCGGAGTATTGTGCGCAGCATCTACTCACCTCCTCGATCGGTCCATTGCGGTCGGATTCGACTGGCTCCTGCCGCGGATGCGGTCCCTGCCACCTTGCGCAAGACGGCGTTCGGAAACTTGGCGAGGCGGCGCTCCACTGCCTGAATTGCGCACGATTCTAGCCATCTTCAAAGGGCAACGAGAAGCAATCGCGCCCGTTCGATTTTCCCATCTCAACCTTGCCAGCCGATGACGATTCCGGCCAAGGGAGGAAGGGTTAGAGCAAGCGAATAGGGCCGGTCCATCCACGGCCGTTCCTCGGCCAGGAGGTCGTGGGAACCATTGCCTATGTTGCTGCCTCCATAGAACTCGGAGTCGGAGTTGAGAATTTCGCGATAACGGCCTCCCAGGGGAAGCCCAATGCGGTAATCGCGACGCGGAATCGGTGTCAGGTTGAGCACGACCACCATGAGCTCGCCGGCGTTGCCCTTGCGCAGGAAGCTCAACACCGATTGCTGAGCATCATGGCAATCGATCCATTCGAAGCCCTGCCAGTCAAACTCGTTGCGGTACAGGGCAGGCGAGGCGCTGTAAAGGCGATTGAGGTCCTTGACCAGACGCTGCATGCCCTGGTGCAACGGGTACTGGAGCACATACCAATCCAGCACCCCCGCGCTATTCCATTCCCGCCCCTGGCCAAATTCGATCCCCATGAACATCAGCTTCTTCCCCGGGTGGGTGAACTGGTAGGTATAGAGCGCCCGGAGGTTGGCATGGCGTTGCCACTCGTCGCCCGGCATCTTGTTGAGCATGGAGCCTTTACCATGCACCACCTCGTCGTGGGAGAAAGGCAAGAGGAAGTTCTCGGTAAAGGCATAGAGCATGCTGAAGGTGAGCAGGTCCTGGTGGAACTGGCGATGCACCGGTTCGTGCGACATGTAACGCAAGGTATCGTTCATCCAGCCCATATTCCACTTCAGGTCAAAGCCCAGTCCACCCACGTAGGTTGGGCGGCTCACGAGGGGCCAGGAAGTGGATTCCTCCGCGATCATCAGGACGCCGGGACATTGGTCGTGCGCCGCGACATTGAGCCCCTTCAGGAAGTCGATCGCCGTCAGATTCTCGCGGCCGCCGAATTCGTTGGGTACCCATTGGCCTTCCGTGCGCGAATAGTCCAGGTAAAGCATCGATGCGACGGCGTCGACCCGCAGGCCGTCGATGTGCATGTCCTCCAGCCAGAATACGGCGCTGGAAACGAGGAAGCTTTTCACCTCGTTGCGGCCGAAGTTAAAGATCAAGGTCGCCCAGTCCATGTGCTCGCCCAGGCGAGGATCTTCATGCTCATAAAGCGGCGTGCCGTCGAAGCGGGCTAAGCCGTGGGCGTCCTTGGGGAAATGCGCCGGCACCCAGTCCAGCAGCACGCCGATGTCATGGCGATGGCAGTAATCGACGAAATACCGGAAATCGTCCGGTTCGCCGAACCGCCTCGTCGGGGCGAAGTAGCCGGTAGCTTGATAGCCCCAGGACAAATCGTACGGATGTTCGGTGATGGGCAACAACTCGATATGGGTGAAACCCATTTCCTTCACGTACGCCACGAGGCGGTGCGCCAACTCGGCGTAGCCAAGAAATTCGCCCTCGATGCCCCGCTGCCAGGAACCCAGATGCAGCTCGTAGACGGACATCGGCGCGTGCTGCCAATCGGCCTGCCGGCGTCTTTCCATCCAATCGTGGTCGCCCCACTGGTGGCCGCTCCGGACCGGAATCATCGAGGCGGTACGCGGGCGCAGCTCGAACTGTTGCCCGTAGGGGTCGGACTTGAGCAGCACTTGGCCCGTATGGCGGTTGCGGATCTCGTACTTGTAAAGGTGGCCCGGTTCCAGGTCGGGCATGAAAAGCTCCCAGACGCCGGTGCCACCACGTACCCGCATCGGATGGCAGCGGCCGTCCCAGCGGTTGAAATCCCCCACGACGCTCACGCGCTCCGCGTTCGGTGCCCAAACGGCAAACCGCGTGCCAGCGACGCCGTCGATTTGCTGCGCGTGGGCGCCGAAGAAGCGGTAGGCGTGACGGTGTCGACCCTCGGCAAACAGGTGCAGGTCGAAATCCGGCAATTGTGGCGCATAGGTGTAGGGGTCGTGGGCGAAGTGCTCGTAGTGCGCCTCGTCCCGCCAGATCAGCCGGTAACGATCCGGCAGCCGGGCAGCTTCCCCCCGCCACTGGAAAAAGTCGCTGCCTGGCATTCGCTCCAGCGGCATACCACCCTCGGCGATGAACATCTCGGTGGCATACGGGTTGAAGGCGCGCACCACCACTTGGTCACCGTCGGGGTGTCGCCCGAGGACGCTAAAGGGGTCGTGATGGCGTGCCTCGCTGATTCGGGTCAGTTCGGCGGCAAGTCGTGCGTCGGTCATGGCAGTTACCAGGTGGCAGTTGGCATCAGAAGTCGTTCTTCAAGATTGCATCGGTGCGACGGCACAGTTCACGGCCATAGTCCGTCCATAGGCCCTCGCCCCAGTAGCGGTAGCAACTGGTCTGCGTGCAGAGCAGATGGAACAGCGCGTTGCGGTACCGGGCATCCGAAGTGCGAATGTTCCGCTGGAGCACCGTGTTGAAGAAGCGCGAGCTGACCTCGTCCATCGGCTTTATCACATCCTCGTAGCCCCGCACCCAGGACATATTGTTGGTCCAACTGCCGCCTTCCATGTGGAAGCGGTGGTTCTCGCGCCGGATTTCTTCTATGACGTGGGACAGCCGGTCCGGGCCTTCGCCGGGTTTCATGCGATCCCAGATCAATTTCTGGAAGATGGGCTGGATGACCGGAAAGTCGCTCTCGGCCACGCCCAGGGCGAACAGGTGTTCGAGGTACTCCGTGGCATTCATGGCGGGTGTGTCCGAGCCACTGCTCTCACTCATGACTTGCTGGTACTTGGACGGGAATTCATTCATCATCACGCCGCCGTTTTCGCCGTCCGCGATCTGGGTGACCAGCGGCGGCACTCGGCGGCCGCCGAGTTCCATGGGAGCGACACTGCGCGCCTCGTAGTACGGCTGCATCTGGGCCACCAGCTTGGTGTCCGAACCCTGGGTCTTGATCATGGCGATGATGCTGGCGGTCTCCCCTTTGGAGTTCGCGCAGACCAGGCGGTGCGGCAGGTGGGGACGGCGGGGATGCGAACCGTTCTCCGGATGCTCGACGCTGTGCTCCTGCACCAGCACCCATTGGTAACCACCTTCCCTCAGGGTCTGGACGAATTCGTACGCCACGTCTGGATGGTTGGGCAGCGCCATTTCCGAAGGCGAGAAGCCGCGTACCCGTGCCAGTGCCTCGTTGCCAAAGATGGCAGCAAAATGATGCTGCCAGGCACGCACGTGAAGCCGGTAGTCCTGCGTCGGCGTAGAGGGGGCGACTGCGTGTCCCCAAGGCGCCCCCAGCCACTCCGTACAACGACGGTAGTCGGGATTGCAGGTGATCGCCGCCAGGCTGTCGAAGACGTCGTTGAGCCCCATCTTGCGCAGGCCGTGGAGCAAAGTGCCGGAGTACTCCAGCATGATGCGCGGCTGCTTGCCCTCGCGCACCAGTTGGGGGATGAACTCGCCCATGCGCTTGTAGCACCAGTGGAACGCCGGCGCATTGTGGTTGTCGCCGACGCCCTGGTTCTCCATCATGTACTGCAGATTGCTGATGATGCCTGCGGTCTGCAGATCCCCACCGCCTGCCGGAATGAGCGGCTGGTGCATGTGCAGAGCGCAGGCAAACGCGCTCCTGAGGCGCGCGAAGTCGATGCCGCTGTCGGGCAGGAAGACCGCTCGCCCCTTTGCCTCGGCGATGACGCGCTCAACCTCGTCCTCCCGGCCGCAGATGTTGGGTAGTCCGTCGATGTACTCGGGCAGTGGAGCCATCGGAATGTTCTCCTGGTCGCAAAGTTTGCCGATGGAAGCGGTTACTTCTGTCGGATCAATTCATAAATGTGCAAGTAGTCCCCTCCCGGACGGTTCCACGAATAGTCGTAGTGCATGCCATTAGCCGCAAGGTCGCGAAAATCCGCCGGGTAGTCGAACCATAGGCCGATGGCGCGGTCCATGGCCGACTCGATGCCAGCGTTGTCGGCCTGGTGGAAGACATAGCCGTTGCGCTCGCGGACAGGACGATCGGAGTAGTCACGATCGAAAACGGTATCGGCCAAGCCGCCGACCCAGCGCACGATGGGCACCGCTCCGTAGCGCAGGGCGATCATCTGCGTTAGTCCGCAGGGCTCGAAAAGACTGGGCACAACCAGCATATCGGCCCCAGCATAGATCAAATGAGCCAGTTCCTCGTCGTAGCCGATCTCCAGGTGGCAGTCGGGGTTGTCGTTGTGCTCGTGCTTGAGTTGCCAGAATTCCGCGTTGATGCCGAGTTCCGGGCTGGCGCCAAGCAAAACGAACTGCGCGCCCCGGTGCAGGGAATGAAACAGCGCGTGGCGGATCAGTGGAACGCCTTTCTGCATGTCGAGGCGACCAACGTAGGCGATCAGCGGCTTTTTTTCCTGGCGCAGCCACATGCGCGCTCGCAGTGCCTCCTTGTTCTTGTTCTTGCCTGCAAAGTCGCCGGCGCCATAGCGGTGGGGTATGTGAGGATCGGTTTCGGAATTCCACATCTCATAGTCAAGCCCATTGAGAACGCCGCCAAACTTGTTCTGGTAGACGTACAGGATGTGGCCCAGACCGTAACCCCACTCGGTGTGACGGACTTCCCACGCGTGCCGAGGCGAGACGGTCGTTACGAAGTTCGAGTACACCACCGCGCCCTTGGTGAAATTGATTGCGCTCGGATTGAAGTCGTCGCCCATGCGATTGCGGTCGTAGTAGTAGTCCGGCCTTCCCAGGCCGGTGAACCACAATATGTTCTCGCCAGCGATTCCCTGGTGTCGGAAGTTGTGGAGCGTATGGCAAGCGCGGCAATTCTCCATGCCGCTGAACTTGTAGATTTCGTAGAGCATCACGGGCACCAGCGCCGTTTGCCAGTCGTGCGTGTGAATGATGTCGGGCCGTTTGCCGGCCGTGAGCATGAATTCCAATGCGGCCTTGGAAAAGAAGGCAAAGCGAACGTGCTCGTCGGTAAAGCCGTAATAGGCACCGCGTTCGAAGAACCTGTCATGGGAATGCGGCTCGATGAAATAGCACTTGCGCCCGTGAACGAAACCGAACCAGACGGTACAGCGGATATGGAAGTTGAACCAGGGCACCCAGAGGTTCTCGTAACTGACCTGCAGACCCCAGATGTGGTCATATCGCATGCAGTCATACTTCGGAAGAACGATCTCCACGGAATGGCCGCGAATTTCCAGTTCGCGGCTCAGCCCGAAGACCACATCGCCCAGACCTCCAACCTTGGCGACCGGCGCGCATTCGGATGCGACCATGATGATGTACATAGGCGATCGATTAACCGTGGCTTTGCTGCGTGGAGGGAGCTTGCACGGTCATTATGACGCCAATCGGGTACTCGCGCAGGCTAGCGCGCTTTGGGAGAGAGCTGCGTGGGCAGGCGGCCGGCGACGATGCAGCCAAGCGCAGTTCCTACCTTCCGGTTGCCGCTGCCAAGAATCCCGCCGCGCCAGTTGCAAACCGCGGCAATTTGCCGCAGGCTATCGCCCATGAGCTCGTCGATGGGAAGGGGGTTCAAATGACTCGCTTCGCCTACCGTGTCCACTATGACAGCAACCCGCGGCGCGCCGGCCATGCGCTGCTATCCGAGGCTCAGGTGGCCACAACGTTGAGCTGGTTCCGCGATGATCTTCGAGGCGATCTGACTGACGATCCGAAGGCCACGGTATCATCGGAACCGGTGTCGGAAGATCGAAACGCGAGATTTGTCGTTGTCGAGACCAACCTCGCCGAGGCGACCGTAGATGCTGCGGTGCAGATGCGTGCGAAAAACCACGATCTACAGGCGGTCAGAGTTCCTCAAGCCTGAGCGCCAGCGAACCGCAGCGTCGATCCGAGCGAACCTAGCCCGGCCCGCGCGTATAGGCCGCGAGCTCCCAGCCTCCGCTCGGCTCGTCGTGTCGAAGGACGTACGTATGCCCGTCATCGGCGTCAATTTTGAACCAGCGCTGCGTTGGCGCAAACCAGCGGTCGACGATTGCACGTACGGCAAGCCGCCGATCACCCAGCCAAAAAGCGAGCGGCTCCTGTTCGCCGCGATAGCCGGCATAGCATTCCACGCGGATCGCCATGCGCTCAGAATACCGCCGAAGTGCACTTCGGATCACGTTAGGGCATGAAAACGCTGCTTCTCATCCGCCATGCCAAGTCCAGTTGGGATGATACTTCGCTGCCCGACAAAGACCGGCCGCTAAACACTCGCGGCGAGCGCGACGCGCCAAAGATCGGGGAGCGCTTGGCGCAGCGCGATGTAAAGCCCGATTTGATCGTCTCGAGCCCGGCCAGGCGCGCGCTCGCAACGGCGGAAATCATCGCCAGGAAGCTCGGTTATCGACCCAAGAATATCGTGGTGGATGATCGGCTGTATGCCGTCGCGGCCGACGACCTGCTCGACGTCATTCACAAACTCGACGACGAGAAGGACCACGTGATGCTGTTTGGTCACAATCCCGAGTTGACCGAACTCGCGCATTGGCTCTCCAGCGAGATCACCCACTTGCCTACCTGCGCCGTGGCCGAGTTCCACTTCAACGCGAAGTCGTGGTCCAACGTCGGCAAGCTCACGCTCGAAACCGTCGCGCTGGACTATCCAAAGAGAATCTAGGGAAAAGCGTCGCGTCGCTGACGAAGGCAGCGCGGGGCGCATTTCGGCAGCACGAAATCCCACGGCGCAAAGATCTCCTCGACGCGTGGCATCCAAGCCGCTCATCGCAGGGCCGGAAGATGTTAGTTCCTTTCCTCCTCCGGAACCGACCATGCCGTCTGAACTTCCGCCTCCAGTTCAGCAGAACGTCCTTCGTAGCGTGGCGAAAAGTGAAACGGCACGACCGCCTTGGCCCCGACGCTACGGGCGATCTCGCCGGCCTGCCGCGCGGTCAAGTGGTTCTTGCGCGCGGCATGCGCTTTGTCCTTGTCGAGGAACACGCTTTCGATGAACAGCAAGTCGACGCCGGCCAGTAGTTGCGAAAGTGTCCGTACGTTCGCCTCGCTGTAGCGCAGGTCGGTCACGTAGCCGACGCGCTGGCCGGGAATAACATCAAGGACCACGTCGCGCAGTTCTCCGACCTGTCGCGTAATAGTGTGCTCGCCGCTTCTATCGCGCCACTGCACCTCGATCGACATCGCGTCCGGCGCGCCGGTCAGAACCGCATGCTTAAGCTCGTACAGCCACCGGCCCGTTCCCAATCCGAGCTCCGCGATGCGGTCCTTGCCGACCTTCAGGTGCGCCTTCTCCTCGATCACCAGTGCAAGGCACGGGATGTCGTGATCGACGAAGCGGCCGCGAACGCGAATCGTCGCCTCTTCGTGCAGCACGTCATCGCACGGACCGAACGGTGCGCACGGCTCGCGCGCAAATCCCGTCCGGCTCGAAAAGCGGGCACGCTGCCCATGGCCGTGCGTCCCGATCTCGCGCACGTCGAGCACCAGCTCGACCTCGTAGCGATGCACAACGTTCCATGTGTACGCACGCAGCTTGTGTTCGACCTGCGCGATGAAGCCCGGCCCGCCAAAGAGCACAATACCCGCCTTGCGGCCCAGGACGACTCGCAGCAGATGGTCGAAGCCGGAAAAGTGATCCATGTGCGTGTGGGTAACAAAGACGTGCGTCAGCCGCATTAACTTGCGCGGCGGAAGCACGGTGATATCGCCCAGATCGAACAGTAGAGCGCGGCGCTCGTCACGAAAATCGACGAACAGGCCAGGGTCGCCGAACGCGTCGTTGACCAGGCGGGGTTCAAAGAGGTAGCGCATGCAATTACAGATCATCGCGCGCAGTAATGCTGATCGCGTCCGGCGTGCGGGTCACGGCCCTACTGATACCTGCGCGTTCTGTCTCATCAACAAGTCGCATAGTGCTCCGGGACCGGGCCGAAGCCCTAACACGCATCGGGTCAGTGCGCTCGGTCCACGAGCGCCGGCGCTGACGTGCGTCGCCTGCTGACGGAGCACCGAGCAACGGGCCTCGCGATGCACACTGCATTGATACCGGTCAACGTCGCCTCACGCATGACTCCTGCGCTGCTTACTGCGGTCAAACAAGAAAAAAGGCATTGCGAGGCAGCGGCCCGCCAATCGTACTGCACCGCCGCGGCATTCGGCGGCGACAAATAGGAGAGCGTCGATGGGACCCATTGGCACGCGGCACGGGGCGGCCGCTTCGAATAATGCTGAAACGCTACACGTCAGCGTTAATCGTGCACCGGTGCTCACGTTGTGGGCCGCGGTTGTCGCGGAACGACTAGGATTTGGTCGAGACGAGGCACTAACGATGGGGCGGGTTGTTGCCGGGCTCAACGCGTATGCGAAGGGAAAATCTCTGGGCATCTTCAAGCCCGCGCCGGACGAGGTGAAACGCGTACGCAAAGGAGCCGTTCCCGGGACGCAGTTGCACGTCGACCTGTTGCATCGTGCTGTGCCAGTCATTCACACGCCCCAAGGGCTGCGGGCGCTCTCGAAAGACAAACCAGTGGATCCTGACAGCGTGCAACGTTACCTCGAGAGCAAGTTCGGCGACGCGCTCGGCCCGGTCGAGGCCGCGATGAACGCTCTGGCGCGTTCGCTTGACCTCGAGGATCTCGCAGCACGTTCATTTGAATTGTACGAGTCGTTTCGGCCCGAGGTACCGGCGGGCACGCGCGGCTGGGGCGCCGCGGGTGTGCTCGACCTCGCACGGATCCGCACAGCGGGCGGCTAAGGCGCGAAGCATGGCCCCGAAGTGATCTTTGCCCGATCGCAATCGCCGGGATCCGGCGTCCGTCGCGCAAACCGAGGCGCCACGGCATCGCGCCTTGCGGTGGCGCTTGGTTCACAAGGTGCCAGCCGGAGATCGCACCGCAACCGTCCAAGGCCGTACTCGAGCCGCTGCGGCCCTCGCGTTGATTCTCATTTGACGAGGACGACTTTCAAGGCTCGGCGCGCCCGCCCCGGGGCAAGTCACTGGGCAATTTCAAAGCGGTCTCGTCCGGACTTCTTGGCTGCATATAGCGCCCGGTCCGAACTGGCGACCAACGCGTCGGGTGTCTGGCCATGTTGCGGGTACAAGGCGATGCCAACGCTCAGAGCAGGCAATACGATGGACTCGCCGACGTTAAACGGCTGCCGAACTGCACGTAGGACGCGGACCGCGAAATCCTCGACCTCGGCGGGAGTCGTTCTTGAGACCAGCAAAATGATCTCATCCCCGCCAAAGCGAGCGACCGTATCGTATTCGCGCGCCGATTGACGCAGACGCGATGCAACTTCGACGAGGAACCGATCCCCTTCGCCGTGCCCGTGGGTATCGTTAACCCGCTTGAAGTTGTCGATGTCAACGCTCATAACCGCCAGGACGTCTTCTGTGCGTTTGGCCGCCGCAAGGGCTTGGCTCAGCCGGTCTCGCAGCAAAACGCGGTTGGGAAGACCCGTGAGGAAGTCGTGGGTCGCCATCGCTTCCGCCTTCTCTTTCGCTTTCTTTAGCTCCCGCTCCAACTTTTTCAGTGGCTCCACATCGGCCACATGCACAAATATGCCACGTACGCGACCGTCGACGATGTGGGGAATATAGCTTGCGAGGCTGTGGCGAACGCCACCGTCCGCGCCCGGGATTTCACGCTCGAATACTTGTTTCTCTCCCGCGAGGGCGCCCTCGATATACGGCAGGTTCTTTTCACAGAGGGCACCAAGCAGCTCCCTCATAGTCGTCCCGATCAGATCGGATCTGCCCTTTCCAAACCAGTCTCGATAGGCCTGGTTTACGAACACGCAGACCTGGTTGACGTCCCAATAGGCCACCAGCGCGTCCAAATGATCCACCAAGTCGATGAGCAGATCACGAATATCCTCGTGGTTGGGTAAGGCGTCATTGCCACGGAT
>OMSW01000287.1:0-892 GCA_900290295.1 Burkholderiales bacterium
GTTCCCGAACCAGAACTCCGCGCTGTTAAGCTCGGTTGCGTGGGCGGACGGGCTGGTTGACATCGCGCCGGGGGTTGCGGTCGCGAGCGGGCAGCAGGTGCGCTTTCTCTTCTTTTCGGAGTTAACCGGTCCGGCATAGGAGAGCCCGAACCAAGCTGCGTCCCGGTGCGATCGGCGGGTCCGCCGAAGCGGGCAGGAGGAGACGATGCAAATAACGGTTCTGTATTTTGCGCGCCTGCGCGAGGCGCTTGGCCTGGCGCGCGAGGATGTGGAGCCGCCGGCGAGCGTAACGAACCTGGGGCAATTGCGCACGTGGCTGAGCGGACGCGGCGAACCCTGGGCTGGCGCCTTTTCCCGTGTGCAGCCGGTGCGCATGGCGCTGGACCAGGTCGTGGGTAGCGACGAGACGGCGCTGCGCGATGGCGCCGAGGTCGCATTTTTCCCACCCGTGACTGGGGGCTGAACGCGCGCGGGACCGGCCGGATGAAGGCGCGGGGCGGATGGGGGCGCAAATGAAGCGGCGATGGCAAATTCGGGTTCAGCAGCAGGACTTTGACCCGGGCGCGGAGATCGATGCCATGGGCGATGCCGCAACCGGGGCGCTCGTCAGCTTTGTCGGCATCGCCCGGGACTTTAGCGACGGGTTTCCCGTCGAGCAGATCACCTTGGAACACTATCCGGGGATGACGGAACGCAGCCTGCAGGAGATCGTCGAGCAGGCCCTAGCTCGATGGGACCTAATCCAGGTACGGGTCATACATCGGTTTGGCGAGTTGCACCCCGGCGATCGCATCGTCCTGGTGGCAGTCGCGAGCACGCACCGTGACGAGGCCTTTGCCGCCTGCCGCTTCATCGTTGATTTTCTCAAGACGCAGGCGCCGTTCTGGAAGCG
>OMSW01000287.1:902-6712 GCA_900290295.1 Burkholderiales bacterium
GTAAATAAGAATCGTTAGCGTTGTTGAGACTCTTTCCCTATAATGCTGTTGAGAATCATTCTTATTCGATTGACCTAGATCAACACGGGTAAGCGCGGTGCACCCAAGATGACGCCGCAAGGCCCTGGAAGGCCGGGGGGAGCGGCGATGTACGTTTGCATCTGTAACGCGGTCACCGACCAGCAGATCCGCATAGCGGTTGCGGCGGGAGCAAGAACGATCGACGACGTCGGCGCGGCGCTGGGTGTCGGCGCCGGTTGCGGTTGCTGCCGCGAATGCGCGCAGGAGATCATCGCTGGGGTCCGGCCGAGGCGCACGCCCGCACCGGGGTCGCTGGAAGGACTTGCGCACGCTGTCTAAATTCCGATGACACCGGCGCGCGCCGCGCCGGGCTCACTAATAAAAGAAGAAAGGAACCGCAGCATGCAAGGCGAGCAAAAGGTCATCGGCTACCTCAATGCCCAACTCAAGTGCGAGCTCACGGCGGTCAACCAATACTTCCTGCATGCGCGCATGCTCGACAACTGGGGCCTGAAGCGCCTCGGGCACTACGTGCGCGACGAATCCATCGAGGAAATGAAGCACGCCGATCAACTGATCGAGCGTATTTTGCTGCTCAACGGCCTGCCCAACCTGCAGGACTTGGGCAAGCTGCAAATCGGCGAGGACGTTCCCGAGTTACTGCACTGCGACCTGAGTTTGGAACAAGGTGCGCAGAAGGCGCTCAAGGAGGCCATCGCGCACTGCGAATCCGTGCAGGATTTCGTATCGCGCGACATCTTTGCCGCCATCCTCACCGATACCGAGGAGCACATCGACTGGCTGGAAACGCAGATCTCGGTACTGGGAAAGGTCGGACTGCAGAACTATCTTCAGTCGCAGATCGAACCCCTGTCCAGCTAGGACCAGGCTTTGCCGGTGTCGGGGACACTCGCGTTGGCCCGCGGCGCGCCGGGTATCGCCAAGCCGGCGGCACGAGGGCATTTGCGGCGCTGATCCCGAAACGGCCACGCCTTGAAATATGCCCGGCTGCGCCCAATCTTGACCATGATCGGGTTCGGCCTCATGTGAAGAAACGATGCCGATACCCCGCCGAGAATAGCCATGGCGGATACTGTCGTGGGTATTTCATGGACAACCTCAAAGAAACATCATGCGCCAGGACAAACTGACCACGCGATTCCAGGAAGCGCTAGCCGACGCCCAATCGATTGCAGTGGGCAACGATCAACAATACATCGAGCCCGTGCACCTGCTGGCGGCGATGCTGCGTCAGGACGATGGCTCGGCCCGCACGCTGCTGCAACGGGCCGGCGTGACGGTCGGGCCACTGGGTGTCGCAGTCGAAGCCGCGCTAAAGCGCCTGCCGCAGGTGCAGGGTTTCGACGGCCAGGTGCAGGTCAGTCGCGACTTGCTCGGTCTGCTCAATCAGACCGAAAAGGAGGCGCAAAAGCGCGGCGATACGTACATCGCCAGCGAGCTGTTTGTGCTGGCCCTGGCCGATGACAAGGGCGAGGCCGGCCGACTGCTGCGCGAGCACGGCGCCAACCGCAAAACGCTGGAAGCTGCGATCGAGGCGGTACGTGGCGGCGCGAACGTCGGCTCAGCCGAAGCCGAAGGTCAGCGCGAAGCCTTGAAGAAGTACACGATAGATCTGACCGAGCGTGCCCGGGCGGGCAAGCTCGATCCGGTGATCGGACGCGACGACGAGATCCGCCGCTCCATTCAGATCTTGCAGCGACGCACCAAGAACAATCCGGTGCTGATCGGTGAGCCGGGGGTCGGCAAGACCGCCATCGTCGAAGGCCTGGCGCAGCGCATCGTCAATGGCGAAGTGCCGGAGACCCTGAAGGACAAGCGTGTCCTGACGCTGGACCTGGCCGCACTGCTGGCCGGGGCCAAGTACCGAGGCGAATTCGAGGAGCGGCTCAAGGCCGTTCTGAAGGAGATTGCCGCCGATGAGGGTAAGACCATCGTGTTTATCGATGAGCTTCATACCATGGTCGGAGCCGGCAAGGCCGAGGGTGCGATCGACGCCGGCAACATGCTCAAGCCCGCGCTGGCGCGCGGTGAACTCCATTGCATCGGTGCCACAACCCTCGACGAGTATCGCAAGTACATCGAAAAGGACGCGGCGCTGGAGCGTCGCTTCCAGAAGATCCTCGTCGGCGAACCCTCCGTGGAATCGACCATCGCCATCCTGCGCGGCTTGCAGGAGCGCTACGAGCTCCATCACGGGGTCGAGATCACCGATCCGGCAATCGTGGCGGCGGCGGAGCTGTCGAATCGATATATCACCGATCGGTTCCTACCAGACAAGGCGATCGACCTGATCGACGAAGCCGCCGCGCGCATCAAGATGGAGATCGATTCCAAGCCCGAATCGATGGACCGCCTCGACCGGCGCCTGATCCAGCTGAAGATTGAACGAGAGGCGGTCAAGAAGGAAAGCGACGAAGCCTCGCGCAAGCGCCTGGTGCTCATCCAGGACGAGATCGCGAGCCTGGAGCGCGAATACGCCGACCTGGACGAAGTCTTGCGTTCGGAAAAGGCGGCGGTTCAGGGCGCGGCCAATATCAAGGCCGAGATCGATCGCCTGCGCGCGAAGATGGCCGACCTGCAGCGTGGCGGACAATTCGACAAGCTGGCCGAGATCCAATACGGCAAGCTGCCCCAGCTCGAAAGCCAGCTGAAGGCCGCCGAAGCATCGGGGCACAAGCGCGAATTCAAGTTGCTGCGCAAAGAGGTGGGTGCGGAAGAAATCGCCGAACTCGTCTCGCGCGCGACCGGCATTCCGGTTGCCAGGATGATGCAGGGCGAGCGCGAGAAGCTCATGCATATGGAGGAGCGTCTGCACCAGCGCGTGGTCGGACAAGACGAGGCCGTGCATCTGGTATCGGACGCCATTCGACGCTCCCGCGCCGGCTTGGCCGATCCCAACCGTCCCTACGGATCGTTTCTCTTCCTGGGTCCCACCGGGGTCGGCAAGACCGAGTTGTGCAAAGCCTTGGCCGAATTCCTGTTCGACAGCGAAGATCAGCTGATTCGCATCGACATGTCCGAGTACATGGAAAAGCACTCGGTGGCGCGCTTGATCGGTGCGCCTCCCGGCTATGTCGGCTACGAGGAGGGCGGTCAACTTACCGAGTTGGTGCGGCGCAAGCCGTACTGCGTGATTTTGCTCGACGAGGTGGAAAAGGCGCACCCGGATGTCTTCAGCGTCCTGCTCCAGGTGCTCGACGATGGCCGCATGACCGACGGCCAAGGGCGCACGGTCGATTTCAAGAACACCGTGATCGTCATGACCTCAAACCTGGGTTCGCACGAGATCCAGCGCCTGCTCGGACAGGATCCGGAGCTGATACGCGAATCTGTCATGGGTGAGGTGCGTGCGCATTTCCGCCCGGAATTCATCAACCGCATCGATGAGATCGTCGTGTTCAACGCACTGGACCGGACACGGATCGCCGAAATCGCTCGAATCCAGCTGCGCCGCCTCGAAGCGCGGCTCGCCGCGCAGGACATGAAGCTGGTCGTCAGCGATGCCGCCCTGGCCGAAATCGCCAAGATCGGTTTTGATCCGCTCTACGGTGCGCGTCCGTTGAAGCGGGCGATCCAACAACAAATCGAGAATCCACTCGCGATGCGTGTGCTGGAGGGCAAGATCGGCCCCAAGGACGTAGTGCCGGTCGATTTTCGGGAGGGCACCTTTACGTTCGAGCGCACCGTCCACTGATCAGAGCAGAGCGGTCGGCCTGTGGGTGGCACTGCGCGGCACGCATAGCGCGCGTTGCAGTCGCGAGCCGCCCGTAGCGCCAAGGGCGCGACGAGCGCTCCGGCACCCTCAGTGCAAGGGACTGACGGGCTGTTCGGTGCCGTCTTCCGGTGGCTCGGTGTGCACCGAATGACCGGACGGATTCGGGAAGACCGGAGCACCGCAGTCGTCGCAATACTCGAGCGGGAAGCGGTGCGCGTGGGTAACGATCCGGTTGATTCCCAGGCGCTTGAGCGTCGCCTCAATTTCCTCGAGCGAGCGCTCTTCATCGTCGCCAAGCAGAGGCCAGACCACGCCCTCGATCACGACATCGTCGTCGGCAACGCGCGAGATTCCGATCCGCATCTCTGTGGTCGGTAGGTCACGCTTTTCCTCGTAGGCGGCGACCGTGGCCTGCAGAGTCGACGGGTCAAGCTCGTAGGACAGCTTCAGGAATGAAATGGCCGCGTCCAGGGAAAACTCGCGCAACTCGCGATCACCCAGGCGCAGCGCCGCATGAAAGGCGTTGGGCGCAAGAACGCGGAAGCGGCAGCCGGTCATTACCGGCGCCAAAATGCCGGCGAGTTGCTCGCGAAACGCCTCGATTGCTGCAGTCTTGGCGTCCGGATCGACACCGGTCTGCTGCCAATGGTATATCGGTGCTCCCTGGGGCACGACGATCGCGGCGAGCACGTAGCGCGAATCGGCAAGCATGGCAACCGGTTCGCGCAGCGACTTGGGGTCGATCTTCAGGCGCCCGTCCTGCGCCGCGGAGCCAAAAAGCGCCTCCGCAGCATCGCGCACCTCGCCGAACGATTCGGGAAGTTGGTCGATCGAATACAAGGTGTCGGCAACCGCGCAGCGGGCGCCGCGCGCGGCAAGGTGTGCACCGATCTGCACGGCAATGTTGCTGACCATAGCGGGGCTAAGCGCTAGGGTCGGGAGCTTGTAGCGTGACCAGGCCAGCACCGGAAGGGCGATCAGCAAGCCCTCGTTCACCTTGCCGTCGATTTCGAGGGTGGTGCTTTCCGCACACGACTCCGCGAGGTCGGCAAGATCGTCGTAGGCGCGCGGGTTGCTGCTGGACAGTTCATCCAGCGCAGCGTCGATGACCTCTTCAAAGCCGCGGGCGAGCCGATCGTTGATCAACTCGACCAGTCGACGCTCCCAGAGCTGGTCCTCAATCCGGCTGCCCGATTCGGACATGCGGCGGGCAAGCTTGGCCAAGGTATCGGCGTCGGCATGGTGACGCGCCCGGGAGATATAGCGCGATCGGCGCATGGGTCCATCCTCTGAAAAAACAAATCTATTTATTATCCCACCATGCAGGAAGCAACGTTGGCACGACCTTGGCGCCACGACGCGCAGGCCGCCGGTCTGGTGGGCCTCGTGCACATGACGTCGCACTTTTTCCAGATGCTGCTACCGCCGATCTACCCTTGGCTGATGCGCGACTTCGGTATCGGCTTTACCGAGGCGGGCTTTCTGGCAACCGTGTTCTTCGTGATCAGCAGTACCGGCCAGGCCATGGCAGGCTTCGCTGTGGACCACATCGGCCCGTATCGCATGCTCGTGGCGGCTGTTGCCCTGCTGGCCGCCGCCGGCATCATGCTGGGACTGAGTCAATCGTACGCCGGCCTGTTGGCCACGGCCGCCTTGGCAGGGGCCGGCAACGCGATATTCCACCCAGCCGACTTCACCATTTTGAATCATCGCGTCTCGACCTCGCGCCTCGGACACGCATTTGCCATGCATGGCCTGTCCGGAAATCTCGGATGGGTAGCGGGCGCGTCGTTCATGGGCGCCGTCACGACCTTCGCCGGCTGGCACGTGGCCGGATTCGCCGCCGCCGTGGTCGGGGTTGTGGTTTGCCTGCTGCTGCTGACACAGCGGGATCTTCTTAGCGGGAAATCCGAGCCGAAGCATTCCCGGGAGCCAAGCGCGTCGCCTCCCGCCAGCACGGGGCGGTTTGCGTTCCTGGGTTCGACAACCGTCTGGCTGTGCTTCGGCTTCTTCTTTCTTTCGACCGGTGCCGGTGGCATCCTGCAAAATTTTG
>OMSW01000018.1 GCA_900290295.1 Burkholderiales bacterium
GAAAGGGACCGTGACGGTCAGTTCAACTTCGAGAATCCGGAAGCGGCCGCAGAGGCGCTACCCGTCCTGGACTGGCCGATCGTTTCCCTTTCGGACGGGACTCTCGTCTACGCGGACAAGCGATTTGGGGAAGGGTTGGAGGCGGGGGATTGCCATCTGGACGTGCATCGTTTGCGCGTATCGGGCGCGAGGCGCTCAAACTTCCTGAAGGACCTTTCGTTTACCGCGGAACTCACGTGCGGGCAGGTACGCAGTGAAGGTTTCACGGTGTCCGATTTGAAGCTTTCGGCCGAGGCGACGAATGGGGTCTTCGATTTGAAGCCGGTCACGACGCGTGTCTTCGGCACGCAGGGAACGGGGAGCATTCACGCGGACTTCTCCGGCGCTGTCCCCCTTTACCTCGTTCATTACTCTCTCCCGCAGTTTCCCATCGAGGAATTCTTCAAGTCCGTGTCACTGCAGGCGGCAGTAGCGGGCCGGATGGATTTCTCCGCGATCTTGTCGATGCAGGGAGAGACCTGGAAGCAGATGCGACAGACCGCGAAGGGGCAGATCTCGCTACGGGCCAAGAACCTTACGCTTAGTGGCCGCGATCTGGATGGGGAGTTCTCCCGTTTTGAATCCAGCCAGAACTTCAACCTCGTGGACGTGGCGGCCTTCTTCTTTGCCGGGCCTCTCGGCCTGGTGGTCGCAAAGGGGTACAGCTCTGCTCTCGGCCTGGTGGTCACAAAGGGGTACAACTTTGCGAGCAACTATCAAGGAGCAGGTGGAAGCAGCGAGATCCGAACGGTCGTCTCCGACTGGAACGTCGAGCGCGGCGTGGCGCAGGCGCAGGACGTGGCCATGGCGACCAAAGAGAATCGGGTCGCCCTCCAGGGAGGGCTCGATTTCGTCAATGACCAGTTCGTTGACGTGACCATGGCACTGATCGATGCGAAGGGCTGCGCCAAGGTGCGGCAGAAAATACGTGGCACCTTCCAGAATCCGGTCGTGGAGAATCCGAGCGTCCTCACGTCCCTCGCCGGACCTGCGCTCAGGTTGCTGAAGAAGGGCAGCGACCTCTTCCTTGGCAAACAGTGCGAGGTTTTCTACGCCGGTTCGGTGGCGGCGCCGAAATGAACGAATTGCAGTGGAACGGGCCCACTGGCGCCAATGCCGTCGCCTAAGGGGAGGGAGTCGGGCGTGCAGGCCGCGCTTCCGCCAATCCCGCCGCTTCCAGACAGGATGCCCCAGCCGTCCTTGTCGCCACTTCGCGGCGGCAAGGACGCGGCTTGGCTACATGGGCCTCCCCCATTTTCNNTTTTTCGCGAAATCCGTCGAGGCGTGCCGAGCAATTTCTGCACCACTTCGACCGTCATTGCCTGCTTCACGTCGCCGCGGCGCGCTCCGGCTTGGGCCGATTCAGCGCCCGTCGGGGTTGGTGGAGCCTTGCCGCTAGACGAGCGTGTCGAATGAAATTCATTGGAATTCCGTTACTTGTAGCTTGATTGGTCGATGGGCAATGCAGCATCGACAACTTGGAAGAGGGCTTGGGCAATGACCCTGACCGGGGCAAACACTAGCCAAGACGCACGATTCGGTCTGTGTGTTGGTGCACGTTGCAAGCAAAACCACGGCCATCGGTCGACGTCCTTATGTGCGCCACCGTCCCGACGGCGCCTTGGTTTGCGACTAGCCTTGTTCCTGAGACCGGGTGTCGTTAGGTCGGCACCGTTGCTTCGTGGCGGATTCGTTCCGGTCTGATAGTACCGATACGAAAGGCAATCATGTCCTTATTAGCATGGATCATCCTCGGTCTCATTGCCGGGTTTCTCGCGAGCAAGATCGTCAATAATACGGGCCAAGGCGCAATACTGGACATCGTTCTGGGCATTGTTGGCGCAGTCATTGGAGGCTGGCTTTTTACCACCTTTGGGATGGCAGGGTTGACCGGATTCAACCTCTACAGTGTGTTTGTGTCGATGGTCGGTGCGGTGGTTTTGCTGGTTGTCTACCACGCCGTCTCGCGCGGCGCTCACTAATCGCACGCGAAGGTGACCAATCCAATGTCCTCGACCCTGCATGCACCACAAAATCGGCTGCTCGCAGCGCTGCCGCGCCGCGACGCAAAACCCGTCCTCGACGGATGCGAGCCTGTTGAACTCAAGTTTGGCCAGGTCCTGTACGAACCCGATACGCGTATTCGCTACGCGTACTTCCCAACCGACAGCTTCATCTCGCTGATGATTCCGGTTGATGGCACCGCCAATCTGGAAGTCGGGTTGATCGGAAACGAAGGCATGCTGGGATCGCCGCTGGTGTTGGGGGTGACTGCATCACCGCTGCGGGCGCTGGTCCATGGAGCGGGGTCGGCATTGCGGATGAACGCCGGTGTTCTGCTGCATGAGCTCGGCCAAAGGCTGGCGCTGCGGCGTGCGCTACATCGCTATTTGCACGTGAGGATGATCCAGTTGTCGCAGGCGGCCGCTTGCACGCGGTTTCACGTGGTCGAGCAGCGGCTTGCGCGCTTGATGCTGATGACACAGGACCGCGCGCAGATGGACGAATTTCACGTTACGCACGAGTTCCTGGCGTACATGTTGGGTGTCCGGCGCGTGGGGGTCACGAAGGCGGCTCACGCGCTACAGGCTCGCCACCTGATCCGCTATCACCGCGGTGCGGTCACGATCCTCGATCGTGCCGGAATGGAAGCCGCGTCGTGCGGCTGTTATCAGGCGGATCAGGATACGTACGAAGGACTGCTGTCGGCCCCAAAGGCAGTGGCAAACAGCGTTGAGCGTTCCGTCCGCGAGGCGAATGCGGAACCGATACCGGCGTTTGCGCGGTGATTCGAATAGCGTTGGATCTTTGATTCGCTACTGGCGAAGATCCGCCGAAACCCTTTCCAGTGCCTTTTTCATCGTGTCCCAGGCCCTTCCATTCCCGCCTGCATCTGTGCGCCAGCTACCTCGCTCGCGCAACGGACCGCTTGAAATGTTTTTTGCGCTGCATCGCGGCTCGCCCTCAATTCCTTGATGCGCCCGAAATACGTGGCGCGCGCGTCGGCGTTTATCTGCTTGCCTTGGGCGCGGAGTTCGTCGACGTCGGCGTCCCATTTCTTCAGTTGCGCGTCCATCTTGGCGATGTACTCGGAATTGGTATTCATGATCTCGTTCCTTCGTGTAGTTGCTGCGGGAGTAACTGCAGGCAGCAAACACGATATGCGCAAGATAGCGGAAGTTCCGTGCTCTAGGTAACACATGGAGTAAGCTTGGCTGGCCGTAATTGAAGGAGTCCTGTGCGCGACCGCTAACACAGTCGTCCTCTCGTCAAGACCGCCCAGGAGTTGCGCCATGGCAGCTGCCGCCGACCCAAGAAAAAACCGCCTTGTTGCCGCATTGCCGCATGCCGAGTGGCAGCGCTGGCTGCCGGAGCTCGAGCCCGTGAGCATGCCGCTGGGCAAGGTGCTGTACGAGTCGGGCGACACCATGCGGCACGTGTATTTTCCGACCACCGCCATTGTCTCGCTGCTGTACGTGATGGAAAGCGGTGCCTCGGCCGAAATTGCCGTCGTCGGTAGCGAGGGCATCGTCGGCATCTCGCTGTTCATGGGCGGCGAGTCGACGCCCAGCCGTGCGGTGGTGCAAAGCGCCGGCCTGGGGTTTCGGCTGAAGTCGCAGATGGTCAAGGACGAATTCAACCGGGCCGGGCCGGTGATGCACCTGCTGCTGCGCTACACCCAGGCATTGATCACGCAGATGACGCAGACCGCAGCCTGCAACCGGCACCATTCGCTGGACCAGCAACTGTGCCGCTGGTTGCTGCTGAGCCTGGACCGTCTGCAGGGACCCGAGCTCGTGATGACCCAGGAATTGATGGCCAACATGCTCGGGGTCCGCCGCGAAGGCGTGACAGAGGCTGCACTTAACCTGCAAAGGCTCGGCCTTATTCGCTACGCGCGTGGTCACATCACGGTACTCGATCGGCCGGGACTGGAAAAACGGACCTGCGAATGTTACGCAGTGGTCAAGAAGGAGTATGACCGGCTCCTTCCCGAGAAATTGGCGATCTAGCCCATGACGCAGCAATCGCCTTGCCGTTCTACGCACTGCCCGGTATGTTCGACAGCGCACAGACGCGCCTGGCGCCCCAGCATAGATTTCACTAGCCTACGGCAGGATGTTCGGCTCGAACGGCAATTCTGGCCGGGGGTCCGAGACACAAGGAGTCCAAGATGGACTGGGGCTTCTTCGTGCGAAGGACTCATTCCGCGGCGAGTCGGTTGCGCACGGTGCTTCGCCGTGCCCGCCACGCGGGCGACAAAAGGCGCAACAAATTCCTGAACAGACCGCCGGCAACAGCCTCGTCCGGTATTTGCTCCAGTGGCGGACGACGCTTCGCGGCCGCGGCTGGCCGCGGAATTCACTCGACGACGAACGCCCGTTGCGGTCGGAGTTGTTCAGCGCCGATCAGATGGAGCAGCACGGCAAGGCCCTTGCCGCCGCTCACAAACTCGCTTCCGGGCGCGCATCGGATCGGCTTCTTGCCCGCCTGGCAGACAACGAACGTATCTTGGTCGACGTCTGCAAGCTGTTGGCGGAGGCAGTCACGGCAAAGCGCCGGATCACGCCGGCAGGCGAATGGCTGCTGGACAATTTCTATCTCATCGAAGAGCAGCTCCGCACGGCCAAGCGACACCTGCCAAAGGGTTACAGCCGGGAACTCCCGCGCCTCGCGCACGGGCCATCGGCCGGTCGCCCGCGGGTGTACGACATCGCCCTGGAAATCATTTCGCATGGCGATGGCCGCGT
The DNA here is from genome assembly GCA_900290295.1 of Burkholderiales bacterium. Taxonomy (GTDB): domain Bacteria; phylum Pseudomonadota; class Gammaproteobacteria; order Burkholderiales; family Burkholderiaceae_F; genus GJ-E10. The sequence goes on from OMSW01000018.1 coordinate 4,791, forward strand.
AGACACGGAAGGCCTAAGCCGCTTCGTGGCGGCCTACCAGAGCGTTACTGCCTTCACGCTTGGCGAATTATGGGCGACGCCCATAATGCTGCGGCTGGCAGTCATCGAGAACTTGCGTCGCGTCGCCGTGCGGATCGCCGCCGGCAGGGTTGAACGAAACCTTGCCAACTCCTGGGCGGACCAGATGACGGAGACCGCCCAGAAGGACCCGAAAAGTCTGATCCTGGTCATTGCTGATATGGCGCGATCAAATCCGCCGATGGTGAGTGCCTTCGTCGCGGAGCTTGCGCGCCGCTTGCAGGGCTTGGGTCCCGCCTTGGCCTTGCCATTGACCTGGATCGAGCAAGGGCTCTCCGAATCGGGCCTGACAATCGAGCGGCTGGTGCAGTCGGAGATCCAGCAGCAGGCCGCCGATCAGGTCTCGATCGGCAATAGCATCGGCAGCCTCCGGGTTCTGGGAGCGACGGACTGGCGCGATTTTGTCGAAACCATGAGCGTAGTCGAGCAGACGCTGCGAGCGGATCCAAATGGCGTCTATGGCAGGATGGACTTTGCGACCCGTGATCGTTACCGTCACGCAACGGAAAGCATCGCGAAGAGGGGCCGGCTATCGGAGGGCGAGGTTGCCCGCAAGGCGGTGGATCTGGCGCGCGCGCGAGCGGCGGCCGACGCCGGTACCGCGACCGCTGATCGTGCGGGGCACGTCGGCTATTACCTAATGGACAAGGGCCTGCCGGAGCTCGAACGCGCAGCGAAAGTTCAAGTTTCCGGCTTGGCGGCCTTGCGCCGGGCAGCGGTCCGGTTCCCGTTGTTCCTGTATCTCGGCGCGATCCTATTGATCACGGTGATCCTCACTGGGAGCCTGCTCGGGCAGGCGCGGGCCGCAGGAGTAGCCGCTTGGGCGCTGTTACCGATCGGCATCCTATTGCTGCTGGCCGCCAGTCAGCTGGCCGTGGCACTCGTCAATTGGCTGACGACCGTGCTGGTGCAACCGCATCCGTTGCCGCGAATGGACTTCTCCGAAGGAATCCCGGCGCCATTGCGCACCTTGGTGGTAGTCCCGACCCTGCTCACAAGCGCACAGAGCGTCGAGGATCTGGTCGAGGCGCTGGAAGTTCGGTTCTTAGCCAATCGTGACGAACGGCTGCACTTCGGCCTATTGACGGATTTTCGGGACTCGCAAGAGCAAACGCTCCCCGGGGACGGGCCGCTCCTGCTTCTGGCACGGACGAGGATAGAGGAGCTGAATCGGAAATACGCCAGTGGCGGGGATAAAGACCGGGTCGACATTTTCTTTCTCTTCCATCGCCCGCGGCGATGGAACCCGCAGGAACGGATCTGGATGGGTTACGAGCGCAAGCGCGGCAAGTTGGCGGACTTGAATGCGCTGCTGCGCGGGCGGCCGGCTGCGTCCGGGGATGGTTTTTCGCTCGTCGTTGGTGACACGGCCGTCCTTCCCGAGGTGAGGTACGTAATCACCCTGGACACGGATACACAGCTGCCGCGCGATGCGGCGCGGCAATTCGTGGGCACCATGGCGCACCCGCTCAATCGTGCGCATTACGACGAAGGCAAGCGCAGAGTCAGCGAAGGCTATGGCATTTTGCAACCGCGCGTGGCAGCCAGCCTCCCAGGCACATATCGCTCGCGCTATGCGCGTCTGTACGGTGGAGAGGCAGGCATCGATCCCTATACGCGCGCCGTTTCGGATGTCTACCAGGACGCGTTTGGCGAAGGTTCATTCATCGGCAAGGGGATCTACGACGTCGATGCGTTCGAACAAGCCCTTGGCGGGTGCTTTCCCGAGAATCGCATCCTCAGCCACGATCTTCTAGAAGGGTGCTACGCACGCTCGGGGCTATTGAGCGACGTACAGTTGTACGAGGACTACCCGGCCCGCTACAGCGCCGACGTGCGCCGCCGGCACCGTTGGATCCGCGGCGATTGGCAACTCGCGGGATGGCTGCTGCGGCAAGTACCCTTCCAACGCGCCGGGGAGAGCGCGCACCGGCAGAAAAATCCGCTCGCGATGTTGTCGCAATGGAAGTTGGTCGACAACCTGCGGCGCAGTCTCGTACCCGCGACGCTTACGCTACTGTTGCTGTTGGGATGGACGCAACTGTCGCCGGCGTGGTTATGGACCTTATCGGTAATCGGCGTTCTGCTGGTTCCCGCTTTGTGCGCTTGGTTGCACGAGCTGTTGCACAAAGCGGAGGAGGCGCTGCTGCGGCAGCACCTCGCCGCTGTGGCACGCAACGCATTGCGGCACGTCCTGCAGCTGGTGTTTGCGCTTGCCTGTCTTCCGTACGAGGCATTTTACAGCCTGGATGCCGTTGCCCGCACTGGCTGGCGGATGCTGGTGACTCGCAGACGACTGCTCGAATGGGATCCGTCGAGCGACGGCGAACCGGAGTTGGCCGGGGGCGGCCACAGTGACCTCGCGGCCTGTTTTCGTGCAATGTGGTTCGGGCCCGCCATCGCCATCATTGCGGTGATCTTCCTGGCGGCGTCGACGCCGGCGGTGCTGTCGGTGGCAGGCCCGATCTTGCTCCTGTGGTTTGCCTCACCCGTTATCGCGTGGTGGATCAGCCGCCCGCTCGCTCGTCGCAAGGCGGCCCTCACGGTCGCGCAGACCTTGTTTCTGCGTGCGCTTTCGCGTCGGACCTGGGCATTCTTCGAGACCTTCGTCGGCCCGGAAGATCATTGGCTGCCGCCCGACAATTTTCAGGAATATCGCCCTGCCGCGGTCGCGCATCGAACGTCGCCGACCAATATGGGGTTGGCGTTGCTGGCGAACCTGGCGGCCTACGATTTCGGTTACATCCCGGCGCGGCAACTCCTCGAGCGCACGGCGGACACGATGCGCACCATGCAGGACCTGGAGCGGCACCGGGGCCATTTCTACAATTGGTACGACACGCAGACGCTGCAGCCACTGCTGCCGCGCTACGTCTCGACGGTAGACAGCGGCAACCTCGCCGCCCATCTGCTGACCTTGCGTGCAGGCCTGCTGGCCCTTGCTGATGACCGGATAGCGGGGCCTCGGATTTTTGATGGTGTCGGCGACACGCTCCGGATACTCGCGGATGCGGCCGACGGAGCGGCTGCGGAGCAGACGGCGCAGGTTCGCGACGATCTGGAGGCTGCGTGCGCGTTCCCTCCAGGCACACTCTCGGCGGTACATGCGCACCTGATGCGGCTGCAGTCTAGCGCTTCGGATCTCGTCACCCAGCTCGCGACTAACCCGAATGCCGGGGACGAAGCGGCACCCGGCACCGGCGCAAGATGGTGGGCGCAGGCGCTTGCCCGCCAGGTCCGCGAGTCCTTGGACGAGCTGATGTTCCTGACACCGTGGCTGCTGCTGCCAGCGCAGCCGAGTGGTCTCGAGGAGTTCGCCGACGTTGCTGAAATCCGAACCCTGCGCGCACTGGCGAGGCTGGACGCGGATCTGTGTACGAGGATCGCGCGTCGACTCGACGCGGTGACGACGCCCGCGCAGCGCGACTGGCTCACCGAGCTGCGGTGGCACGTAACGGAGGGCAGCGCCCGCGCCAGAGACACGGTCGCCACCATCGAACGTCTGGCACGGCAATCCGGCGAACTTGCGCACATGGAGTATGACTTCCTGTTTGACAAGAAGCGTCACCTGTTCACCATCGGCTACAACGTGACAGAGCGCCGGTTGGACCCGGGTTACTACGACCTGCTGGCCTCGGAAGCGCGATTGTGCAGTTTCGTGGCCATCGCGCAGGGGCAACTTCCGCAGCAGAGTTGGTTCGCCCTGGGGCGCCTGCTCACCAGCGTCGGCGGAGAACCGGTTCTCCTGTCGTGGAGCGGATCCATGTTCGAGTATCTGATGCCGCTCCTGGTGATGCCGACCTATGACCACACGCTGCTCGACCAGACTTGCAAGGCGGCGGTGGCCAGACAGATCTTGTATGGGAGCCAGCGCGGCGTGCCTTGGGGCATGTCCGAATCCGGCTACAACACCGTCGATGCGCACTTTAATTATCAGTATCGCGCCTTTGGCGTGCCGGGCCTGGGACTCAAGCGCGGACTGGCCGAGGATCTGGTTGTTGCCCCCTACGCCACGGTGCTGGCGTTGATGGTGGCGCCCGAGGACGCATGCCGGAACCTGCAGCGGCTCGCGGCCGAGGGGCTTGTCGGGCGGTTCGGTTTCTTCGAGGCCATTGACTACACGCCGGCGCGGCAGCGGCCCGGACAAGCGAGCACGATTGTGCGGGCCTTCATGGCGCATCACCAGGGCATGAGCCTGCTGGCGCTGGCTTACCTGCTCCTGGAGCGTCCGATGCAGCGCCGTTTTGAATCGGATCGGCAGTTTCAGGCGATCATGCCGCTGCTGCAGGAGCGCATCCCCAAGGCCACGGACTTGTTTTCGCACACAGCGCAACTCTCCGAAGTTCACGCTACGTCGGTCGTTGCGGAAACGCCGATTCGGGTGTTCCGCAGCCCCGACACGCCAATACCGGAAGTGCAGCTGTTGTCCAACGGCCGCTACCACGTGATGGTCACCAACGCGGGCGGCGGCTACAGCCGCTGGAAGGATCTCGCCGTTACGCGCTGGCGCGAAGATGGCACGCGCGACAACTGGGGCACCTTCTGTTACATCCGCGATGTTGCAAGCGGGACGCTTTGGTCGACCGGTTATCAGCCGACGCTCGAACGACCGGAGAATTACGAGGCGATCTTCTCCGAGGGGCGAGCCGAGTTTCGCCGCCGCGATTCCGTCGGCGCCGGCGAGGGCGTTTTCGAGACGCATGCCGAAATCGTCGTATCGCCGGAGGATGATATCGAACTGCGCAGGGTCCGTATCACCAATCGATCGCGACAGCGCCGGGAAATCGACGTCACCAGTTACGCCGAAGTGGTGATTGCACCGCCGGCTGCGGATGCGCTGCATCCGGCCTTCAGCAATCTTTTTGTGCAGACCGAAATCATGCGGGAGCGTCGCGCGATCCTGTGCACGCGCCGGCCCCGTTCCTTCGACGAGCGAACGCCCTGGATGTTTCACTTGATGGCGGCGCACGGGGCGGAAATTGGCGACGTTTCCTACGAAACCGATCGCCTGCGGTTCATCGGCCGTGCGGGCAGCACGCTCGCTCCCGCGGCGATGAGCGACTCGGCGGCGCTGAGCGGCACCGATGGTTCGGTCTTGGATCCGATCGTCGCCATCTGCTATCGCATAGCGCTCGATCCGGAACAGTCGGTCACGATCGACATGGTGCTGGGGATCGGCGAAACCCGCGATCTGGCCTTGAGTTTGATCGAGAAATACCAGGACCGGCACCTCTCGGACCGCGTCTTCGATCTGACGTGGACCCACAGCCAAGTGGTGCTGCGGCAGCTCAATGCAACCGAGGACGATGCGCAATTGTATGCGCGCCTGGCCAGCTCCGTTATCTATGCCAACGCTTGGTTGCGCGCCGACGCCGCTGTGCTCATCAAGAATCGGCGCGGGCAATCCGGTCTGTGGGGCTACGCAATTTCCGGAGACCTGCCGATCGTACTGTTGCAGATCGGGGATGCGGCCAACATCGACCTCGTGCGTCAACTCGTTCAAGCGCACGCCTACTGGCGCCTGAAGGGGCTGGCGGTGGACCTGGTTATCTGGAACGAAGATCACGCCGGGTACCGGCAACGATTGCAGGAACAGATCATGGGGCTCATCGCCTCGGGAATCGAGGCGAGTGTGATCGATCGTCCGGGTGGCATATTCGTGCGGCCAGCCGAGCAAATATCCACCGAGGACCGCATCTTGCTGCAGTCGGTCGCACGCGCTGTCATCACGGATGGCCGAGGAACGCTGGCCGAGCAGCTCGACCAACGTGGTATCGCGGAACCGCGCGCGCCGCGCCTCGCGCCGAGCCGCAGGCAGCGTCCTGAAGCCGCTCTCGCCGTACCCTTGCCGCATCGCGATCTGATCCTGTTCAACGGGTTGGGAGGATTTACCCACGATGGGCGCGAATACGTAATTATTCTTACGCCGGGTCAAGTGACACCGGCGCCGTGGGTGAACGTTCTGGCAAATTCGCAATTCGGGACGGTCATCTCGGAAAGCGGGGCCGCCTATACGTGGGGTGAGAACGCGCACGAGTTTCGTCTCACGCCTTGGGACAACGACCCGGTGAGCGATTCGAGTGGAGAGGCTCTTTACCTTCGCGACGAAGAAACCGGCCAGGTGTGGTCGCCGACGCCGCTGCCGGCACGCGTGTCGACGCACTTCGTGATTCGGCACGGATTTGGCTACAGCGTCTTCGAGACCAGGTTAGACGGCATCTGCTCGGAACTATGGGTGTACGTGGCCGTGGACGCAGCGGTCAAATTCTCCGTTTTGAAGGTGAGCAATGAATCGGGCCGGCCGCGCAGACTCTCCGCAACCGGCTACGTCGAATGGGTGCTGGGTGATCTTCGTGCCAAATCGTCCATGCATGTGACCACGGAAATCGATTCCCAGAGCGGTGCGCTCTACGCACGAAATCCGTACAACACCGAGTTCGCCGATCGCGTTGCCTTCTTCGACGTGGATGACCCAGCCCGCACGGTGAGCGGCAATCGTACGGAATTTTTCGGGCGCAATGGTTCGCTGCGGGATCCCGCCGCCATGGACCGTTCACGCCTCTCCGGCAAAGTGGGAGCCGCCCTGGATCCGTGCGCCGCAATCCAGGTGACGTTCGATCTGGCGGACGGCCAGGAGTGTGAGATCATTTTCCGGCTCGGCGTCGGGCGCAACGAGGACGAGGCCGGCAGGCTGGTACAGCAATTTCGCGGTGCCGCGGCCGCGCGCAGCGTGCTCGAAGCGCTGTGGCAGTACTGGAACCACACGCTCGGCGCCGTCCAGGTGGAAACGCCCGACCCGTCGCTCAACGTTCTGACCAACGGTTGGCTAGTGTACCAGACGCTGGCGTGTCGATTCTGGGCGCGCAGCGGCTATTACCAATCGGGCGGCGCCTTCGGCTTCCGTGACCAGTTACAGGACGTGATGGCGCTCGTTCACGCGGAGCCCGGGCTGGTGCGGGAGCACCTGCTCTTGTGTGCGAGCCGTCAGTTTCTGGAGGGCGATGTTCAGCACTGGTGGCATCCGCCCTCCGGCCGCGGCGTGCGCACGCATTGTTCGGACGACTACCTCTGGCTGCCCTTGGCGGTGTGCCGCTATCTGACGAGTACCGGCGACATGCAGGTGCTCGATGAACCGGTGCACTTCCTCGAAGGCCGACCCGTCAACGCCGAGGACGACTCCTACTACGATTTGCCTGGCAGGTCGGCCGACGTGGCAAGCCTGTACCAGCACTGCGTGCGCGCCATTCAGTACGGACTGCAATTCGGCGAGCACGGCCTCCCGCTGATCGGTTCCGGTGACTGGAATGACGGGATGAACCTCGTGGGGAGGCACGGCAAGGGCGAGAGTGTTTGGCTGGGCTTTTTTCTTTGCGAAGTGCTGCGGCAGTTCGCCGCGGTGGCACGCGCACATGGCGATCCAGCTTTCGCCGATTCCTGTTGCAGTGAGAGGGATCGGCTAGGCCGGAACATCGAGCAGCACGGGTGGGATGGCGAGTGGTACCGTCGTGCCTACTTCGACGACGGTACGCCGCTTGGTTCGGCAGGCAACGCCGAATGCCGGATCGATTCGATCTCGCAGAGCTGGTCCGTGCTGTCCGGCGCCGGCGATGCGACCCGTTCGCGCAGGGCCATGCAAGCGCTCGACGACCGGCTCGTGCATCGTGACCAAAAGCTCGTTCAACTGCTCGATCCGCCCTTTGACAAGTCCAACCAGGATCCCGGCTACATCCGCGGATATGTGCCGGGTGTCCGGGAGAACGGTGGGCAGTACACGCACGGGGCGGTCTGGGCGGCGATGGCGTTTGCCGCATTGGGCGAATGCGAGCGCGCCTGGGAATTGCTGACCATGATCAGCCCAGTTAACCATGCGATTTCACCGGAGGCAATCGCAGTCTACAAAGTGGAACCGTATGTTGTTGCGGCCGATGTCTATGCGCTTGCACCGCATATCGGGCGCGGTGGATGGAGCTGGTACACCGGCTCGGCGGGCTGGATGTATCGCCTCGTCGTGGAATCGCTGCTCGGCCTCAGGCTCGAGGGCGACAAGCTGCGCCTGGATCCCTGCATCCCCGCGCACTGGAACGAGTTCAAGATGCACTTCCGGTATCGCGAAACCATTTACCACATCGTCGTCTCACATGCGCGTGCCGGTTCGGATGAAGCGGGCGCCCAGACGAGGCTGATCGTTGATGGCTTTAGGCGACAAGACGGGTGGATTCCCCTTGTCGACGATCATTGCGAGCATGTGGTCGAGGTGAACCCGCCGGCAAAGTAAGGCCCTGGCCAGAGGCAAATTGCCACGTTGCGCGCCGCCTGCGGACTGCGTGTCAGGACCAGATCCCGGAAACGTTCTTCCCCAAGGTTCGCGGATAATAAACGGCCGACCGGATCTGCTGCAGCTCTGCCAGACGGCGGTATTCCGACGCCAAACCGGATTGCTCACGTTCCAGGCGGTCGCCGGCGTCGCCTCCACCACCTTGCCCCCGCAGGTCGTGGCGATCGCCCCGCTCTTCATGATCGCGGTGATCGCCTCCACCCCCTTCACCGCCACCAATGGGAACGACGATGCACGCGGCCAGGGCGGATAGCGAAGTTATGGCGATTCCTGTGGTGATCATACGAATCGGTCGCATGGAAATACTCCCCGGTTGTGACAAATGGTTCTCGAAAATTCCGCGCGTTTACCTGACCTGGGCAGCAACCGCCGACCCGGGAGTGCAGGCGTAGCTTGCGAGCAGCAT
>OMSW01000083.1 GCA_900290295.1 Burkholderiales bacterium
GCGCGCGAAGTGTTCGAGCGGCGCTACCTGGACGCCCAGGTGAGCCGGTTCGGCGGCAACATCTCGAAGACGGCGGCATTCATCGGCATGGAGCGCTCGGCCCTCCACCGCAAGCTGCGCGCGCTTGGCATCACTTCGGCCGACCGGTCGGAAAGGGGCGAGGCCTAGCCCTTCGATGCCCCGCACCGCCTATGTCAACGGCCGCTATCTGCCGCATGGGGCAGCGCGCGTCCATATCGAGGATCGCGGCTATCAATTCGCCGACGGCGTCTACGAAGTCATCCATGTCCGCCGCGGCAGGTTGATCGACGCCGGCGCCCATTTCGACCGCTTCGAGCGCTCGCTGAAGGCGCTTCGCATCGCCCCGCCGATGTCGCGCGCAGCGCTGCGCCTGGTGCTGGATGAGCTGCTGGCGCGCAACGGCATCGCCAATGGCCTCGTCTATTTCCAGGCGACCCGTGGCGTGGCGCCGCGCGACCACAAATTTCCAGCCGTGACCCGGACCAGCCTGGTAGCGACCGCCAAGAACCTGAAGGAAGTGCCCCGCGCGTATCTCGAAAACGGGATCGCCGTGGTCACGATCCCGGACATTCGCTGGCGGCGCAGCGACATCAAGTCGGTATCGCTCCTGGCCAATATCCTGGGCAAGCAGGGCGCGGTGGAGCAGGGGGCCTTCGAAGCCTGGCAGGTGGACGCCAACGGCTTCGTCACCGAGGGCACCAGCACCAACGCGTGGATCGTAACCGCGACCGGCGAGCTGGTGACGCGGCCGCTCGACACCGACATTCTGGCCGGCGTCGTACGCGGCGCGCTCGTCGGCCTGCTCGAGGGGCTCGGCGCGCGCCTTGTGGAGCGGCCCTTCAGCGTCGCCGAGGCCCATGCCGCGCGCGAGGCCTTCATCACCAGCAGCAGCAGCTTTCTTCTGCCGGTCACCCGGATCGACGGCGTCGCCGTCGGGGATGGACGGGTCGGACCGGTGACGCGCGAGCTGCGCCGGCGGATCATGGCCCATGTCGAAGGCCAGTCGGCATGACGCCGCGCCCCCGTGCCATCCTGTTCGACTGGGACAATACGTTGGTGGACAACTGGGGAGTGATCTCGGAGGCCATGAATGCGGTCTTCGCAGCCTTTGGGATGCCCCCATGGACCCTGGCGGAAACCAAGGCGCGGACGCGCGCGTCGTTGCGCGACGGTTTCCCGCGGCTGTTCGGGGAGCGCGCGCAGGAGGCCGGGCGCATCTTCACCGATTATTTCGCCGCGCGTCACCTGGAGAGCTTGATGGAAATGCCGGGGGCGGGTGCGCTCCTGGCGGACCTGGCACGC
>OMSW01000036.1 GCA_900290295.1 Burkholderiales bacterium
GATCCACTACGGCACCTTCCCGGTGCTCAAGGGCACGCCGGAACAGTTTCGCGCGGCGCTGGGGACCACGCCGACACGGGTGATATCGCTGGAGCCCGGTGAATCAATCGAGTTCTAAAATGCCCGCGCCGCACGAATGCGGCGCGGGCACTGCTGCCGATCGCAACGTTACGTGCTACTCACCCACAACGCTGCCGTTGAGCGTGGCCGTGTCCGTGGTGCGCAGATCGGTGAATCCCGGCAGGGGGACGATAATGCGCGACTTCGCCGGGTGAGCGCTATCCCACAAGCGCACGTACGCATAGTAGTACGCGCCTAGCACCGGTTTACCCGCTGAGCCCGCCGGGATGCTCTGCAAGGTAAACAGCGCCGGCACCGTGTTGCTCAGCATGGAGCTGCAGTCGTAGGTGTCGATGATCGCGGCAAACCGCGCGAGCACGAGCTGGCAACTGTTGTCGGTGGCGAGACCGCTGAAGCTCAGGTCCACGCTGATCGTCCCCGATTCAACCCCGCTGACAAGGGTCGGATCACTGAAGGTGAACGTCTGCGTCGTCGCGGGAGCAACCGGAGGCGCCATCACTGTTCCGGCGCTCAAGTTGTAGTACGCGACCTCGTTGACGGCGACCGTGAATCCGCCGGCTCCTTCTACCGGCGTGGCCGGGTTGAACGCCAGCGTGTTGCCGCCGTTGTAAGGGGCCAGGTCGATACCGGTCGCGGCCTGCAGCGGGATCGGGTTGCGGAACATTCCCGTGAACGGATCCGTATTGCGCCACCGCACCTCGTAGGGAACCCCTCCGGACAGTGTCTGCTGGAAGATCGCGTAGCCGCTGGGGAGCGGGGCAAGGGACGATGCGAACTGCGCCGTGTACTCGTCGTTGTTGGGCGCCAGCACGATGTCAGTCGATTGCAGGCTCGTCGGCGCCGCAGCCTCCGTGCCACCCGGTGCCGTTCCCGGCGTGACCGGAACGCCCGTGATCAGCATGGTTTGCATCTCGCGCCCACGAATCAGCACGTCGTACGAGGAGATGGGGTTGCCATTGGCATCCTTGGTGGCCAGCGGATAAAGCGTGAATTTCCCGGTAACCGGGTCGACCGTCGTTTCGCGCGCAACGTAGTGGCGGCTGCCGTCGGCCGACAGCAGCTCGGCCTTGACGACGAGGTTGAAGGCGCAAGTTGGCGGCGTAGCGGTTTCCGCAGTTACGGTCTGGCACAACTGGCCCGGGTTGATCGTGCCCGAGATCGCGCCGACCTTCGACATGTCGTAATAAAACAGGCTGGGCCGCATCGTGAAATACGTCGTTGCGGCGCCATTCACGGGGCCATGCTGAAACGGCACGATGATGTGCTCCAGATCGAAGTCGACTGCAAGGTCCAGCGTGCTGTCCTCAGTCACGTTGAACGTGCCGACGAGCTGCATGCCCTGGGTCGGGTAGGCAATCTCCAGCGGCGCCTCGGTAATCGCCCAGCCGTTGTTGGGATCCAGATACTCCACCTGGTCGTTCCACTGCAGCGCTGCGCCATTGGAATCCTTGGTGTTCAAGGCCGAGGCCTGCAGGCTTGCGTTGGCACCGTCGAAGAAAAAGCGGATCTGGCGATAGGTGCCCACCGGCAGGGGGATATTGGAAAAAAGAGTGTTCAGGACGCCGTTGTTGAGCTTGGTCAGGTTAATTGTGACCGGGGCCGGAAGCGTGGTCGTTAGCCAGGTCGCGTCCGACGGGTTCCAGACCTGCGTTTGACTGACATGGAAAGAAATGGCGGTAACGGTCACCCAGACATTTTGGAACTCGTCGCTCGGTCCGTCGGTCACCTGCACATTGACCATTCCCGACGGCGTCGGCGTTGGCGAGCTGCTGCCACCCCCGCCGCCGCAAGCCGCCAGGCCGAGGGCCGCGGCGACCGCGACCGGCCACAGTAATACTCGTTGATAGTTCATTGCGTGCTCCCTGGTTGGATGGATCGGTTGCTCTGGCAATGCGGCCGCGTGTTTCGCACGCAACAACGTTTACCCAAGCGCGGCGCCAGTCTAGGCAGACACCGTTTCGCCGATCTAGGGAGAAAAATGAAAGAACCGTAACAGTCTGTGCAGCGAAATTTCCCGGTTTTGGCAGGGCAGGCACTGCGCATCGACCGCAAAACGGAAAACTGCAGTAACACAATCGGATGAAGCGCGCGGCAACCTCTGTGCCGCGAAGCAGTCCTACGGAGCAGCGAGAATTTCGCTCAGAAGATCCCGCGTTGCATCGATCCGCTGGAGCCAGCAATGGCGCAGCCCGTCACGATATGCAACGGCAACATTCCGATACATCTCCGGTTCCTTTGCCAGCAAATCGATTGGCATGCGCCCCCTGGGCACCCGTCACGGATTGTTTCAATTGCGCGGATCGATAGCTGCGTGCGCGTACGACATCGAGCGTCGCCGCAGGCCCAAGGCGTATAGCGCGCGCGCAGCAACGCGTAGACTTCGCGCTCGCATCAAAACTCGAAGGCGATTTCGTTCATGACCGGTGTCTCGGTGGCCGAATTCCCGCCACAGATAGCTCTTCCGATTTGTATGCGGGTTGCGGCCGTCGCCGCTGTCCTTGCCGCTGGCGTGCTGTGCTCGTGCAGTACACGACCGTTAACGGCACCGCCGCCGGCAGCGGCAGTCGATGCAGCGCTCGCGCGAGTCGAACATATCGTCGTGATCTACGGCGAGAATCGTAGTTTCGACAACTTGTACGGCGATTTCCCGGGAGCCAACGGGATCGCGCAGGCGAGCCCCACCAGCACTACGCAGCTTGATCTGGACGGCACGCCTCTTCCGTATCTACCGCCGGTATGGAGTGCCTCGGGCGCGGGGGCGGACCCGGCGTTCGGTCGCGGTTTGCCAAACTCGCCCTTTGCCATCGATGGTGCTCCCGCGCACCTCCCGCTCTCGGCGCCGACGCGCGATCTCGTGCATCGCTATTACCAGAACATCGAGCAGATCGACGGCGGCCGCAATGATCGGTTCGTCGCCTTCTCCGACGCCGGCGCACTCACCATGGGTCACTACGACGGCAGCGGGCTTGCGCTCTGGTCTCTTGCGCGCGAGTTCACGCTTGCGGACAACTTTTTCATGGGAACCTTCGGCGGCTCCTACATGAATCACATCTGGTTTGCCTGCGCCTGTGTTGCGCGCTTTGCCGATGCGCCCGATTCGCTCAAGAGCGAGTTGGGGATCGACGGCAAACTGCTGCGGCGCGCCGACTCGCCCGGCTCGGTGCTGAGCGGACCGGTTCGCTGGGCGCGCGATGGCGCGCTCACGCCCGACGGCTATGCGGTCAACACCATCCAATCGTCCTTCGAACCCAGCGGGATCGCCCCGGCAAGCGGCAGCGACGCGCGCTTTGCCGATCCGAAAAAAAATCCCCTGCCGCCGATCGACGCGCCGACCATCGGCGATCGTCTGAGCGACCGGGGCGTGAGCTGGATCTGGTACTCGGGCGGCTGGGACCAGGCCCTGGCCGACAGCGTGCAACCGGGCGGCGCAAGGCGCGGCGTGATCTATTCGAACCGGCCCAACAGCGTCGACTTCCAGCCACACCACCAGCCCTACAACTACTTTCTCCGCTACGCGCCGGGGACCCCGGCGCGGCA
>OMSW01000284.1:0-1812 GCA_900290295.1 Burkholderiales bacterium
GTCCAGAGTTGCTGCGCAAGACAAAGCTGCCGCTGCGCACCCCGGCCGACCTGCGGCGGCACACGTTACTGCAGTCGGTTGTGCCTCCGAGCTCGGGAATGCTGACCGATTGGGGCAACTGGCTGCGGGCGGTGGGCCTGCCGGCGCTACAGCCGGCCTCGATGCTGACCTTCACTTCGTACACAGATGCGATCGGCGCCGCGCTAGCCGGACAGGGGGTGGCGCTCGGCCGCCGGCCGCTGATCGACGAGCTACTGCGCAACCGCCGGCTGGTCGTACCTTTCAAGGACAAGCTTGCGTCGACGCACGGCTACTTTCTGCTGGTCGAGCCGGGCGCTCGTGACCAGCCCGGGGTGCACGCGCTTGAACAGTGGGTCCTCGAGCAGGCCGGTACAGGAACTTCGCCGCGCCCGTAAGCAATGGGGACCCCTCCTCACCTAATCGGCATCGAAGTGCCAAACTGGGAGCTCTCACACAACCAGTAACGGTAAGGAGAAGTCCAAGATGAACAGTATCCGCGTCGGGGTAGATTTGGCCAAGAACGTCTTCCTCTCGGGTTCCGGTTCCGGCAACTTTTCCTTGTTTGCTGCCATCAGCGCCGGCGGAATCGTCGCGGCATCGTTGGCAGCCCTTGTCAGCCTTGCCACGTTTTTGAGCGTCTCCATCGAACCCGGCATGTCGCTATCGTCGATCTTCCCGACCTCGCCGTGAGCCAATGCGGCCAACCGGTGCGCACGTAAACAAGAATTGTTCCATTAATTTTGCGGGCCAGAGGCTAGCCCCTTTCGGTGCGGAAAGCTCGAATGTGACCGCCTCGAGGGTCCGGTGTTGGTGAATTTGTGAGCGCACCCGAAATGAACGAACGTGGCCGATTTTGATTTGTGCCTAGTTAGACCTGAGCATGCATGTTTTTCCACAGAACCGCAGCGACGACGCTCCAAGCCCCGGAGGTAATGTCGACTTTCTCATTGGCAAGTTCAGACACAGTAGATTCCGTGATGACGCCGCGTTCATCGAATTGAAAGCTTGCGATCGGCGATGCCTCGGTTGCCCCGGCCGTGTCCATCGCTCTGCACTCGACCTCTGCGTGCCGCGTCGCGCTATCGCCGGTGATCGTCAGAACGAACTCCACGCGTGATCCAGCGTGCACCACGACGAAACGGTCCGCAGTGGGATCATGGGCGACGCGCAAGCCGCGGAGTAGGGGTCGGCCTTCCCCGGCCTGCTCAGCAAGCTTTGAGAAGGATCGAAACAACGCCTTCAACTGAGCTGGTACCCCAGTTTCCTCGCCCGCGACCTTCTTCGTTGTGGTTTTCTTCATTCAAGCCTTTGGTTTCGGAAATTTAATTTTGACCCGCTTTCGATTCCGAGGACATTACCTGCAGCTTCTTACAGAATGATCTGATGCAAGGAAACCCCTCGCCATCGGCGAGGGGTTGACTCCGTTGTCGTGAACGACGGTCGTGCAGAGATTTTGCGGATCTCCGCGGCGCTACTTTCGAGGCATATTCTTGTCGTCCACCAAAATGATGAGGAAAGGCAAAAATGTAATGAACAGCAAGATCGCCACAGTGATTGGTCCAATTTCTCCTTGCATTTGTGTTCTCCTTCAGCGCCCGACGAGTCGATGGCGCCTTAGCGGACGACGCATATCCCGTTGGCGCTCAATCCGTATTCCAGCCCCTAGCAATGCCCGCGAGACTGACACGAATACGCTTTTTATAGACCTTTAAGAAGATCGCCGTCATGACCAGCATCAACGTATGGCTCATTGTGTCGATGACGAACACCGTAATTTAGGGCGCAAACGGC
>OMSW01000284.1:1822-2427 GCA_900290295.1 Burkholderiales bacterium
CCGGATACGGTGTGCCGGATACGGTGTGCAGGATGACCATCCCGACGCCAAACGGACGTCCATCATGTGCGCATATGGACGCCAATAGATTACCAACGCTGCTTGAGGATATGACTCACGACAAGAGTTCCGGTGATGCTTACCCAGAGCGACTTGTTTCAATATCACTCGAAATTCCCCACACGATCCACGTTGTGTCAGCGTCCGACAACGATCCCTTGGGAGAATTTAATTGCGTGATGCATGCGCTCGGGTTGGTTGGACGATTTACGGATTCGTGCATGGGGTCGGGTCGCTGGTGCGCCGACACTCGATTCCTTGAATATTTGATTTAGCGAGGGGTATTGCAGTCCGCGTCATAGCGGCCTGACGCCATCGTCGTGTGCACACCCAGACGGTTCATCGCTTGGTATCCAATTAGAGTCTAGAAAGTACTACCGGATTGCCTCGTCCTAGACTCCCTGGTCCCACTCATAACGTTTCCTTCGATGTAGTCGATAACAACCAGCGACGAATGTTTCGTCCTAGCGAAGTGATCCGGGGAACGGCTGCGCCTTTTGTCATCGGGATCCGGCGGCGGAAGTGAAGGGTGATCACTTACGCGC
>OMSW01000284.1:2437-6195 GCA_900290295.1 Burkholderiales bacterium
CATGATTCCGTACATCCCGCTTCACGACTGTGACCAGCTTTCGCCGATTGCAGTTCCGACTCGCGGGGTACAGTCGGGACAAAACCGAGCTGGGTAACCCCGGTACAACATCTCGGAGCCCGTCTCAGGCCCCGTCTCTTCCGACAGAGTGAGGGTGCGGTGTGGCCTTTCGGTCGAAAAATCCTTTGCGCATATAGCGCAGGTCTCTATCGGGCGAACGTCCGCCCAGGTTGCGATCGCTCCGATTTTGGAGAGATAGCGATCCAGCGCGCTAGACGCACACGATTTGCAACAAAAATCGCCGAGGACCTGCGCCGATTGGATTTCAAGTTCGGGAAGATTGTCGCTCCAGTGGCATACCTGGATCTCGTCCAAAAAGACCGTGCGCGTCGCAAGTTCACCAAACGCGGCACCGCATGCATTGCACTTAATCATCGTGGACCCCCTTTCTAGCGACTTCGTTGTTAAGAAGCGGCTGCGCATTTTGGGAACAGGAACCTGGGGCGGATGACGCATGAGGTACGTACGTCGGTGGCCGGCGGTATCCAGTGCTTGACGCGGGTAGGCGTGCGCCTACAGTTTAATTGCAACGGCGCCCCGCGAGTACAACTCGACGCCGGTATGGCAAAAGTGGGGCTGACGGGTGAGTGTCCACCACGGTTGCAGCGGCGCAGCCTAAATCACGGCGCCGTTTTCATTCGAGAGCCGGATTGCGGATTTCACGTCATATCCAGAGGACGTTTAATCCCCGCCGCGACAGGCGAACGCCAAAAGATTGAATCTGCTTTCTTCCGATTTGGCGCATTAATCTATGAGCGGCTGCTAAAGAACATGGAGGCGCAATTCCAGGGATCAGCGGCCATCGTGCCGGGCTTACTGTAACAACATCCGCATCGCCTGCGCCCCGGTCGCAACCTCGGAGAAACGTCGTCCCCGGATCATCCCGCCATCGACCACGATATCTGCTCCGTTCACAAAGCTTGCTTCGTCGCTCGCCAGATACAGGGTGGCGCTGGCAATGTCGTCCGGCAGCCCGGCGCGCGGGATCGGCTGCACCTTGGAGAGCACGGCCGTCATCCTTTCCTTGGAAGCGTCAGCCGCGTCCGGGTCCAGGCCAAAACTTTTGCCGAAGATGCCGGTCACGATGCCGCCGGGCGAAATCGAATTCACTCGGACGTTGTCCTCGCCCAGCTCCAGCGCCGCGCAGCGGCTAAGATGAATGATTGCTGCCTTGGCCAGCGAATAGTTGTTTGGTCCATAGCCGACACCCTGGCCGGCCACGGATCCAATGTTGACAATGCTCCCCTGGCGCTGGCTGCGCATCAGCGGGCTGACATGTTTGATGTGCGCAAATGCGCCGCGGACGTAAGCCATGGCTACATCGAAAAGTTCCAGCGGCGTGTCTTGAAGCCGCGAAGCGCCGGAGGGGCTGTTGGCGTTGTTGACGAGCACGTCGACATGGCCATTGACCTTTGCGGCCATCCCGATTGTGCGCACCGCATCGTCCTCGACCGTGACATCCGCCTTGATGTACGTGGCCCCGGTAAGCTTCGCGACTTCCGACCCCACCGCTGCACGGCGGCCGGTGAAGAAGACGGTCGCCCCTTCCTCAACGAAACGCTCGACCATCCGCCTCCCAATCCCGCTCGTTCCGCCGGTGATGATCGCAACCTTGCCCTTTAGTCTCATCATTGATCCCCTCTGAATTGCGTTCTCACGCTAGGCCTGCTCCCCCGTTGGTCCTAGTGCAGACAAGACTGCAATTTAAAAAAGGCTAGGCTGCGCTTATCCGCGTGCCTTGAGCGAGATCAATGAAACACCCAACGGGACTACGCGCTCGGGTTGACTGTGGTCTAGGCTAGCCCAGACCCAAGGAAACGCCGAGGTGGATCGAAATCGTCGAGTTTTGGCGGGGCAATTGATCGCTGTTGCTGCAGCGGGCGGTGGCATGGGATTGGTACGGGCGTCTTTCCGATGCGGCACTGCTCCAATTCGCGAGGCTGCGGCGGTGTGGCGTCGACGCGCGGGCGGGTGCGGAATCCGTGCGCTGCGGATGGCGATCATGGCCCTCATGCAATCGGCGGCGGCGCAGCGCTGCCGCGGCTACCATCGCGCGCAAGGGGGGTGGTCGCGGTTGCGCGCTGGGACGATTTATTCGCCCCATTCCGCAACTGCAATATGTTCCTGAAGATCGACACGCGAGGGTATGAGCGGTCGATCCTCGAAGGAGCCCGCGAGGCCTTATCGCAGGTCATCGGTGTCCAATCGGACCTGCCGCTCGTGTATCTGTACAGGGAGACTTGGTCGCTCGGCGACGCGCCCATGGCGATACGGGCTTGTCCTGGCATGGCTAAGCCCGGTCAATTGCCTCGAGGAGCACCTAGCATCGGCGATCGAGATCGACGGCGCCCGACGCCGTCAAAACGCCGACGGATGAACAGCGCGAAGTAACGGCACGCAACCGCCCGGGACGCGCGCCACGGGTTTCTCCTCTTGCCGTTCAGGAGTCATATTGCCAGCAATCGCTGGCTTGAAAAGACCGGGCAGATCAGAGGGGAGGAATTCCGGACGGTGCGCCTACGCGTTCCGGCTAATCAGCAAGACGGCTTGAGGCAAACGGCCCAAAGCAAAGTGCTTAGTACGTCAACCGTCCGTGCGACGGTTCCGTTCGACTCCCGCGAAAATGCGCGCTACGGTATAGTTTATTTATCGTTAGCCGCTAGCGAAAAATCGGAGCGACCCGACAGGGCTGTCGATCGGTGCCGACCGTTCCTGTGGACGGCCAAATTTGGATCACGGTCAAGTTGCCAATGGCAATCAGAGCGGCTTTTTAGCGGATGACCGAGGCGCACCATTGCAAGCATAAATTATGAACTTCTTCGTCGCCGCGCTGACCGCATATTTTAGTTTGATCACGCTTGCAACGGCGGCGCCGCCGGAATCGTCATCGCCTGTACGCGAGCGCGCCGACGTTGTGATCGCCAATCGACCGATCATCACGCTCTATGGCCCGCTCGCCGGTTACAGCGCGCGCGAACGCGCCGACGGCAGCATCGAGCGGATCGAGCAGATGCTAGAAAGCGACGAGCACCCTCAGGTTTCTACGCTACCCGAGCCGGACGGTACAGAAGTGCTTGTTGGCGGTAAGCCAGCGTTTCTTGTCACCGCGATCGACATCGACCGGCAAATCGGCGAGACGACCGAAAACGTCGCGCGCGGAGCGGCGACGCGTCTGGAGAAAGCCGAGGCTGAGTACGCCGAGCAACACGCCGCGGGCTTCCTGCTTGTTGCGGCCGCGTTGATCGCGCTCGCAACGCTCATCTACGCCGTATTCCTTCGCGTGCTTTTCCTCGTCGATGCCCGGTCGGAACGCTGGCTCGCGCAACTGGCGGAGGCGCGCGCGCAAAAGTTGCACGTGCGGGGCGTCAGTCTGCTCGACGCTCATCAGGTCGGGACCATAGCCCGGCGTATCGCCCGGCTGGTCGCGTGGACGCTCGCGCTGTTCGCGACCTATGGCTGGCTCACGTTCTCGCTTATGCGTATTCCGTACACCCAGCCGTGGGGCGAGCACCTGCAGGGCAAGCTGCTCGGCATCGTCTGGGATGTCATGTTGGCTTCCGTTGCTGCAGTGCCCGGACTGGTCGTCGTCGTAATGATCATTTTGATCGCGCGTGTCCTGATCCGACTCGCGGCGTTGTTCTTCGATCGTGTGGAACAAGGAAGGCTCGTCGTTGGAGGGCTGGACGCCGACACGGCGG
>OMSW01000284.1:6205-9611 GCA_900290295.1 Burkholderiales bacterium
GCCGACACGGCGGCTTGTCGGCGCCGCCGTTTGGTTGTTCGCGTTCGCGTTGGCGTATCCGTATCTGCCAGGGGCGAAGACGGATGCGTTCAAGGGTCTGTCGGTACTGGTTGGCATTATGGTGTCGATCGGCGCGTCGGGAATTGTCGGCCAGGCGACGAGCGGGTTCATTCTCATGTACACGCGGACGTTTCGCGCCGGCGAGTACGTTCGGATCGGCGATACTGAAGGCACTGTCGACGGTGTCGGGGTGTTTACGACGCGCATCCGTACGGGTCTCGGCGAGGAGCTGCTGCTGCCCAATTCATTGGTGCTGCAGCACGTAACGCGGAACTACTCGCGCGCTGTGCCGGGTACCGGCTACGTCGTCGATACCGTCGTGACCATCGGATACTCGACCCCGTGGCGGCAGGTGCATGCGATGCTCATGGAGGCTGCGCGAATGACGCTCGACATCGCGACAGCGCCTGCTCCTTACGTGCGGCAGACAGCGCTGTCGGACTTCTACGTCCAATATCGACTCGTGGCGTATACGCCCGCCGAACGACCGGCGCAGCGGGCCGATGTTCTCAGCCGACTGCACGCCAACATCCAGGACGTGTTCAACAGCTATGGCGTACAGATAATGTCACCGCATTACATGACAGACCCCGCGGAGCCACAATCGGTGCCAAAGGCTCGATGGTATGTGGCGCCGGCTGATCTTTCCGAAGGCCCCCCGCAATCGGACGACCCAAAGCGATGAACGCCGGGTCGGTAGCGCTCGGCGCGCGTTCGCCTTCGTCGGCGCCACCGGATCGGCAGCGTCCTAGCGGGGTGTCACATTCCGGCGCAATCCGGCCAGCGGAGGCTGCGGACGAACATCTCGAGCCAACGCGGCTCACCGCTACTTCTGGGTTTATTGCCTGGGAGGGCGGCGGTGGATCGCGGGAGAATCGAGAGGCTCCAGTACCGACAGGTGCTCGTGCGGTTGCGAGCGGGCGATTCGAAGCGCGAGATGGCGCGCTCCCGGCTGATGGAACGCGAGTAGCCGGCCAGCTTTCGTGCGCTGGAGCGGGCCGTTCGATGCCGGCGCCAAGCTGGTCAACGACACGACGATCGCCGCCACCATGGCCGCGGTCCGCCATACTCCACCGTAACAAGGTGTCGACGAAACCGGCAACAAGCAAATGGGTTGACTCTTGAAAACCCTAAGCTCTTCACATCAGGTAAAACAGTATCGACGCGCATGAACAGAAGGTTCGAGCGCGGCCAGCGGGCGCGCGCATCTGCGATTCCGGGTCCACCGATTGGGCTTACTCCTCCATGTACGGCTTGATCAGGTTTACCCACTCTTCCTTGCTGCGGCATGCCGTATTCTGCACATAGCAATTCGATTGAATCGCACCGGGGGAATCGTATTCCTTGAACCAACCGTACTGCCTTTTCTCATTTGCATCCCACAGCGCCTGGATCTCGATTAAAGCGGCCTTGTTTGTCGTCCTGTCGCCTGTTACCAGGGTCACAATTTCCAAAAGGAAGCACTTG
Source organism: Burkholderiales bacterium (assembly GCA_900290295.1). GTDB lineage: Bacteria > Pseudomonadota > Gammaproteobacteria > Burkholderiales > Burkholderiaceae_F > GJ-E10. Next base: position 7,733 of record OMSW01000284.1, read on the forward strand.
TTCAGCTTTGCGTTGTAGTGGCTTTCAAACCGGCCTCGCATTTTGCCGTCATCGGTTTTTCCGGTCGTCCAACGTTCCTTGAATAGCTTCTCGACCAACTTGCCACATCGCTCCGACATTTCGTCGGCGCGAACGCCGGGGTCGGCATTCGCGGCACACAAAAAACACGCGAATACAACTGCAATCGACACTTTGACAGGCTCGCGGCGCATCGCCCTTCCCCTAGAAGTCCAACCGGCCGATGATAGGACGGCCGTGGGTCAGCGGCCTGTTGCGGCCCAATTTGAGCGATTTCCTGTGGATAACTCGATCGAGAATCGAGGACAAGTGACGGTCAGACGGCGAGAGTTTCATCCCGTCGCCGGTCCCTGTGCCCCTTGTCCGGCCGGTTTGGATCAATGCAGCAGCCCGACGACTCCCACAAGGATGGCCACGATCATGGCTGGCATCTGCGAGCGCCCATCCAAATCGCCTTGATAAGTGCTCTATCGGCGTGCCAAATACAACCACAGATACGCCAACGCGCGATTGCGGCTTCGTCTATTCCAGCATTTTTGTTCGCTGCCGACTGGCACACGCGGTCGAAATGCGCGAGCACACCCTACTGCGGCACTCACGGGGCGTCGAATCCATTGCTCATTACCTGCAAGGCGTCAACGGCTACGGTAGGGTTTTTGGGGGCCTAAGGGTCTTACGCCCCAGCTAGTGCCGAGATTCCACGCACGCAATCGGGCCGACGCTGCAATGCAATGAATCCGTCAACGGTTCATGGGTGACCGATCCCCGAGCAATTTCGCAAACCATTCAAAGACGGGACTACCGAGGCTTCGCACAAGCCGACGGTTGCGCTGCACAAACCTTGCGCGCAGCGACGCTGCAATGTCGTCGCAGATTGCGTCGAATTTGGCCTCAAGTATCGCTATGCATTCGGCCGTAGCGTTGGGTGCTCCGGCCAAGTTCGTCTCGCGCCGCACGTGAGCGATGCACCGTTCGAAGAGCGGCCGAAGTTGGTCAGAAGTTCCTCGGACCAATCCTTCAACCGCAATTGAACTGGTCACCAGCGGCTCTGCCAATACCAAGCCGTACTGCGCGAGGACGACGCCGCCCAGGTCGTCGAGCGCAGTGGTGCAAATGGCAACGACGCCACGAATCGTGTTCTCTGTGCCTTGAGAGCCGCTCGTCATATCCGAACTTTTCAGAGCCTCAATGTCGGCCGATAAGGAGCCGAGCAGCGTCAACTGCTTGGCTGCAATTCTCGCGTCCACCACTTGTCGAAATTCGCTCACGTCCCAGAATATGGGCGCCAGGCCGGCCTTCCAGACAAGAGCGGACAGTAGGAAGCTCGGTGCTGACATCCCGGTGTGACTCACAATTTCGATTGGGAAAAGCTCACGTTGAGACCCGATGATGCTGTGAACGATGATGCCGGCCGCAGTGCCCACGAATACGCCAACGGTACCTAAGAAAGCGGCGCGGAACGGATGGGCTGAAGCGAGTGCGCAAGCCAGCAAACCGGCCAAGAAGAATACCCAGCCCTCGATAGCAATGCTATCCGTGGAGGAATACGCGTCGAGCCATGGACTAAATCCCACCAGCAGGAACACGGCTGCAAAGCCCCCCAGGAAGGGCGTCAATTCGCGGGCCGATTGTTTGTGAGCCTTTATCGCTTCCCGTCTAAGAGCAGCTGCAATGCCGAGGGCAATAACCTCCTGCAAGAGCACGACCCTACCGGCAATGGATGCGCGACTTTCGGTCTTTTCTTCCTCGGAAAGTCCCCGTCGCTTCACAAGATCGGCGAACTTCGATATTTCACCTGGAAGCAGCACTGGATTGCGAAGGAGCTCTTTGTGGCACTCGTAACAGACGATTCCGGACCCTC
>OMSW01000284.1:9621-16221 GCA_900290295.1 Burkholderiales bacterium
GGCCAAAGAACCGTTCCGCGACGTAATAGTGCTTCGTGGCGTGACTGCGGTCGGCGATGTCCGGTCGTGCGTAGGTGATGGCCGCGCGATGGAGCTGACATCCACAAATTGCGCAACGTTCGCTCATGTTTTTTGCGGGAGCCTAGTAACAGCGGTCGTCCCCCCTTGAAGGCAACGGGGGACCGCAGGGAACCGGAAAGTCACGCAAGGGGCCCAGCAGTAAGGCTCTTGACGGGCCGAGCGAAGTCCCCGGCGCCATGACGCCAAGGCAAAAGCCTCGCCCTTTTTGCGCTTTCGTAACAGGACACGACCAAGGCTTGCGTCGCGCAATCCGGCTTCATCGTCCGCGGCGCGCCGAGGTTCGACGCACAAGAGACCGTCCCCGAATCCGAGGAAGACATCAAGGACATGCTGCCGGAGAGGTCCTGGGTTCCAACGTTTTTTGTTATCGGCGAATTGGCCATATTCCAATACTGGAGCATTGGTCCCGTCGATTTTGGCGATCGCGCGTGCCGGGTAAAGGCCGAGAATGGCAAGCGTCTTGGGTGGAATTGAACCGCTTGCAGGTGATGGCGATGCTATCGGCAGCGATACGCTCCATGTTCAAGCGAGCGGTGTCGCCGAACCCGACCAGGTTCGGGCCACCGTAGGTGATATCTATGACTTTCCAGCGATTTGGGGCGCGGGGCTGCCGTCTTGCCCGATTGTTTTGCGCGTTCTCCAAACGCCGTATGTCGCGGCGGCAATTCCCAGGGAATTGCCCATGATCTGCTCGGGAGAGTGCATGAGCCAGGCGTTGTACGACCAGAGCACCGCGCTCACCAGCATCACGAAACGCAGCTGGGCCCCTTGCAGGTAGAACACGCCAAAGCTCACTGCCACGGAGGCCGAGGCGGTGAGCAGCGTCGGCCACCCTTGCCAGGTGATCGCCGAAGCCACCAACGCGGTGAGGATGAATGCCGCGCAGGCCCAATGGCGTATGTTGTTTCCGCGTCGATGAACAAGGTCCGCCGCGGTCGTGCGGGTTGCCGACAGGGCGCTCATCGCGGCGGCGGAGGTGGCGCCCAAGAGCAGGTTGTTCAGGGTCCAGAGTACCGAGGCCGCGCTGTTGGTGCGGCGCAAGGTCCGGTCGCACCGGTTGACCAGCCCGTTGAGGCTAAGGCCCAGGGCAGCAATGCCGGTGGCGTGGGCAAAAAAGGACAGCGTCATGATTACAGCGGAATTCGCGCTCTTGCTAGGTAACACAGCTGCATCACGCTAGGCTAACAGCTGCGCTGGCAAGCTCACCGGTGCGCTTTGGCCGGGAAAACCCTGCAATTCCGGCTTTAACATTCTTTTGTTCGATTCGCGCGGTAGCCGATTGCGGATAACGCGCCGGGGAAAAATGTGAAGGTCTTTCATGGATTCGCTTTGGTACTTGCTACTGTCTGTGCCGGCGCCCAGGAGCCGGCAAAACCGGCGCCAAATTGGACGCTTGTTCATCTCGACACCGCGGGGTGCAGTCAATTCCTTGACTATTCAACCATAAAAAGGGAAGGAAGCTATACGAAGGCGTGGTTCATGAAATCATGCAAGGAACCAAGGCATGTGCTCGACAATCCGGCCTCTCCCGTCTATTCCTCCGACGTTACGCTCTTGTACCTTGATTGCAGTGAACGAACGATCATGCCGGTAGAAGGAACCAAATACGCCGGGGTGTTCGCGTCGGGAAATCCGATAGAGAAGTTCCAGGAACCAGTAGCGCCGGAGGAGTTCATTAAGGTGGTGCCGGGGACTGCGGGCGAAGTGTGGTTGGAAAAAGCATGCAGGGCTGTCGGCGACGATGCACGTTAGCCCCGCTGACTATGGCACCGGATTTTGTGGCCAATCGGGTTAGCGGATATCCCGTTCCGCCGATCGGGTCGATGAGCGCGGGCCTTCGCTTGCCAACATAACGATTACGATCGTGAGCTAGGCTGCCCGAGCCGCGCAATAAGCGGTAAGCGGGCATCTTCGAAATTTACGTCCGCCTGCAACTCCCTGCACTACGGTTTGCGATGAACAGATTGCTTTGGGGCGCATCCTGCGCCTTGCTTCTTGCCGACCTCATCGACTCGGCGCAAGCGCCGCACGCGGCCGTCGCACCAGTGCCGCCGCTGGTCTCCGGCATGGAAATACAGTAAATGGACCACAGCGTTCGTCCCCAGGACGACTTCTATCAGTACGTCAGTGGCGGCTGTTTGAAAACAAATCAAATTCCGGACAACAAGAGTTTCTATGACGCGAGCGACGAGGTGCAGGACGAGGTGGAGCATCAGTTGTTCGGCCTTGTCGAGGGACGACAGACGCAGGCGGACGCGTCCGACCTGAACCTTTCCTTTGCTCGGAGCGTGCCCAACTAAGACGGTACCGAGGCCGGCAGCAGGATGCCGGGCCCGACCGCGCGGATGTCGGTTTGTCCGCAGAACGCCATCGTCAGGTCCAGTTCGTTGCGGATCAGCTCGAGACATTTACTCACGCCCGCCTCCCCCAGCGCGCCCAGGCCGTACAGGAAGGCCCGTCCAATCAGCGTACCCTTGGCGCCGAGCGCGACGGCTCTGAGCACGTCCTGGCCGGATCGTATGCCGCCGTCCATCCAGACCTCGATGCGAGTACCGACCGCATCTACGATTGGCGGCAGGGCCGCGATCGATGACGGTGCGCCGTCGAGCTGGCGCCCGCCATGGTTAGAGACGATCAGCGCATCGGCGCCGCTATCGGCCGCGAGCTTTGCGTCCTCGACGTCCAGGATGCCCTTGAGAATCAGCTTGCCGCCCCAGCGCTTGCGAATCCATTCGACATCGGCCCAGCTCAGGCGCGGATCGAATTGGCGGTTGGTCCATTCGGACAACGACCCCATGTTCTTGACGCCCTTGACATGGCCAACGATGTTGCCGAATTCGCGCCGTGGCGTGCCGAGCATGCCAAGGCACCAGCGTGGCTTGGTCACCAGGTTGAAGAGGTTGGCCAGCGTCGGTTTGGGCGGTGCGCTCAAGCCGTTCTTCAGGTCCTTGTGGCGCTGCCCCAGGATCTGCAGGTCGAGCGTTAGCATCAGCGCCGAGCATTTGGCGGCCTTGGCGCGATCGATGAGGCGTTCGATGAAATCGCGGTCGCGCATCACGTAGAGTTGGAACCAGAACGGCGCCCGCGTATGCGCGGCGACATCCTCGATCGAACAGATGCTCATCGTCGACAAAGTGAACGGTACACCGAACTTCTCGGCCGCACGCGCGGCGAGGATCTCGCCGTCGGCGCGCTGCATGCCCGTCAGCCCGGTCGGTGCGAGCGCCACGGGCATCGCGACCTCATGGCCGATCATCTGCGTGCGCAGCGAACGCTGCTCGACGTCTTGCGCGACGCGCTGGCGGAACCGAATCCTCCGGAAGTCGCTTTCGTTGGCACGATAGGTGCCTTCGGTCCAGGAGCCCGAGTCCGCGTAGTCGTAGAACATGCGCGGTACGCGCTTCTGCGCGAGCACGCGCAGGTCCTCAATGCTGGTGATTACGGTCATTGCAGTCCCCGGTATTCGCTCGTGCGGCAGCCGGCCTCAGCGCACGACCATTGCTGAGAACGGGTACACATACGCCTGCAGGGTCACCAGCACGCCGACCAGGCATGCAAGCGCGATCGAGTGGAAGAATACATAGCGCAGGATATCGCCTTCATGGTGGAACCATCGCGTCGCGGTCGAGGCGACGACGATCGATTGGGCGTCGATCATCTTGCCCATTACCCCGCCGGAACTGTTGGCCGCACCCATAAGGTTGACGCTCAGATCGAGCTGCCCGGCCGCAACTTTCTGCATCCCGCCGAAAAGCACGTTCGAGGCAGTGTCGGACCCCGTCAGTGCGACGCCGAGCCAGCCCATCAGGGTTCCGAAAAACGGATACAGCACCCCGGTATTCGCAAACGCGAGGCCGAGCGTGCTGTCGGTGCCGGAATAGCGCGTGAGCGTGCCCAGCGCGAGCATCAGGACGATGGTCAGCAGCGAATAACGCACCATCCAGACCGTGCGGCCAAAGGTCGCCATGAGCCGCAGCGGGCTGTACTTCATGATGAGGCCGCCCACGATCGCTGCAACCAGGATGCCGGTGCCGGTTGCCGACAACAGACCAAAGGTATAGACGGCGGCCTCCTTGGTCGGCTTGGCAACGACCGGCGGCACCTTCTCAACCAGTAAATGTAGGCCATTGATGGGAAACACCGGTGCGTAGACCCCGTTCCAGAACGCCTTGACCGGCGGCAGCCCCCACAGGAACACGAACGCTGTCAGGATCGCCCATGGTGTCCAGGCACGGATCAGGTCCGCGCGCGCATGCCGCACCGGCAGTGGCGAGGCGTGGCCCTCGCCGCCATCGTGCTGGCGGCCCTTGAGCGAGACGGAGCTCCAGATGGTCTTCGGCTGCCAGATGCGCAAAAACAGTATCAAGGCCGTCATCGAACTGATTGCCGCGATCACGTCGACGAGTTCCGGCCCGATGAAGTTGGATACCAGGAACTGCGGCAGCGCGAAGCTCACGCCGGTGACAAGGATGGCGGGCCAGATTTCCAGCATAGCCTTGCGACCGGCAAAAGCCCAGATTAGCCAGAACGGCACCAGCAACGAAAAAAACGGCAACTGGCGCCCGATCATTGCCGATAGTGCCATCAGGTCATAGCCGTGGACCTTGGCCAGCGTGATGACCGGCGTGCCGAGCGCACCATACGCGACCGGCGCCGTGTTGGCGATCAGGCTCAAGCCGGATGCGGCGAGCGGCGAGAAACCCAGACCGATCAGGATTGCCGCCGTCACCGCGACCGGCGTGCCGAAACCCGCCGCGCCTTCAAAGAATGCCCCGAACGCGAACGCGATCAGCAGCAATTGCAGGCGGCGGTCCGGCGTGATCCCGGCGACCGAGTCCTGCAGTATGCGGAAGGAGCCGTTCTGCTCGGTGAGCTGATGCAAGAAGATGATGTTGAGCACGATCCAGCCGATCGGCAGCAGCCCGGTCAGGCCACCGAGCAGCGCGGCATTGCCGGCCATCGCAGCTGGCATGTGATAGACGGCAATCGCGATTGCCACCGCTGTGGCCAGGCCGGCAGCCGCTGCAATATGTGCTTTCAAATGCAGGAAGCCCAGGCCCACCAGCATCACGACCACCGGCAGGGCGCCGAAGAACGTAGAGACGATCATGTTCCCGAATGGGTCGTAAACCTGCTGCCAGGTCATAGTCGTTCCTTTGTGAAATAAGAACCGCGCGGGCGAAGGTGTCTTTTCTTCTGTTGCGCATAGGTAGTGACCGCGAAACGGCGCAGCGCGAATCTTATTGCAGGCGCGCGTAAAGCGTATTCAATGCTGCATCAGCACACCGCCTGTTTGATCGCTTGGACCAACGCGCGGGCCGTCGCTAACTTGCTGCTGCCGGTCGGATTCCTCGGCAGACACGACGAATATCGAAATGGCGGGCGGCAGGATCCGATCGATGTCCGATGAGACATCGCGAGACAGGGCCACGGCGCCGCAGACAAATAGATCCTGGATCGGGAAATGCGTGCAGGGGCAACGACGATGCGCCCCTGCTACGCGAAGCTTCCATGATGGAGCGCTGATGCAGGCGGTGTCAAGGCGGACGAGAGCGGACCGCAGGCCGGGCAAGAACCCGGCCGAGTGTGCTCTTTACGGCACAATGCGGCAATGGCCTTTGCCGGGAACAAATCACGAAGTCGGCTACCGTTGGGCTGCCCGTTGCCGGCAGGCAAGGTCCGTATGGCGATTTGTGCCATCGTCCTTTGCTCCGCGTGCGCGAACCGCCCGGGCGAATTTGCGTCACCGGAGCCCGTTGCGGTCTACGTCGTTCTCGGAGAGGGCGGACAGGCGATTGCCCGAACGATCGTGTTGGGCAACGCCTGCCCCGACCTGGTGGTCGACGGGGCGGCGCAGCCGATGCGCATGCGAGTGGCGCCGGGCACGGCTCCGCAGCGACCGGGCCAGGCGACCCCTTCGGCTTTTCCCGTGGGCGTTTGCGAGGCCACGCTGCCGTCGGCGGTGCGCACGGCGAGCGTCGCCGGCCGCAGCTTGCCCTTGGCCAAGCCCGAGCCGCAGCGCATCGTCGTACTCGGCGATACCGGCTGCCGGATCAAGCAGTCGGACAAGGCGTTTCAGAACTGTTCTGATCCTGGGGCCTGGCCATTTCAGGCCGTGGCTGACGCGGCTGCCAAGGAGCACGCGGACCTGGTCATACATGTTGGGGACTACCACTACCGCGAGACGCCCTGTCCCGCGAAGATAGGTTGCGGGAACAGCCCCTGGGGGTACGGTTGGGACGCCTGGAATGCCGACCTGTTTCAGCCCGCGGAACGGCTGTTTGCGGCGGCCCCGTGGGTGGTTGCGCGCGGCAATCACGAAGAATGCGCGCGCGCCGGGCAGGGCTGGTTTCGAATGCTCGACACTCGGCCGTTCACGCCACAACGCTCCTGCGACACGCCCGAGAACGACGCCGACGCCGACTTCAGCGAACCGTATGCTGTTCCGCTGGGCGGCCACTGGCAACTCGTCGTGTTCGATTCGGCCAAGGCGTCCAGACCGCTGGACGTGAGCAACCC
>OMSW01000284.1:16231-18675 GCA_900290295.1 Burkholderiales bacterium
CCGCGCCCGGCATGCATAGCGTTTTCGTCTGTCACCATCCGGTTCTGGGATTTTCCACGGACCAGAAATCCGGAACCAGCTTCGGCAACCAGGCCTTGATGTCGGCAATGAAGCCGCTCAACGGTACCCGCTACTTTCCTGCCGGTGTCGACGTTGCTTTGGATGGCCACGTGCATATCTTTGAAGCGATCGACTTTTCGTCACCGCAACCGGCCACGATCGTCACCGGGCATGGGGGCGACAACCTGGACAGCGAGCTGCCGGACCCGCTTCCCGTGGCATTGGCGTCCGCTGCAGGGGTCGAGGTCGATTTCGTCGCGCATTCGAGAAGCTTCGGCTACCTCGTGATGGACCGCAGCCCCGATGGCTGGATCCTGCGCGCGCAGCGCATCGATGGATCTACGCTAGTCGTGTGCACGCTCACGCAAAAGCACCTGGCGTGCGCGCGGCGTGGTTTGCTTGATTGACGATGTAACTGTCCACGCGTGCACCGGCCGGATGAACGACAGGCGCGATCCGCCGTGACCGCACGCCGGCTACCGGCGCAATTGCGTCATACTGCGTCCTGGCACCGACTGGGGCTCGTTGCGCGCCGCCGCGGTAAGGCTACCGTACCAACAAAGCGCGGCGCTTTGCTGTGATGTCGCGACGGAATCCGGATTGGGGGGTAACGAATATCGTGTACGACCGGGCGACCGATCTGCTACGAAGAATCTATGGCCGGCGGGTCTGCGGCCCCGCCGTACTTGACCCCCTCGCGCGTTTCCCGGCGTCGGAGCGCTTCTTGGCCGCGTGGCAACCGCTACGGGATGAGGCGCTGCGCATTGCGAAGACGCTTTCGACAGTCCCGCGCTTCCATGAACTCATGCCGCAGCAGGCGGCCATCTCGGCCAACGACAATCGTGATTGGCGAATGTTTGTGGTCAAGGCCTACGGCGTGGTAGTCCCGAACAATGCCGCGCGATGCCCGGTCCTTGCCGGATTGGTCGCGTCGGTTCCGGACGTGCTGTCCGCGACACTGTCGTTCCTTGCTCCGCACAAGCACGTGCCCGAGCATCGCGGTCCTTTTCGGGGCGTGATCCGGTACTACCTTGGACTGTCGGTCCCGCTGGCCTCGGATGGCTTGCCCGGGACCGTCCTTGCCATCGACGGCAGGCAGTACCGCGTCGGTAACGGGCAGGGGCTACTGTGGGACGATACTTTCGTGCATGAGGTTCGCAATGACACCGAGCAAGTTCGGATTGCCTTGCTCCTCGATGTGCGTAGACGCGGGATGCCGCTCGACCTTGAAGTGCTGTCGAGGCTGCTGATTGCCGTCGCCGGGACCGCCGTTCGGCTGCGAAAGCTTGCCTGATGCGGTTGCTTCGCCGGACGCCGCAGCGCGCAAAAATGGTGGTTTTCCGGAACTGTCGCCCGCTTGGAAATGCCGGCAGCCGGATTTTGCAAGTGCGGTCCCGCGCCGTGCGAGGGCGAGAAGTACCACGCTAGGAAGAATATCGCACGCGGCGCGACAAGCGCGGGTCATTTGCATTCGACTGGACCTCGCAGAGGAAAAAGCGGCGCCCCGGGAGGAGCGATTCTCGATGCCCGCCGCGCGGGTAAACAAGAAACTGCAAACGAAACGTTCTCGGTGCCAGCTCGAGCGAGCTGGCGGAAACGCTGAATAGCGCCGGGGACGCGGCAATCGGTATCGACGCGACGCAGCGGACTACGATTTTGCGCAAGATTCCGCAAGCATATTTGACTGCGCAATCAACGAGATTTTTCGTGCACGTTTGGACGCATTGAAGTCCCAGCGGTTTGCGGACTCCAAGCTGCCGACAAGGAAGGCGTCACCGTGTTCTTGCGTGATCTAAGCGCGCGCCGAAACCTGGAGTATGACCTGGAACGAAGGAACTGCATTCTTTCGACGCGGCGGGAAACTTCGATCGACGCAGTTCTGCTGGTCGACGTAAATGTCAGGATCTCGGCTCTTCGAATCCGGATCTTCATCGACGGCTTTGGAACAGTCTATTGTTCGCCGCGCAAGATTGCGACTCTGCCCATAAACGCACTCAAGATCGACCGCTCGTTCGTGCTTGGCACGATGCGGCACGAGCGGCGTCGCGCCGTCGACTCCGCCTTGATCTTTCTTGCGCATACGTTGGGATGCAAGGTCGTGGCCGAGGGTTTCGAATCCGCTGACCGGGCCCAGCCGTGCTCGAGCCGGGCTGCGAAAAAATCCAGGGCTACTTTTTCAGCAAGCCCTTGCCGGCGAACGAACTCCCGCGGTGCATGCCGGATTCATACGGAAGTTGATCGCATTGCAACCGTCGCTACCTGCGCAGTGCACGGTAACTGTTGCTTCCGCGCATCGCAGCCCGGGTTTCGGTATTCCGCGGGACGCGGAAGTCGATAAGATTCTTGCACGGTGAAGGGCGGCCCGACTGCGCAGCGCTCGCAGG
>OMSW01000284.1:18685-50807 GCA_900290295.1 Burkholderiales bacterium
GGACGGCGATGGGCGATCAACCTGCGTCGGAGCGGGCCGGGTTTCCTGGGCGCTTCGCAGGCGCTGCCGTGGCCGGCGCAATCGCCGTAAGCTGCCTGATTGGGGTTCCGCAGGCGGCTCTTGGCGACGACGTGGAGACCACCACGGACCTGGGCGAAATCGTCGTGACGGCGCGTCGCCGCGACGAGAAGATCGTCGAGGCTCCGATCGCGGTAACCGTGGAAACGGGTGAGCAGCTCAAGGACCAGAACGCCGTGCTGTTCGATGATGTCGCGCGCGAGGTGCCGAACGTACGCATGATGCCTTCGCCGCAGTCGGAGTCGGCGCTCGATGTGACGATGCGCGGGCAGACCGCGCTGCGCGCCGCGATCGACTACGACACTGCAGTAGGCATCTACGTCGATGGCGTTTACGTGGCCAACGGCCAGGCGGCGATGAATACCTTGCTGGACATCGACACCGTTGAGATCGTGCGCGGTGCGCAGGGCACATTGTTCGGACGCAACAACACGGGTGGCTCGATTTCGTTCAATAGCAATCGGCCGCAACTTGGTGCCTACAGTGCCGAATTCGCGGTGGACGCGGGCGCCGATCAGCTTTTCGTCGGGCGGGGTATCGTGAACGTTCCGGTCGGCGACACGGTGGCGTTTCGCTTGGCCTACCAGGACAATGAGCGCGAGGGCTTTGGATCGAGCCTGGGCAGCGGCCAAGGCGACTTCGAGAACCAGCACCGCTACCAGGTCCGGTTGGGAGCGCTCTGGCGTCCGGATTCCGGATTCAACGCGTACTGGACCTATGAGCACTTCGAGGCAGACGAGGTTGGTGCGCTGCTGCATCCCTTGCCAGGTACTGCGGTCTATATGCTGGGCCAACAGCTGAACCCGGTGATCCAGCAGCTTTCCCCACCTGGGATTGCCCTCGTCCTGACCCCGACCAATTTCTACCAGACCGATGCCGACTACCCATCACACGACGACACGAGACTCGATGCCACGCAACTCACGCTCAACCAGGTCATCGATGCAACGACGCGTGCCAAGCTCATCCTCGGCTACCGTCACTTGTACAACAACACGGCGATCGACGTAGATGCCAGCTCGCTTCCCCTCGCCAATACCACGCTGATGAATTCGTCCAACCAGAAGAGCGCCGAGCTGCAGCTGTCCGGAACCGCGCTCGAGAACAAGTTGGACTGGGTCGGCGGTCTGTACTGGTTCCGTGACGACGGCAACGCTCCCTCGATATTGGCGCCGACATCTGCGCAGTACCTGGCGTTCCTCCAATCGGTTGGCATCACGCTGTCTCCCTACCCGGTCATAGAAAGCAATTCCATAGAGAATCTCTCCAGTGCTGCGTTCCTGCACGGGGAATACCATCTGAGCGATCGCTGGGCCGTCGCCGCTGGGCTGCGTCGCACGGACGATGTACGCAAGCTCAGTGAGAACTCCTACGCCGAAACACCGCAAGGCCCGGTCTGCACGATCAGCGGTACCAACCCTAGCATGCCCTGCCCGCCGATTGACAAGAGCGTCAGTTTTTCGTACTGGTCCTGGGAGTTTTCCACCCGTTACCGCCTGACCGAGGAGCTCTACTCGTACTTTCGCACGGGCCGCGCCCAGCGTTCGGGCGGTTGGAACGTACCGATCAACACGCCGCAGGACCAGCCGTTTCGTCCGGAGGAGCTGACCGATTACGAGCTGGGGCTCAAGGCCGACCTGCTGGGTGGCGCCCTGATGATCAGCGGCGATGTCTTTTACGGCAACTACGACGAGATGCAGCGCCTGCTGCCTCGCGAGGTGGGTGTGCCACCCACACCGACGACTTTCGTCATCAACGCCGGCAGCGCGCGGGTCAGCGGCGCCGAGCTCGAATCGGCCTTTTATCCAACGCGCAGCTGGTCCTTGCAGGCTGCTTTCGGCTGGACCGACGCACGCTACCGCCAGTTCGAGTATCAGGGCGTGAACGAGGCCGGCAACGAGTTCTACCAGACGCCCAAGTTCAACGCCGGCCTCGGGGTAGGGTATCAGGTACCGCTGGCCAGCGGCGCGGTGCGCCTGCATGCCGATTACTCCTGGCAGGACGCAGTGCAATTTAATGTCTTCAATGACTTCAACAACCAGGGCGCCAATGGAACGCTGAATGCGCGTGCCACGTACGTCAGTCGCGGTGGCGCCTGGGAGTTTGCCGTTTTTGGCACGAACCTGACCGGGCGCCAGTACGCCATCACCGGTGGCAGCGTGGCTGTGGGGCCGCAGCCTTCCCAGCAGCCGCCGGAGTTTTCGTGGCAGATTCCGGGTGTGCCGCGCCTGTATGGCGTCGAGTTCCTCTACCGATTCGGCCCCAAACGCTGATTCGACCGATTCGTGCGCGCCTGGGGCCAGGCGGTTTGCCTGCTTTTTGCAGTACTGCCATTGTGCGAGGCCGCCGCCGAGGGGGCGGCGGCGACGGCACCGGCACCCCCGGAGGCAGCCCCAGCCCAGACGGCGGACCAGCAGCAGGCCCCGCCCGGCGGATGGGCACGCTGGCTCGATTCGGCGAACCTGCCTTTTATCCCCATCCCGGAGATCGACACCGCGCCGAACAGCGGCCTCACCGTGGGGCTGATCCCGGTGATCCTGTCGAATAACGCTCAGGGCGAGATCGACCGGATTCTTGCTCCCGACATCATTTACAGCCAGTACTTTGGCTGGGGGGCGCGCTGGCGGGTGTTCCGCAATCCCTCCGACGACGAGAAATGGTCCCTGGTTGCGGGCGCCAAGCAGTCGGTGGAGCGCGAATTCAATGCCGAATATGACCTGGGTTTGCGTCGCGACGCGAACTGGTCCTGGATCGCACACGTGATGTTCGACCGCAGCGGAACCGGGCGCTTTTTCGGCCTGGGCAATTCCTCGCAACTTGGCGATCAGACCACATACATCAACAGCCAGGCCCGGTTCGAGCTCACGGCAGCGCGCAACATCACCCATGCCGTTCAGCTTGCCTACATGGCGCGTGTGGATACGGTAAACATCGAGCAAAGCACGCTCGATTCCCTGCCGTCGATAGAGACGCGCTTCCCCACGCTGCCGGGGATCGGCGTTGAAAGCGAACTGCAGCAGCGCCTAGTTTTGAGTTACGACATGCGCGATTCGGTCACCGTTCCGCACAGTGGCGCGCGGCTAATTGCATTTGCCGGATTTTCCAGCCGCGCGCTAGGCAGCACCGACTCCTACACGTTTTTCGGCGTCGACGGCACGTTTTTCCAACCTGCGGGACCGGATCTCACGCTGGTCGCCCATGCCGCCATGCGTTACATGCCGACGTACACGAATGCGCCGTTCTGGGCGCTTTCCAGTCTCGGCGGCGATCGCAGCGTCATCGGCGAAGCGCAACCGCTACGCGCGTACGGGGCCGGCCGCTTCATCGACCCCAACAGCTTCGCCGCCAGTCTCGAGGCGCGAACCTGGGTAGGCAGCTTCCACCTGTTCGATACGGATTTGAAACTGGAACTGGCGCCTTTCGTCGATTCGGGCAAGGTGTTCTCGGCGATGTCCCAAAGCCCGCTCTCGCAGCTGCACCTTGGCGGGGGCATGGGTTTTCGCATCGTCGCCAGTCCGTTTGTCGTCGGCTATCTCGATATCGGCTACGGCAAGGAGAAATTTGCCGTATTCAGCGGCATCGACTACCCGTTCTAGCGGTCCGGTCAGACGGCCGCGAGGGCTTGATCCAGGTCCGCCAGCAGGTCGACGATGTTTTCTATGCCGATCGATAGGCGCACCATATCTTCCGACACCCCCGCCGTCTCGAGCTCGGGCACCGACAGCTGGCGGTGCGTGGTCGAGGCCGGGTGCGTGGCCAGTGACTTCACGTCGCCGATGTTGACAAGCCGGGTGAACAGCTGCAAGGCGTCGAGAAAGCGCGCGCCGCGCTCGCGGCCCTGGCCTGCGGGGCCCTTGAGCCCGAAGGTCAGGAGACCCGAGGCCTTGCCCGAGAGGTACTTCCGCACCAGCGCATGGTCCGGGTGATCCTCCAGGCCGGCGTAGTTGATCCAGCTCACCTTGGAATGCCGTTTGAGGTGCTGCGCAACCTTGAGCGCGTTATCGCTGATGCGATCGATGCGCAGTGCCAGCGTCTCGATGCCTTGCAGGATGAGGAAGGCGTTAAAGGGCGAGATCGCCGCGCCGGTGTTTCGTAGCGGCACCACGCGGGCACGGCCGATGTAAGCTGCGGGCCCGAGCGCCTCGGTATAGACCACGCCGTGGTAGCTCACGTCGGGCTCATTGAGGCGCTTGAAGCGCTCCTTGTGTTGCGCCCAGGGGAACTTGCCGGAGTCGACGATCGCACCGCCGATGCTGGTGCCGTGGCCGCCGAGGTACTTGGTGAGCGAGTGCACCACGATGTCGGCGCCATGTTCGAAAGGCCGGCTCAGGTAGGGCGTGGGCACAGTGTTGTCCACGATCAACGGCACGCCGTGGCGGTGGGCGATGGCGGCAATGCGCGCAAAGTCGGTCACATTGCCCTGCGGGTTGCCCAGAGACTCGACAAATACCGCCTTGGTTTTGGCGTCGATCAGCGGCTCGAAGGACTCCGGCTTGCGATAGTCGGCAAAGCGCACCGTGATGCCGAATTGCGGCAGCGTGTGGGCGAACAGATTGTAGGTGCCGCCATACAAGGCGCTGGAGGCGACGATGTTGTCGCCCGCTTCACTGATGGTGAGGATCGAGTAGGTCACCGCCGCTTGGCCGGATGCCAGGGCCAGCGCCGCCACCCCTCCCTCGAGCGCTGCGATGCGCTGCTCGAGCACATCCTGCGTCGGGTTCATGATGCGGGTGTAGATGTTGCCCGCAACCTTCAGGTCGAACAGGTCGGCCCCGTGCTGCGCGTTGTCAAATGCGTATGCCACCGTCTGGTAAATCGGCACCGCCACGGCCTTCGTGGTCGGGTCGGGCGAGTAGCCGGCGTGAACCGAAAGGGTTTCGAAGTGCCAGCTTTCGCGGCCAGAAGTTTGCGCCATCGTAATGCTCCTGTTTGACGTGCATTTGCGAGCCTACGGTCGCAAGCGCCATTTGCGAAATACGAAATTGGAATTAGCTCATTCGGGATCGTTTTAGGACGCCAAAATCCCATTACCCCTCTAGGGGCGTACGTCGCGCGTCGCCCCGTTGCCGAAGTACTTCAGGAGTTCCGAACTGGGGGAAAGCACGACAATGGGACTGGAGTCGGCCAGCGCCTGGCGGTAGGTTTGCATCGCACGGTAGAACTCGAAGAATTTCGGATCACGGCCAAATGCCTGTGCCAAGATGCGATTGGCTTCCGCGTCACCTTGTCCGCGCGTGGTCAGGCTCTGCCGCTGCGCCTCCGACAAGATCACCGTGCGATCGCGATCGGCGCGCGACTGGATCTGCTGCGCCCATTCGTAGCCCTGGGCGCGCAGTTCCTTGGCCTGCCGCTGACGCTCGGATTTCATCCGGTCGTATATCGCCTGGCTGGTTTCCGGTGGCAGGTCGGCGCGACGGATGCGCACATCGGCAATCGTGATTCCGAGCGGCTGCGCCTTGGCCATCGACTCCTGCAAGACGATGTCGGTAATTTGGCGGCGTTGCTCCGAGAGCAATGCCGTCAGCATTACCTGCCCCAGTTCGCGCCGCAGCGCCGAACTGATGATCTGGGTGAGCTGCGACCGTGCCTGCTCCAGGGTCCGTACCGATTGGTAATACAGCAGTGGATCGGTGATCTGGTAGCGGGCGTAGACCTGGACCTCAAGGCGTTTTTGATCCCCGAGGATGATCTGCTCGAGCGGGGGCTCGAGCGGCAGCAGCCGTGTGTCGTAGAAAATCACCGTGTCGACAAAGGGCAGCTTTACATGCAGGCCCGCATTGCGCTGCACTTCCTGCGGCTTGCCCAAGCGAACTACCAGCGCCTGTTCCGTCTGGTCGACCGTGAACAAGGACAGCGACGCCAGCAGTACCAGTGCCAGCGCAACGCCCAGACCGATCCGGCGCCGGTTCACCGCGGCGCTCCCGGCGCCGCGGGCGCTTGCGTCGCGGATCTATCCCGCGTTTCGGATAGCGGCAGATAGGGAACGACCCCCGATAGGCCTTTACCCGAAGAGTCGATGATGACCTTCCCGGACTTCTTGAGCAGTTGGTCCATGCTGTCGAGGTACATGCGCCAGGACGTGACGTCCTTGGCCTGGCGATAGGTCTCGTACACGGACAGAAAGCTTTGTATCTCGCCGCGCGCGACGTTGACGACCTGTTCCTTGTACGCTTTGGCCTCCTCGTTCATGCGGTCGGCTTCGCCGCGCGCGCGCGGCAGCACGTCGTTGGCATATGCCTCGGCTTCGTTGCGTGCGCGCTCCTGGTCAGCGCGCGCTCGTTGCACGTCATTGAACGCGTCGATTACCGCCGCTGGCGGATCGACCCGTTGCAATTGCACTTGAGTTATCAGGATCCCGGCGTGATATCGATCCAATATTCGTTGCAACATTTCCTTGGCCTGGTCCGCGATTTCCTGTCGCTTGTCCGATAGCGCCGCCTGGATGGGGTGCTGGCCGATTACCGCATGCATTGAGCTCTCGGCGGCCATCTGCAATGTGCTAATGGGATCGAGCAGGCGAAACAGGTACTCTCCCGCATCCTTGATACGCCAGAACACGACGTATTCCGCAATGACGATGTTCTCGTCGCCGGTCACCATCTGGTTGACGGCCTCGCCGCGCGTCGATCCCGGGGCTGCCGGCGGCAGGCCAGGCGCCGGGGCGGCATTGCCCGCAGTGCCGACGCCAAATTCGGCGGCTCCGCCCAGCTGCATCTGGTTTACCTGGGTGACCTTGGGCATCAGGACGCGGTCAATCGGGTAGGGCCAGTGGTAGTGCAAGCCGGGCTCTACCGTGTCGACCCACTTGCCAAACCGCAGCACCACGCCCTGTTCGTCGGGCTGCACCCGATATATTCCGGACAGCACCCAGGCGGCGAGTATGAAGGCCGCTACGACGTGTAGGCCCTTTCCCTGCAGGCCCAGCGACCGGAGAATATTGCGCAGCGCGGCGGTGAAGCGCTGGATGGCGCCGATGCCAGGCGGCGGTATTCCGCCTGGCAGGACGCCGGCATCATCGGGCATTAAACGCTGTTCCATCAACGGATTGTCCTACGAATATCGGAAAAATGGGCCGTCTACCAGGCGCGCGGGGCATCAATGCGAGCCAACCGCGCGCAAAATGACATAGACCAAGGTGGCCAGAAGTCCGAGCAAGGGCACGGCGACTCCTGCCATGATGGTCAGGTCCATCGGCGAGAATTTCCTCGGGAACATGGTGTCGCCTGCGGCAAGCACTGCCACTTCCGGCGTTGCAGTTGCCATTCGCCCAGGGGTCGCGAGCGCTGCTGGCGCTGCCGCAACGGCGGCGGGTTGCCCGGGGGTAAAACTGTCTTCCGGCCGATTGCGCTGCGCGCGCAGTATGCGTCCTTGCAGCAGCACGTACGCCGCACCGAGCAGCGGGGCGGCGGCTACCAGGCCAAACGATTGCGTTTCCAGAACCGTGGCGATCGCAGGGTCGGATACCGCCGTCTTGCCGGCGATCCACCCCAGGAGGGCAGCACCGGCCTGGATCACGATCGGATGTGCTTCGAGAATTCGCGTGACCAGGAGACTGGAAAAGACCAGTATGGGAACGCTGATCAGGAGTCCCAGGAACAGGTACAGCAGGTTGTCCTGTGCCGCTGCTGCCACGGCAACGACATTGTCCAGGCTCATTACCGCGTCGGCAACGACGATCAACACGATCGCCTTCCAGATTCCCGCCGTCGGCTCACCCATGTCACGTCGCTTGCGGCCCGTAGACTCGCTCGCGAGCAGCTCGATCGCGATCAGCAACAGCAGTACGGCCCCAATCAGCTTCAGGTAGGGGGCACGCAGTGCCAGCGTTGCGGCGAAGGTCAGCAACACGCGGAACATCACGGCCGCCCAGGTACCCAGCAGCACGGCTTTGCGCCGTATGCCGATTGGGAGATGGACGCACGCCATGGCAATGAGGATGGCGTTGTCCCCGCTCAGCAGCAGATCAATTAGGCAGATCTGCAGGATCGGGCCGATAACGTCGAGATTGGCGCTGAACTCCACGAGGGCGTGTCCTGGAATACGGCGCGGACGCCGGATCGTCAATGCAGTCGCGATGGTATATCAGTGCGATCTACAGGTTTTGGGCAATGTTCAATAGAATCGCGTTCATGGCCACCGAATTCGTGCACCTCCGACTGCATTCCGAGTTCTCGGTCGTCGATGGTGTGACCCGCATCGATGATGTCGTGCGCCGCGCCGCGGCCGACGGGCAGGGGGCGATCGCCCTGACCGACAGCGCCAACCTGTTCGGTGCCATCCGCTTTTACGTGGCCGCCCGCCGCGCCGGGGTAAAGCCGATCCTGGGATGCGATGCCTGGATCAGCAACGATGCGGATCGTGAGCAGCCCCATCGCTTGACATTGCTGGCGCAAAATCGAGACGGCTATTTTAACCTTTGCCGCCTGCTTTCGCGGGCCTGGCTGGAGAACCAGCACCACGATCGGGCCGAGATTCGCGCCGATTGGTTCGAACCCGATTGCACCGAGGGTCTGATCGCGCTGTCGGCCGGTCCCGCCGGTGAAGTCGGGCTGCTGTTGTCCAACGCCCAGCCGGCGGCCGCGCGAGCGGCCGCGCAGCGCTTGGCGGGACAGTTCCCCGGCCGCTTTTACATCGAGATCCAGCGTGCCGGCCGACCGGGAGACGAGGCGTGCTGCCGAGCGTCGGTCGCACTGGCGGCGCGTTTGAGCCTTCCGCTAGTGGCTACGCACCCGATCCAGTTCCTAGAGCCGGAGGACTTTCGTGCCCATGAGGCGCGCGTCTGCATTGCCGAAGGGCGCACGCTGTCCGATCCGCGGCGACCGCGCCGCTTCACCGCGGAACAATACTTCCTGTCGACGGCGCAAATGATAGAGCGTTTCGCCGATGTTCCTTCTGCCCTGCGCAATGCAGTCGAGATCGCGCGGCGTTGCAATCTGCAATTGGAGTTGGGCAAACCCAGACTTCCCGACTACCCGACCCCGACCGGTATCTCGCTCGACCAGCATTGTCGGGACTTGGCCAGCGTGGGTCTGGGGAAGCGTCTTTGCGTGCTGTTTGCCGAACCGGCCCTGCGCACGGCCAAGCAACGGCAGTACGAGGCTCGGCTCGAATCCGAACTCGCGACCATTGCCAAGATGGGTTTCTCCGGATACTTCCTCATCGTGGCCGATTTCATCAACTGGGCCAAGACAAACGGCGTGCCCGTCGGTCCGGGGCGCGGCTCTGGCGCCGGATCCTTGGTAGCCTACGCGCTCGCAATTACCGACCTGGACCCGATCCGCTACGACCTGCTGTTTGAACGCTTCCTCAATCCGGAACGGGTATCGATGCCCGACTTCGACATCGACTTCTGCCAGGATGGCCGCGACCGTGTAATCGATTACGTGAAGAAGAAATACGGTGCACAGGCGGTCTCGCAGATCGCTACCTTCGGAACTTTGGGGGCCAAGGCCGTCGTGCGCGACGCCGGACGCGTGCTTGACCTGCCGTACACGAAATGCGATCAGCTTTCCAAGCTGATACCGCACAACCCCACCGATCCGTGGACGCTCGAGCGTGCACTCAAGGAGGAACCAGCCTTTGCGGCTGCGGTGAACGGCGATGAGGAGGCGGCGGCACTGGTCGCCTTGGCGCGTCCGCTGGAGGGGCTGGTACGCAACGTCGGCATGCATGCGGGTGGCGTGCTCATCGCGCCGGGCCGCCTCACGGACTTTTGCCCGCTGTACTGCGCGCAAGGCACGGATGCGGTGGTGAGCCAGTTCGACAAGGACGATGTTGAAGCGATCGGCCTGGTGAAGTTCGATTTCCTCGGACTAACGACGCTCACCATTTTGGATCTGACCTTGCGGTACCTGCGCGCGTTGGATTCCTCGAACGCTCTTACCCTGGAGTCCATCCCGCTCGATGATGCCGGTAGCTTTGCGCTGTTCCGCCAGGCCAATACGACCGCCGTGTTTCAGTTTGAATCGCGTGGCATGCGCGATCTGCTCAAACGTGCCCGCCCTGATCGATTCGACGACCTGATTGCGCTGGTATCGCTGTTCCGTCCCGGGCCGATGGAACTGATCCCGGAGTTTTGTGATCGCAAGCACGGCAAGCGAGCCCATTACCTGGACGCGCGCCTGGAACCGATCCTCGGTTCCACCTACGGGATCATGGTCTACCAGGAGCAAGTGATGCAGATCGCGCAGACGATCGGCGGCTATTCGCTGGGTGCTGCAGACCTGTTGCGCCGGGCGATGGGCAAGAAGAAACCCGAGGAGATGGCCAAGCATCGATCGATATTCGTGGCGGGGGCGGCAAAAAACGGCGTACCGGAGAGGGCCGCCAGCGAACTCTTCGATCAGATGGAAAAGTTCGCGGGCTACGGCTTCAACAAATCGCACGCCGCGGCCTACGCGCTCATCGCCTACCAGACGGCGTATCTCAAGGTTCATTACGCAGCTGCCTTTGCCGCGGCCAACCTTTCCGTGGTAATGGACGTAACCGAGAAAGTGCAGGACCTCGTTGCCGACGCGCGCAGCAACGGCTTGACGATCTGCGCCCCCGACATCAATGTCGGCGTCTATCGCTTCGTTCCGGTCGACGCGACCACCGTGCAATATGGCCTGGGAGCGATCAAGGGAACCGGTGCGGCCGCGATCGATTCGATCGTCGAGGCGCGCCACGCCGGTCCCTTTCTCGGGTTGGCGGACTTTTGTGCGCGCGTCGACAAGCATAGGGTCAATCGCCGGGTGATTGAAGCCTTGATCCGTGCCGGGGCGTTTGATCGGCTCGATCCCGATCGAGCGCGTTTGATCGCTGGGCTGGCCCCCACCCTGGACGATGCCGAGCGTGCGCAGGCGCATGCCGGGCAAGAGAGCCTGTTCGGCGGCGCGGGGACCGTATTGCCGGCGCCGGCCGAGGTGGCGTTCGCGCCATGGAGCGAACGTGAGCGGCTGGCCAACGAACGAGTCGCGCTGGGTTTTTGCTTCAGTGGCCACCTGTTCACTGAATTCGAATCCGAAGCGCGGCGCATCGCGCCAACGCGCCTGGCGGACCTCAAGCAGGCGCGCGAGAGCGTGCGCGTTGCCGGGATCGTTGTCTCGGTGCGTCAGCAGAACACGCGACGCGGCCGCATGTGTGCCGTGCTGATCGACGATGCGAGTGCCCAGCTCGAGGTCGCGGTGTTCGCGGAACTGTTCGATCGGCGACGTGCGTTTCTCAAGGAGGACCAACTCATATTCGTCACCGGCCGCGCACGCTTCGACGAGTTTTCGCAGCGGCTGGCCTTAAGTGCAGACGATGTCATGGATCTGGCGGAGGCGCGTGCACTGTCCCAGGCTGCGCTGACGATACGGGTCGAGGACGGCATCGATCCGGTACCCCTGGGCGAGGTGTTGGCGGCCTACCGCGCATCCGGCACGAATCTCCCGGGTGGTGGCGGCTGCCGTGTGGTAATGAGCTATGCCAACCACCAGGCAGCCGCTGAGATCATGCTCCCGGACCTATGGCGTGTCCGTGGCGACGAGCGACTGATCGAGGATCTGCGGACGCAGGCAAAAGTCAGCGCCATTTTCCAATACGCGTGAGCCGCAGGCGAGGCGACCATTTTTCTTCCCGTGAAAGTCCCGCCCACGAAAGGCACGCGGCGCCCGCGCTGCGCCAATGCGTGGACGGCGCAGCTACCGGCAGCGACGGCGCTCATTGCCCTTGCGCTGACTCTGGTGCCGGTCGCGAGGGCTAACGAGGCGCCGCCGGCCGATGTTTCGGCCGGACCGCCGGCCGATGTTTCGGCCGGGGGTCATTCGGCGGTTGCGGCCGCCGAGACCCTGCAGCTTGGACGGCTCGAGTTCAAGGCCTGCGAGGTCGGCGCGCAGCGCGGCAACGGCGTGCCGACCCAGGCGGCATTTTGTGCGACCTTCGCAGTTCCCGAGAACTGGGAAGAACCGGCCGGACGGCATATTGGCTTGCGCGTCGCGCTGGTACGGAGCATGGCCGCCGAGGCCGATCGGGACATCGTGGTGTTTCTCGATGGCGGCCCGGGCGGCGCGGCCACGGAGGACTATCCCGCGCTCGCCGCGGCCTTTTCGCCCTTGCGCAATCACCACCATATTCTGCTTATCGATCAGCGCGGCACCGGCGCGTCCAATCCTCTTGCCTGCGGGGACGAACTGGCTTTGGATGTCGACAAGCCCTCTCGCTCGGCTGGGACCCGGTCGGAGCCCGCTGCGCAACTGGCGCGCATCCGCCGCTGCTTGGCGGCACTCGCTCCCAAGGCGGCACCACAGTTCTACACCACAAGTGAGGCAGTGCGCGATCTGGAGTCGGTGCGGCAGGCCTTGGGCGATCCGCCGCTCGATCTCGTCGGCGTCTCCTACGGGACCCGGGTGGCCCAGCAGTACGCCCTCCGATACCCGCAGTCCGTACGCAGCGTCGTGCTCGACAGCGCGGTACCCAATCGATTGGTTTTGTTGAGCGAACATGCGCGCAACCTGGAGGATGTCGTGCGGCTTCGGCTTGCGCGCTGTCGCGCCGATACTGCCTGCAGCGGGCGCTTTGGCGATCCGTACGCGAGCCTGCGCGTGGTGCTGGAACGATTGCGCCAGCACCCACAGGCCATCGACTTGCGCGATCCCCAGTCCTTCGCGCTCGTGCGACGGACGCTGGGGCCCGACGATCTGGCGGCGCTGGTGCGCTTTTATACGTACAGCGCCTCGACCAGCGCTTTGCTGCCATACGTAATTACCGAAGCGCGCGACGGGCGCTATGGGCCGCTCCTCGGCCAGGCGCAGCTGGTGGTGGGCGATCTAGCCGAACGCCTGGACGGTGGCATGTCCGCCTCCGTACTGTGCGCCGAGGACGGCGACCTGCTGCGCCAGCGGCCGGAGGATGAGGGCACCTTGCTTGGCAGCGGACCGGTGCGTGCCGCGCTGCTTGCCTGCAAGGTCTGGCCACACCGGGCACAACCCGCCGATTTCCACCAGGCTTTCCATACGAGCGTTCCGGTACTGGTGCTTGCCGGCGAACTGGACCCGGTAACGCCACCACGCTATGGGACCGAGATCGTCGATGCGCTTCCCCGGGCGCGGTTGCTGATTGCTCCGGGTCAAGGCCACGCGGTGATCGGGGCCGGTTGCATGCCCAAGCTGGTCGGCGACTTCGTGCAGCAATTGGAGCCTGCACGCCTGGATGATCATTGTCTCCAAATCCTGGGGGAAACCGCGATCTTTCTGGACGCCAACGGGTCCGCGCCGTGATCGAGGTGCGCGACCTCTGGAAGGCATTCGGCACCACGCAGGCGGTGGCGGGAGTCTCCTTTGCCGCGCAGGACGGGGAAATCACGGGTTTGCTCGGTCCTAACGGCGCCGGCAAGACAACCACGCTGCGCATGCTCTACACCCTGATGCAGCCCGATCGCGGCCAGATCCGGGTCGACGGCATCGACGCGGCCAGCGCACCAATGGAAGTGCGCCGACGCCTGGGCGTGCTGCCGGATGCACGCGGAATGTACAAGAGGCTGACCGCGCGCGAGAACGTCGAGTATTTCGCCCGACTGCACGGTATGAGTGCGCTGCAGGCCCATGAGCGTTGCTCGACGCTGCTGCGCAGCCTGCAGATGGAAGCGCTCGCGGATCGACGCACCGAGGGCTTCTCCCAGGGCGAGCGCGTCAAGACGGCAATCGCCCGTGCGCTCGTGCACGACCCGCACAACGTGGTGCTGGACGAGCCGGCCAACGGCCTCGATGTCATGGCGACGCGCGGTCTGCGCGAGGTACTGCGTGGCCTACGGTCCGAGGGCCGCTGCGTCCTGATGTCCACGCACGTCATGCAGGAGGTGGTCGCACTTTGTGATCGCATCGTCATCATCGCGTATGGCCGGGTGGTGGCCGATGGCACCCCGGAGGCGTTGCGGGAGCAGTCGCAGCAGCACAACCTGGAAGAGGCCTTCATGAGGATCATCGGTGCGGCGGCTCTCGAAGGCGCGGCGTGAATCCGGCCCTTGTCGTCTTTCGCAAGGAGTGCGTTGAGAGCCTGCGCGACCGGCGCGTTTTGCTCAACGCGCTGCTGCTCGGCCCCTTGCTCACGCCGGTGCTATTCCTGCTCTTAATGCACCTGATCGTCGGCCGTGAATTGGAAAAGGCCGAAAAGCCGCTTCCGGTCGTGGTGGTCGGCGCGGGGCATGCGCCCAACTTTATCGAGGCCCTGAAGCAGCAGGGAATGGAACCCCGGGCGGAGGTACCGGATCCGGAGGCCGCCGTACGCGAGCAACGACTGGACCTGGTACTACGAATCGCGCCGAGGTTTGCCGACGATTGGCGCGCTGGCCGCCCGGCACAGGTCGAACTGATCTTCGATTCCTCGCGCCGGGAGGTGCGTGGCGAGATCGAGCGACTCGAGCGGATGATCGAAAGCTTCTCCACTAGAACCGGGTCGCTGCGGCTGCTGGCGCGCGGCATCGCCCCGTCCATTGCGGCTCCGATCATCATTGCCAACCGTGACCAGGCGACACCTCAGGCGCGCGGTGCGCTGTTACTGGGCATGTTGCCGTACTTTCTGATTCTGACGGCGCTGATCGGCGGCATGTGGCTCGCGATGGATTCGACCGCGGGCGAGCGCGAGCGCCAATCGCTCGAACCCCTGCTCGTCAATCCGGTAGGGCGGGACCAGGTTCTGCTCGGAAAGATGCTCGCTACCGCTGTGTTCAGCATGGCCAGCTTGACCCTGGGTTTGATCGCGTTTGTTGCGGTCGGGCACCTGATGCCGACCGAGGAGCCGGGCTTGGGCCTGACCATTGGCCCGCGCTTCCTGCTGGTCGCCCTGCCGGTCATGCTCCCGTTGGTGCTGCTGATCGCGATTGCCCAGATCTGGGTGGCTTCGTTTGCCAAGAGCTTTCGGGAGGCCCAGACCTATCTCGGTCTGGCCCAGCTCGTGCCCCTTATCCCTTCGGTCTTGATGATGGCCGTACCCATGCGCCCTACGCTATGGATGGCCGCGGTACCGCTATTCGGTCAGCAGATCACGATCCTGCGCGTGCTGCGCGGTGAGGCCGTCAGCGCCCTGGCAATCGGGCTCGGCGTCACGGTCACGCTGGTCGCTGCGGCCGCAATCTTCTGGCTCACGCTGCGCCTGTACCGGTCGGAGCGGTTGGCCATCTCCGCGTAGTGGCCGTTACCGGCCACCGTGCCATTGCCCTGGGGATGCGCTGGCTGCACGCAGGCCCTCGACCAGCGGCGCCCAGCTTGCCTGGGATTGGAACCGGGCGCCGGCCGCGAGCGCGTTGGCGTGCAACTGCGCGTACTGCGACACCGCCGTGCCGGCTGCCTGCAGCAGTGCCTGCGCTGTGGCGTCGTCGATCACGATTCCCGCAGCCGATTGCTCAACGATGCGCGCCATAGTGGTGCCGGCAGTGGTGACAATCGGCGCGCCGGCGCGCAGGGCATCGAAAGTGACCGCGCTCATCTTGTCGGCATATTCGCCCGGGTCGTAGGGCTGCAGGCAAACGGCGCCGGGAAAGAGCCGGGAATAGTTCGCGGCATCGAGCGTGTCCGAGACCATGGTGAGCTGCGCATACTTCGCCTTGCGAAGCCGCGCAAGGTCGGCGAGCGTGCGTTCGTCGTAGCGGCCATAATGATCGCCGGAGATCTGCACGACGATAGGCAAGGACGATCTGCTGCTTGCCATCAGTTCCACCAGGTCGACGATCTTCGAAAATCCCTTGTCGGCACGCGCGGCCCCAGGTGAGAGCAGGTGACGAAAGGTGGCTTGCGGCTCTTGCGCGAACGCACCGGCCAACACCGGCAGCACCCGTTGCACATGGGCGAACCCGGCGGCGCGCAGTCGTTGAACGATTTCCTCCGACGTGCCGAACAGCTCGAGCTCGGGCTGGCGCCGTGCCAACGCCTCCAGGGCGCGCGTGCGGCGCGCGCTGGCGCGCAACTTGTGGAAATAAAGAAAGACCCGGCGCGCCGGGATGCGTGCAGGCGCGGCAAGATCCAGCGCGCGCAGATCGAAATAACTGGCGGTTGGCACAAGAATCGGCGCATCGGCGCGCAGCAGACGCCGATACAGCAGCCATGCCTGGGGTTTGCGCCAGCGGCGGTGAAACACCGGTTGCAGCGGCGTCGAGCCATCCTTCCAAGCGGGAAGCTGCGCACGCCGATCAACCCAGAGGCGAAAGTCCAGATCCGGCGCGGCCGCGCGCAGACCGGAGAACAAGGCCGCGCAGTGACCGGCCTCGCTGACGAGTGTCGGTTCCACGACTTCGATCGGGCCCCCGCTCACGCACGGCGTCCGTGTCGGCGCCGAATCCGTCTTCGGCATTTCATCGACATCTGCCCGCCATCCCAGACAAGCCGCCGGCCCCGTTGCCGGGAGGATAAAGACGATCGGATAGAATCACGCGATGACTCCGAATCATGCGGCGGGGAGCCCGGCGGGCACCCTACAGGCGACGCCGGCCGCGACCGGCGCGCAAGCGAAGCGTACCTCGAAGGCCGGCAACGCTTCGTCCACGGGCGCCAACGTGCGCGTGAACGATCTGGTCGATGCCGTGCTGGTCGTGTCGGTACGCGCCTTCCAGGACCGCATCGACCACATACGCGCCGAGATGGCCCGTTTCGGAATCGAGTTCGAGTGGGTTTTCGATTTCGACCCGGACACGATTACTCCGGAGATCCTGGAGCGGACCTTTGCGCCCAGCGACATGCGCCTGCCGCACCAGTCGGCGGTGCTCAAGCACATTGCAACCTGGCGCATCTGCGTGGAGCGCAACTACCGTCGGGTGCTGGTATTCGAAGATGACGTGGTGCTCGCAGCCAACTTCCCCCAGGTCCTGGCGCAGGCGATGGCCGAGGCCGATGCGCTGCGCACGCCATACCTCGTGTATTTGGGTTGCGGCCACAATCGGTATGCCGTCGACGCTGCCAACTCGCCGACCATGCTGGTCACGGGCGGCCCCTTGCCGGCCGCGGAGGCGATCGTAATCGATCGCGAGTCGGCCATGATGCGTTTGGCTTGGCTGAAAAGGAATCGGGTGACCCGGCCACCGGATTGGCTGTTGCGGGAAGTCGATGCGGAGCTCGGAATCCCGCACTACTGGCTGCGGGAGCCGGTCGTGGAACAGGGCAGCATGAACGGAAAATTCGCCAGCGTGCTCGATGACAAGCGCCGCGGTCGCGGCCGCCTGTATGCCTGGCTGCGCTTTCGCTGGGACCGCTTGCGTCACCGCGCGGTCGGAGGTCGAACCGTACCTACCGACAGCCAATAGGTGCGCGGGTGCCTTACGTCTCGGTCGCGGCGCTTGCATCCGGGGAACG
The DNA here is from genome assembly GCA_900290295.1 of Burkholderiales bacterium. Lineage (GTDB taxonomy): Bacteria > Pseudomonadota > Gammaproteobacteria > Burkholderiales > Burkholderiaceae_F > GJ-E10. The sequence continues at coordinate 36,061 of OMSW01000284.1, forward strand.
CAGGGCCGACGCTGCCCGCGTCCTCTTTATCCTCGCCGCGATCGGCAGTTTCAGTTCGCCGCCGGTCGCCAATATTGCCGAGGGCCTCGGCCTGATCGCGTTTTTTACCAGTCCGGGCGCCTGGATCCGGTTGCGTACCGCGGCGGCACTGCCGCTCGGGGCCGGATCGCTGATACTTCTCACCACCATGGCGGTGGCGATGCTCTGGGCCGATGTCGAGTGGGTTCGGCGATTTGCCGCTTGGTGGAGTTGGCGCCCGTTGTTGCTGCTTCTGGTCGCCTCCGCCCTCTTTACTGAGGCGCGCTGGAAAGAGCGCTTTGCCCTGGCACTGGTTGGCGCGCTCGTGCTGGCTGCGGTGGTGTCCTTTGTTGCGCGCCTTCTCGCCGCTCCCGCGCCGGCCGATCCGGCGGTGATCCACGAACCGGGAATCATCCTGCGCAACCATACGACCCAGGGCATGGCCTTTGTCGTCGGCACCGTGCTTGCGGCAATGCTTGCGTGGGGATGCCCGGTCTCGTCGCGCCGACGTCAGTTTCTGTTGGTGGCGATTGTCCTGTTCGTCGCCAACATCGCATTGATCGCAAGCGGGCGCAGCGCACACGTCGCGCTACTGGTGGCCGGTGCCGTAGGGGCGTTTTCCTTGTTGCAGGGCCGGCGGCGCTGGCTGGCGCCGATCGTTGTCCTGGTGCTGGGCACCGCAGTCCTGGCGTCGTCCTCGATGGTGCGGCAACGTTTCGAGACCGCCGTTGGCGAGCTCGATTCCGGAGTGAGCTCGCCAAACGTAACGTCCATGGGTCTGCGCAAGGTTATCTGGGAAACCACGGGGGAGCTGATTTCCCGGCGGCCCTTGCTCGGCTACGGCGTTGGGGGCTTCGCCCCTGCGTACGCCAAGTTGGTCCACCAGCACTACACGGGCTGGCAGGCCGCGGAAGCCACCGACACACACAATCAGTACCTGCATGTAATGGTGGAGGCCGGGATTCCGGGCGTGCTGGCGTTTCTCGCTTTTGTCGTCGGCGTAATGCGCCAGAGCGCGCCGGCGCCATTTCGCGGTGCCGGATTGGCCCTTTTTTCGGCCTGGTTGGTTACGAGTCTGTTCAACTCGCACTTTCAATCCTTTGCCGAAGCACACCTGATCGGCCTTGTGCTCGGAGCGCTGCTCGCCGGCCGCGCTGCTTACCCTTCGGCGAGCTCCGCGGCGACGACGGCGGCAACCAGATCGTAGCTCGGCCAGCCGCCGCTGCCGCCAACGAGCCGGGCGCGGAGACTGCGTGGCCGCGTCTTGGCCGGGTCCGTGACACCGAACACGCCGACGAGCCGCGCCCCGACGGCAGCAGCCAGGTGGCCAGGACCACTGTCGTTGGCAATTACCAGGCGGCTGCCGGCCAGCAGTGCCCCAAACGCACCCAGATCCAATGGCTCGATCATGCGCGCCTCCGGAATCGCCGCCTTCGCGGCCGCCTGCTCACCCGGGCCAGGACATACGACGACCTCGTATCCGCCGCCGATCAGTTCCCGACCCATGCGGCCGAAGCCGCTCCAGCACTTGATACGCCCACGGTGCCGACCCTGCGCCACGGGACACAGGGCCACATACTTCGCGCCGATTCCGGCACGTGCCAGGGCCGCCGCGGCACGCTCGCGGGCCGCATCGGTGAGCCGCAATTGCGGTGCCGAGGCGGGCCCCGGCGCAAGATTCAACAATGTTTGCGCAAGGTGCAAGTAGTACTCAACGGTGTGCATGTCGCCGGACCAGCCGGGGGGAACGGCAATCGCCGGCCGCAGCAGCAAGCTGCGCCCGTCCGTCGCGTAGCCGGCCGGTCGCAATCCGGCGAGCCGGAATTCCAGCGCGGAAGAAAACGAATTGGTAAGTAACAATGCATTACACGGTCGCTGCTCGCCGAGGCGCAGGGCGTGCAGCGCGGCAATCCGCGCGCTGCGGGCCACGGGAAGTGCGATCACCTGCCACGGATAGGCGGCGAAGAGCTCCGCTGCCCAGGGACGACCGACGAGGGTGAGCGTGATTCCTTGCCCGGCGAGCCGATCCAGGGTCGGCAGCGTCATGCAGGCATCGCCCAAGTGGTTCGGCAAGCGAATGATCAGGGTACGCATCGTGAATGCCGGTGGCGGGACGACCGATGACGGAATGGCCGGAGCGGAGCGCGCCGGGCGATCGCATACACTACCGCACCCGCTACGCCGCAAACGGCGGGGCGCCGCATTTTACCGAACCCTCTTGCATGAACCCACCGGAGCCCGCCTCGCGATTTGCCGATCCTAGCCTGCGGCGCATGGCTGGCATGGTGCTGCAGCACCGGCCGATCCTGGCGATGGCGGTTTTCGCGATGCTTATCGATTCGGCGTGCCAAGGCGTCATCGCGCGCCTGACCAGCGTGCTGCTGTCGCGCGGCATCGTGCAAAACGACCCCGCGTTCGGCTACTGGATGCCGCTTGCTTTTGTCGGCGTGTTCCTGGTTCGCGGCCTGGCCAATTACAGCAGCTCGTACCTGGTCAGCAGTGTGTCGCAGCGGGTATTGGTAGAGTTGCGCCAGGCGATGTTTCAACGTTTGCTGCGCTGGCCGCAGGCCACGCTGGAGAACACGCCCTCGGGCCTGGTGATTTCGAAATTCATCAACGAGGCGAGCAACGCGCTTAACCTGGCGGCGGAGGTTCTCACGACGCTGGTACGCGAATCGCTCACGACCCTGGCGCTGCTGGGGCTGCTTTTGTACGACAACTGGCGCCTTACGTTGTTGACCGTCGTTGTCGGGCCGCTCATCGCCATGGTGCTGCGCAGCTTCAGTGGTCGCCTGCGGCGGCTCAACATCGAGAGCCAGTCGATGCTGGGCGAGATGACGCGCGCAGTGCAGGAGGCGCATGATGCCAGCCGCGTGATCAAGGTGTACGACGGTGTGCGGTACGAGACCGAGCGCTTCGAGCGCATCAACCTGCGATTGCGTCGCTTTGCGATGAAGATGCAGGTTGCCTGGTCGGCGGCAACTCCGGCCACCCAGCTTATCGCCGCTGTCGGGTTGGCAATTGTCATCAGCATCGCGATGTGGCAGGCACACGCCGGCCTGTTGAGCACGGAACAATTCATTGAATTTCTCACGGCCGCCTTGCTGATTTTGCAGCCGTTGCGCCATCTCGCGTCGGTCAACAGCCCGATCGCGCGCATGTCGGCGGCTGCAGACAGCGTGTTCGCCATGATCGATTCGGCCTCCGAAGAGGAGACCGGTCAGCGCGATCTCGAGCGCTCGTACGGCGCGATCGAACTGTCTCATGTGGGCTTTCGCTATCCGGGTGCTGCCACCCCCGCCTTGGATGATGTCAACCTCGAGGTCCGTCCCGGCGAGACGATCGCGCTGGTCGGCCCATCCGGCGCCGGCAAGACCACGTTGGTCAATCTCATCCCGCGCTTCATTCGTCCCACCGCCGGCGAAATCCGGATTGATGGCATTTCGCTTGCCGAACTCACGCTCGCCAGCCTGCGCAGGCAGATCGCGCTCGTGTCGCAGGACGTGGTTTTGTTTGACGATACGATCGATGCCAACATTGCCTACGGCGCATCCGGCACCGCCACTGCCGCGCAGGTGCGTGCCGCCACCGAGGCCGCGTTTCTCCTGCCACTGATCGAGTCGCTCCCGGCCGGCTTCGATACGCGGATCGGCGAGAACGCCGTCAAGCTCTCGGGGGGTCAGCGCCAGCGCCTGTCGATTGCCCGGGCGCTGCTCAAGAACGCACCGATCCTGCTGCTGGATGAAGCGACCTCGGCGTTGGATTCGGAATCCGAACGCTACATCCAGATGTCGCTGGAGCGCCTGATGAGCGGCCGCACGACCATCGTTGTTGCCCATCGCCTCTCCACAATTGAACGCGCGGACCGAATTGTCGTGCTAGAAAACGGGCGGATCGTGGAGGTGGGCGGGCATGCGGAACTGCTCGCCTTAGGCGGTCTATACGCGAACCTGCATCGCATACAGTTCGCCGCCTGAGCGGCCAATCCGGGCGGACCGCCGCGCCATGCATGGGGCAAGCGCTCCCGCGTAGCGCGTCGCGCCAGCTCCCTATCGGGCTAGCGCCGCGCCGCGCTCCTTCAGCAGCGCCCGAAGAACCGAACGATGACAGCGTGACTCGTCCTGGCAATAGCAACCGACCGAGAAATTGGCGTGGTGCGAAAGCGCTGCCAAAAGCTCGATCGTCCGCGCGGCGTCTGCTTGGGCCATCTCCGCCCGATAGCGCTTGGCAAAGATTGCCCACTTCGCATCGTCGCTGGCCTGTTGTCCGAGCTTTATTGTGGCGGCGCTCGGCGCGAGCATGGGGTACCAGACGTCGTACCAGTTCTGACGGGCGAACTGCGTCTTCGGAACGCCGCGAGGTGGCCGCCGCACTGTGCCGATCCGCGGGCCTTCGTCCGCAGTCCGATCGCTGCCGAGCCGAACGATTCGAATCGCCATGGAGGTTCTCCTTATTGCCGCAAGCCAATCAAGCCGATTCGCCGGGGCCGCGCCGCGCAGACGCGTCGTCGAAACTCCGCGGACGATTCGGGCCGAGGATGGCCGCGAATTCGTTCGCGAACCGATGCGCGTCGCCCGGCCAGCGCGCCGAGATGTACTGGCCGTCACGCACGGTAAAGCCGACATCGAGCTTGGACGGTGCGTCGCGTGTGGTAGTGAACGGCCCGGGGATGAAATCGGTCGGGCTGGCAAGCGCCTCGCTCACTTCGTCCTGTACCGGCGTCGGGTACGTACGGTAGTAGCTGCCTAGCCACAGCGCCGTGAGCGCCCAGGCGGTGAGTTCCATCCGTCTGGTAAGCGCGGTGGTCTTCCTACCGAGCAGCACCGACCGACCATTAGCCGCACGCGAGCGCGCCGCGAGCAGTACGCCATGGCAGATCGCGCCCACCGGCTTGCCCTGCCCGAACGCGGCGGCGACCAGCGCCTGCAGTACTTGGGACTCGAGGTACGGTTTCATGCCGGGCGCGTGGCCGCCGGGCAGCATCAGCGCGTCGAAATCCGCGCTGCCTAGGTCCGCATGACGCCGCGGGCGCTGGAACGCTGCGCTGATGGCCATTTCGCTGTACGCGCGCCGTCCATTGGAGTGCGCCATCAGCGCCGTCTTCAGAACGCCGAGACCGCGGCCAGTGAGCATGCGCTCGTCGGCCTGTCCGGGCCGGCCGTCCGGCGTGGCAAAAAGCACCGTGTGACCGAGCCCCGAGAGCACTCGCCATGGCACCGCTGTCTCCGTGGGGTCGAAGTCGCGGCTCGGAAGCGGAATGAGCACGGTAGCCAAGGTGATCTCCTGGTTCTCTAACGGCTGGGCCGGCGCCGACAGGAATTGCCGGCCCGGTCGAGCTGCGCGCGGGCGGCCCGTAGTGCTTGGGTGGAAATCTGCCGACGAACGTCATTTTGCCGCGGAAACCACCCTCAAATCAGCACGACGTCGTACTGCTCCTGGTGGTAGAGCGTCTCGACCTGCATCGAGATCGGCTTGCCGATGAAATCCGACAGCATCGCGAGCGACTGCGACTCCTCCTCGAGGAACAGGTCGATCACTTTTTGCGACCCCAGGATGCGGAACTCGCGCGCGTCTCCGAACTGGCGAGCCTCGCGCAAGATTTCGCGCAAAATCTCGTAACAGACGGTACGCGCAGTCTTTAGCTCGCCGCGGCTGCTGCACACCGGGCAGGGTTCGCACAGCACATGTGCCAGCGACTCGCGCGTGCGCTTGCGTGTCATCTCTACCAGGCCCAGCTGGGTGAATTCGCTGACCGTCATACGGGTGCGGTCGCGCGCCAGGGCCCTGCGAAATTCGGACAAGACGGCGTCGCGGTGCGCGGAATTGCCCATGTCGATGAAGTCCACAACGATGATGCCGCCGAGGTTGCGAAGGCGCAGCTGGCGCGCGATTGCGTGGGCCGCCTCAAGGTTGGTCTTGAAGATCGTGTCATCGAAGTTGCGCGTTCCGACAAAGGCTCCGGTATTGACGTCGACCGTCGTCATGGCTTCGGTCTGGTCGATAACCAGGTAGCCGCCGCTCTTGAGATCCACCCGGCGCGCCAGCGCCTTTTCAATCTCCTCGTCGATGAGATGCAGGTCGAATAGCGGCCGCTCGCCGGTGTAATGCAGCAGCTTGGATTCGACCCCGGGGACAAACTGGGCCGCGAAGGACTGAAGCGCGCAAAAATTCTCCCGCGAGTCGATCTGGACGGATTCGGTCTGTTCGGTTACCAAGTCGCGCAGCACGCGCTGCGCCAGGGAAAGTTCCTGGTACAGCAGTGCCGGAGGAGTCGACTGCGTACCGGTGCTGCGGATCTGCGCCCAGCGCTTACGCAGGTACTCGATGTCGTTGCTCAGGTCGCCGGCGCTTGCATCCTCTGCGCTCGTGCGAACGATGAAGCCGCCGGGCTCGTCAGCGGATACGAGCCGTGTCAGTAACTCCCTAAGCTGTGCGCGTTCGGTCTCGTCCTCGATGCGTTGCGAAACACCAATGTGCGATTCCTGCGGCAGGAAAACCAGGTTACGGCCCGCAAGACTGATTTGGGTCGACAGGCGGGCACCCTTGGTGCCGATCGCATCCTTGATGACTTGGACTACGAGCGCATCACCCTCATGGATCAGGCGTTCGATCGGCGGCTTGTCACTGACGTATTGGCGCGTCTCCCAGATGTCGGCGACATGCAGGAAGGCCGCGCGTTCGAGTCCGATGTCGATGAAGGCTGATTGCATGCCGGGCAGGACCCGCGCCACCCGGCCGACATAGACGTTGCCGACCAGGCCGCGGGTCGCCGTGCGCTCGACGTGCAGTTCCTGTACGACGCCCGTCAGCAGAACGGCGACGCGGGTTTCCTGCGGAGTGATATTGATGAGGATGTCTTCGGCGGACATGTCGGCACAGAATAGGGATCGATGCGCCGGGATGCGCCTTGCGAACGACCAGCTATAGCAATCGTACTCCGGCACGAGCCAGCAAGGAGGCCGTCTCCGCGAGCGGCAGCCCCACGACGCCAGAATAGCTTCCCTCGATTCTCTCAACGAAGATGGCCGCGCGGCCTTGGATCGCGTAGCCGCCCGCCTTGTCGAAAGGTTCACCGCTGGAGCAGTAGCGGGCGATTTCGGCCGCGTCGATTGTGCGCAGGGTCACGTGCGAGGTCGAAAGGCTGGTCCATACCGTGACGCTCGGACCCCCCGGCGGCAGCGCCAGGGCGACCGCGGTCCGCACCTCATGCGTACGGCCGGACAGCTTTTCGAGATACTTTGCGGCTTGCTGGGCGTCTTGTGGCTTACCGAGCATCTGGCCATCGACGATGACGATGGTATCGGCACTCAGCACGGGCTTGAGCAACATCGAGCGGGACGCCAAGGCCTGCACCCCCTGCTCCGCCTTTTCCCGCGCGACCCGCACCACGAAGTCCACCGGGGACTCTCCCTGGCGAAGCTGCTCGCTGATGTCCGGACCTCGTGGCGGAACCACTCGCAGCAACAGAGTCTCGAAGCGGGCGCCGATCTGCCGCAGCAATTCGCGGCGCCGTGCGCTATGGGAGGCAAGGTAGAAGTCTGACATGTTCAACTCTGCCGCATTTTATCCGTACGGTTATCGACGCAGTGTCCCGAACAAGCACCGCCCGGTCGGTCTGATTCCGGACACTGGCGTCTAGCGTAACGCGTATTTTGGCCGAAGCAAGAGCGCGCCAGTATGCCGGCAGCCGCGCTCGGCGCCCGGGGCATCAGCTGCGATGGTAGGGGTGTGAGGCCAGGATCGACCAGGCACGATAGATCTGTTCGACCAGCAGCACGCGTGCCAGGGCATGGGGCAGGGTCATGCTCGAAAGGCGCAGGCACAGCGCGGCCTGCCGCTTGAATCCCGGGTCCAGACCGTCCGCGCCGCCGATCACAAAGGCCGGGAAGCAGGCACTGTCGCGCCAGCCGGACAGGGATGCGGCAAATTGCGCCGTCGTCCAATCGTTGCCGCCCTCATCCATTGCGATTACCACCGCGTCGGCCGGCAGTACCGTACGCAGGCGCGCGGCTTCGGCCGCCTGCAGGCGGGCCAACCCCTGGCCATTGCGCGGCTCCGGTCTGACCTCGCGGATTTCGATGCGAAAATCCCTGGGCATGCGTGAAAGGAATTCCCGCACGGCTGCGTCGGCCCACGAGGGCATCCGCTGACCGACCGCGGCAATGCATATCTTCATAGGGGACGATTATTCGTGCCGCGTCGCCTTGCCGCGCCGCGTGCCGCGGGCGCGTGGCCAGGGAATGCCCGACGGCGCACGCAGTTTCACGTTCACTGGCCTGCCGCCCCAGAGCTCTTCCAGTCCGTAGTAGGCACGCACGGCCGGCTGCATGATGTGGACGACCACGTCACCCAGATCCACCAGAACCCACTCGCCGGTTTCCTCGCCCTCGATGCTCACGACGGTGCCGCCCGCGTGCTTGACCTTTTCCGCGACACTGGCGGCCAGGGCGCGAGCATGACGATTGGAGGTGCCGCTGGCGACCACAACGCGGTCGAAAAGATCCGATAGCTTGGTGGTGTTGAATACTTCTATGTCCTGCGCCTTCACGTCTTCCAGGGCGTCGATGACGAGGCGTTGGAGTCGTCTATTTTCCATGAAACGGCGTGTACAGTTGATGAGTGCGAATGTAGTCGAGCACGGGAGTCGTCAGAAACCGCGACGCCTGGGCATGGTCGCCGGCTGCTAGCCACCGACGGATTCCCGTGGCCGAGCAGTCGACCGGTAGCATGGGGAACTCGACCAAGGTGCCGGCCGCGCAGCGGCGCAGATCGGCAACCGTGCCTAGGCGTTGCGCGATGTAGCGGCTCATGGCCGGTTCCAGGTCGTCTGGGGTCCCGCAACGCCGCGCGAAGGCAAGGTGCGCCAGATCCGTCAATTCCTGCCACCGGTGCCAGGTGGCAAGCTGGCGCAGTTGATCGAAGCCCAGGATCCAGACCAGCGACTGTTGCGGCCCGGATTCGGCGCGGAATTGCTTCAAAGTGTCCACGGTATAGCTCGGCCCGGAACGCTCCGTCTCACGGGTGTCGATGCGCCAATGCGGTTTCGCATGCACCGCCAGCTCCAGCATTCGCACGCGATCCGCGGCGGGAGTTATGACACCCTTTTGCCATGGCCGGCCTGCCGGAACGAAAATCAGCTCGGCCAAACCCAATGCCTTCTGCGCGTCACGGGCCAGCTGCAGATGTCCGGCATGGACCGGGTCGAAAGAGCCGCCCAGTAGTCCAATCGGCGCAGCGGCGGAAGTACTCATACGGCAGCGCTCATGCGGCTGATAACCAATCGCGCGGACGCAGGAAGTCGGAAAGAAGTCTGGCCTCCTCGGTTCCCGGCGCTGGCGCCCATTCATATCGCCAGCGCACCGACGGCGGCATCGACATCAGTATCGATTCGGCCCGTCCACCCGACTGCAGTCCAAAGAGCGTTCCGCGGTCGTACACCAGGTTGAATTCCACGTAGCGCCCGCGGCGCAGCGCCTGGAATTCGCGTTCGCGCTCGCCGTAGGGCAAGGCGTGGCGTCGTTCAACGATGGGCACATACGCGGGAAGAAAGTGACTGCCGACCGAGCGCATCATGGCAAAGCTGCGGTCCGCCTCGAGCTCGTTGAAGTCGTCGAAAAAGATGCCGCCGATGCCCCGTGGTTCGGCGCGGTGTTTGAGGAAAAAATACTCGTCGCACCAGCGTTTGAAGCGGGCATAGTATTGCGCTCCAAATGGCGCCAGCGCATCGCGACAGCATCCATGAAAATGGCGCGCGTCCTCCTCAAATCCGTAATAGGGCGTCAGGTCCATGCCGCCGCCGAACCACCAGGTTCCGCTGGTCTCAGAGTCATCACCGCGCGGGTGAGCGCGGAAGAAACGCACATTCATGTGCACGGTCGGCACGTAGGGATTGCGCGGGTGCAACACCAGTGACACGCCGAGCGCGTCAAAGCCACAGCCGGCGACCTCCGGATGGGCGGCACTGGCCGATGGTGGCAGACGATCGCCGCCCACCTGGGAAAAGCCAATCCCCGCACGTTCGAACAGGGCCCCATCCTCCAGAATGCATGTCGTGCCACTACCGCGCAAGGACTCCCCGGGGGGCTTCACCCACCGGCTGACGGCAAAGCCTCCGCCGTCGAGACGTTCTAGCTCGCGAACAATGCGCTGCTGCAGATCGAGCAAAAATGCCCGTACGGGCTCGGTTTCGACGTTCTGCTTCATGGGCGCCATCCCTGTCCTCGGCTTTCCACTGTCACTGCGGATCGGTTCCGGGTCCGGAGTGCAAATCGCGTGGGTCCCTATTGCGAAGCCCGCAACGCGCGGTTGCCGATGTCGGTTCGAAACTGCGCGCCCGCGAAATGCACCTGCGCCACGGATTCGTATGCGCGTCGGCGCGCCGACTTCAGGTTTTCCCCAAGCGCGGTAACACAGAGTACGCGCCCCCCGCTGGTTACGAGTTGACCGTCGACCAGCCGGGTGCCGGCGTGAAAGACGACGGAATCCTCGGCGTCGGGCGGCAGGGCGGATATCACGTCACCTTGGCGCGGTTGCTCCGGGTAGCCGTGCGCCGCGATCACGACCCCCAGTGCGGGACGACGGTCCCACTGCGCCACGGCCCGGCCCAGGTTTGCGTCGACCGCGCATTCCAGAAGATCCAGGAGGTCTGACTTGAGGCGCATCATGATCGGCTGGGTTTCCGGGTCCCCCAGCCGGCAGTTGAATTCCAGGGTGCGCGGCTGTCCGTCGTTACCGATCATCAACCCGGCGTAGAGAAACCCCGTGTACTCAATGCCCTCCGCCGCCATGCCGGCGATCGTCGGGTCGATGATTTCGCGCAGGACGCGCGCATGCATCGCGGGCGTTACTACCGGGGCGGGCGAGTATGCCCCCATGCCGCCGGTATTGGGGCCGCGGTCGCCGTCGAGCAGGCGCTTGTGATCTTGCGCGGTGGCCAGCGCAAGCGTATTGCGTCCGTCGCAAAGCACGATAAAGCTAGCTTCCTCCCCCTCCAGAAAATCCTCGACCACGACACGTGCCCCTGCTGCACCAAGATTGCGGTGCCCCAGCATCGCCGCAATCGCCCCGTGCGCTTGCTCCACGCTTTGGGCGACGACGACGCCCTTTCCTGCAGCAAGCCCGTCCGCCTTGACCACGATCGGTGCGCCCCGCAGGCGCACATAGGCGTGCGCCTCCTCCGCGTCGGTAAAGCTCCGGTATGCGGCCGTCGGTATCGCGTGCCGGGCCATGAAGGCCTTGGCAAAATCCTTCGACCATTCCAATTGGGCGGCCGCCCGAGTCGGACCGAAGATCCGCAGGCCGGCGGCGCGAAACGTATCGACGATGCCAGCCGCGAGCGGCGCCTCAGGCCCTACCACCGTCATATGGATCTGTTCATCGCGCGCGTATTGAACCAAGTCCTCGAAGTCCTGCAGCGCAATGTTCTGAAAAGCTCGATTGCCGCTAGTGCCGCCATTGCCCGGCGCAAGGTAGACGCGCCGCACGCGTGGGGACTGCGCGAGCTTCCAGGCCAAGGCGTGCTCTCGGCCGCCGGATCCGATCACCAGAATCTTCATCGCGGTCCGCTCGTTGCGGACGTGGCCCGGTGGTTGCTGCTGCCGGCTTTCATGTGTCGAGCATGGCCGACGAGTAAACGTGTTGCGTGTCGTCGAGATCTTCGAGCGCATCGAGCAGGTGGCGCATCTGCTCCGCGTCGCCGCCCCGCAGGTGGATCTCGTTGAGGGCTTTCATCGTGACGTCAGCAATGTCCGGCTTCAGACCCGCGCGCTGCAGTGCCTGGCGCACGGCGTCGAAATCCCCCGGTGCGCAGATGACCTCGATCGACCCGTCCTCGTCAGATATCACGTCCTCGGCACCGGCATCGAGCGCGGCCTCCATGACCCGCTCCTCGCTGGTACCAGGCGCGAAGATGAAGTGGCCGCAGTGGCGAAACTGGAAGGCCACGGAACCATCGGTTCCCAGGTTGCCGCCGTTTTTGCTGAAAGCGTGCCGGATCTCGGCGACCGTGCGTGTGCGATTGTCGGTCATCGTGTCGACAATAACAGCGGCGCCGCCAACGCCGTAGCCCTCGTAGCGAATCTCCTCGTAGTGTGCGCCCTCGAGCTTGCCGCTGCCGCGCTGGATGGCCTTGTTCACGGTGTCCTTGGGCACGTTCGCCGCGGAGGCTTTTTCCAGCGCCAGACGCAGGCGCGGATTCGAGCCCGGCTCGCCCCCGCCACGCGCGGCGACGGTGATTTCGCGGATGATCTTTGTCCAGATCTGACCGCGCTTGGCGTCCTGGCGGCCCTTGCGGTGCTGGATATTGGCCCATTTCGAGTGCCCGGCCATCGCCTGTGTCCTTGCCCGGAACGCCCGGGAAACGAGAATTTTCAGAGGGCGGCAATACTAGCATCCGCCCGCCCAGCCCCTCGCAGCCGACCCGCTGGATTTTGGCATGCGGCCGATCGGCTACCGTAGCCCAGGCGGGGATAACTCTCGAAACCTTAGTTATTGGACTTTTGTTGGGATTGCAGCGACGCGGCGACCCGTCGGTAAACCGGTCCCCAGATCGGGTGGCCGATTTCGGAGTCGGAAAGCCGGAAGTTCGGGTCGGCTGCGAAGGCGGCGCGGAAATCAGCGTCGCATTCAGCCGGTCGATCGAACGCGCAGGCGATGAACGCCAAATACTTGTATGCCACGGCCGTGTCGCGCGGATCCTGTAAGCCGTGGCGCAGCGCGGCACGGAAGTGGCGTTCCGCCGGTTCGAATGCACCGTCATCGTATTTGCGCAGACCATCGACCAAGGCTCGCTCGCCCGGGCGCTGCATCAGCTGCGCCACGCTCACCGTGGGCGGCGGCGGGCTCGCGCAACCACCCAGGCTCTGGCTGGCGATCGCCGCCAGCAAGGCGACGGCGGCTGTCGATCGAAACGGCAACGGGATCAGTCGTGCGCGGATCATTTGAATTCGTGCTCGATTTTGATGGCCGTCGACCCGTGGACGTCGAGCTCCGTCTGCCAGGGCGGGGCGAGTGCGTTACGAACCTCGATATGGTGATGCCCATCTGGCAGTTCGACCTGGGTCAACGGCGGTGCTACCCCGGCGGCCTTGCTGTCGATGAAGACTTCTCCCCAGGGACGAATGTCGAATGATATTCGCGCACTGGGAACGGCGGTCGGGCCCGTCGCGGCCGCAGCCACGGAATCGGTAGCCACCGCAGGGACGGCCGGAAGCGTGACAACGGATTCCGGGCGTCGCACGTTCCCCAGCAAGACACCTAGAAAGATTCCCAGGGAAAGTAGGGCCCCGGCGGTGACCAGCGGCAGCCGATGACGCGTGGCCCAGGGACGGATGCGCTCGAGCAGTGCCAGTAGATCGAAGCCTATGGAGTGTGCCGCCGCCAGCGGGTCCGGTAGGGCCGCTTTGGGCACACTTACCCCGCTCGGAATGATCGTTGCCCTGCTGTCGTCGGTCGAGTTCGGCCCGCGCACTGGCGCAACGTTGTCCGCAGGAGCTATCGTCGCCACATGTATCAGCGGACGCTGCGGCGGTGCAGCAAGCGGGATGCCGAGGGAATTCGGTGCCACGTTTTCGGTGCGCTCGTTCCATATGAAGGAGGTCAAGGCGTCGCGCATTGCGGCAGCCGTCTTGGGCCCGTCGCCCGATCCGGCAATCAGGGCCTGATCGACGAGCCGTGCGAGCACCGGCGGCGTATCGGGTCGGGCTGCCAATGTGGGCGATCCTCCATTGCGGGCCGAGCCGAGGCTCTCGGGCGGTCGGGCATCGGGCGGCGCGCGTCCCACCAGCATCATGAACAGCAGTTCGCCGATCGCGCGCACGTCGCGCAGACGCGCTTCCTGCGTGATCTCGTTCTGAAAGTACGGCAGCAGGCGGGGCGTTCCCGCGAGCGCCTCGTCGCCGCTGGCACCGTCGTCGATCCAGCCGCCAAAACCCGATACCTTGGGCGAACCGTCGGCAAGCAGGTACACGTGCTGCGGACCGAGATGTCCGTGAGCAACACCGTTGCTGTGGGCGCACTCGAGCGCATCGGCGATTCGGGCCGCAATGCTGGCGCATTGCACGAAGGCCGGACGCAGTCCTGCGGCGAGCAGTTCATGCAGCGGTCGTCCGTTGACGCGCTCGATTACCAGGTACCCGAATGCATGGCTCAATCCGGCATCGAACACCGTGACGATATGCGGGTGCTGCAGGCGCCCGGCTGCCTGTGCTTGGCGCACAAAGGCCTGTTCGACCCGGCTGCGCTCCTCACTCGACAGACGCGGGCCGGCCGGCAGCAGTTCCACCGCCTTGACAACCAGTTGGCGGTTCATCACCGGATCGACCGCCGCGTACGACACGCTGTGGCGTTCGCGGCGCAGCTCGCGCAGGATCGAGTAGCGGCCGATCACCCGGGTTTTGGAGGAGAGTGTTTCAGTCATTTATGTCACGCAGGCGCTATTTTGCGCGAAGTGCGGCCCGCGTGCAGCGAATCCGTCAAAACCGGTGCTGAAGGAGCAATGTTTTGCCGGTTTCTATCTCGATCTGTATCGTATACACGGGGAAATTGCCATTGCGCAATTCGATCGAGTGCGTTCCCGGGGCGAGGCTGATGCGGCTAAGGGGCGGGGAAACCCCGACGCTGGTTCCGTCTAGGAATACTTCCCCCCACGGCGCGATCGCCAGCGAAACGGTGCCGGGCTCAACGGGTTCGGGAACCGGCGGTGGCTGGGGTTCGGATAGCGCGGCCGTGCG
>OMSW01000284.1:50817-62231 GCA_900290295.1 Burkholderiales bacterium
CGGCATCTGGACGGACGCCGCCGCCGTTACCGAATTCACAGCAGCGGGTTGCGCCTCATTACTCCAGTACCAAAACAGGAAGGTCAGCGTAAGGCCCACGACCGCGACGCCGGTGGCAACTAGCACGCCAGGGCCCGGCAGATGCAATCCGGTACGAGGCAAGGCGATTTCAAGCTCTACGGGCGGTGAGGTCGCTGGTGCCACGGGACGGCCGGCAAAGGAGGCCAAATCGTTGCGCAACTGTCCCGCGGTCTGATAGCGCTGGGCCGGGTCTTTGGCCAAGGCCCGAAAGACGATCTCCTCCATCACCGGGGAGACGTCAGGGCGCCAGCTGGACAGGGCGGGCGGTTCCGTCTTGACGACCTTGGTCAGGATCTCGTCGACATCGGCGCCGTCGAAGGCCCGGTGACCCGTGATCATTTCGTACAGGATTGCCCCAATCGAGAAGACGTCGCTGCGCGCATCGAGCGGAAGTCCCATTGCCTGCTCGGGGGACATGTAGTTGGGGGTACCGATCAGTTTTCGCGGTTCCTTCGGATTGCCCTGGTTTCCCTGGGCGAGCGCGATGCCGAAGTCAAGCACCTTGGGTTTCATGTCGCGCCCAAGAAAGATGTTGCTCGGCTTGATGTCGCGATGAATAAGCCCACGACGGTGGGCAAAATGCACGGCATCGGAAACTCGGGCGATCAAGGCTGCCGCGCTCTCGGCGGACATAAACCGATTCGACGCGAGCCAATGGTGCAGGTCCGAGCCTTTGAGCCGCTCCATCGCGATGTAGGCAATCGAATCGGTCCTGCCAGCATCAAACACAGTCACGATCGAGGCGTGATTGAGCCCCGCCGCGATTTTGGCCTCCTGAAGAAATCCCGCTTCAATGTCCTGCTGCGCGGGGGAGCTGGTATCCAGGGGGATCGCCTTTATGGCGACATCGCGTCCCAGCACCGGATCCGTGGCCGCGTAGACGACTCCATTGGATCCGCGGCCGATCTCTTCACGAATCAGGAACCGCCCAATGCGCTCTGGCAGGCCGGGCGGCTCTGTTGGTGGATCACGAACATCAACTGCTAGCGCTGGTGTCATGAATAGAACTTCTTGCAATCCCGTGTTACGAATCCGGGGGGTCTTCCGGACCACCACGGCGCTGCCGGGGTCGGCAATGTGCACGCAAAGCGTGCGCCACCCCCGGAAACGCGCCCGGGAAGAAGGTACCGCAAGCACACGGCCGGTCGATATCGCGAAAACCGCCTAGCGTCTCCATGCTTATTGGAGGCTGGGCGGGCTTTAGTTTCGAAAACTCCTGGGTAGGTCCGGTTCCCGCACCAAGCCGAGCTCCCGCTCCACGTGCTTGGCATAGCGGTAGAAGGTTCCCTCGAGATTTGCAAAGGCGATGATAAATCCTGCCCACCCGTCCAGGAATCCGAGCTGGAATACGTAATGGCGCAGGAAGGCCGCGACTGCGTGCGCAAGGGCGCCGGCCATCGAGGCCGAGGCGCCCCGGTCACGCAGGCGTTCTGTTCCCAAGGTCGAATAGCGTTGCATTTTATGCAACATCTGGGCAAGGTCGCGAAACGGGACCTGCGCAATCGGCTCCTGCAGGTAGCCGAGCCTGCCATCGAGGATAAAAGTCTCGTGCACCGCATCGTCCGTGTATCGCAGCTTGCCGCGGCGAAACAGCTGGGGCTGGCGGTAATCCGGGGTATATCCGGAATGGCGCATCCAGCGGCCAAACACAAAATTGCGCCGCGGCACCCAATACGCGTCGGCCGCATCGGGGCGCGCCACCGTGGCACGGATTTCCGCGGCGGCCGCCTCGGTACAGCGTTCGTCGGCGTCCAGGCTGAACACCCAGTCGCCAGTAAGCGCTGCGAGCGCGGCGTTGCGCAGCTTGCCAAATCCCTCGAACGGCACCTGGATCACGCGCGCCGTGAATCGCCGGCAGATCTCCGCGGTCTGGTCCGTGCTGAAGGAGTCCGCAACCACGATCTCGTCGGCCCAGCTCACGCTACGCAATGCCGCCTCGATTTTCTCGGCTTCGTTGAACGCGATGATGTATGCGGAGATGCGCGGCATGCTGGTCCCGGAAATTGGCGCTCGACGACGCGCGGTCGATGGTAGGCGGCTATTATCGCGGATGCGGTGCCACTCGGAGGCGAAACGTGAAAACAGGCGCGGTGCGAGTAGCCCGAAACGGCGGGCCAGAGGTCCTGGAGCTGGTGGAACTCGATGTTGCTGAGCCCGGACCCGGGGAAATCCGGGTCCACAACCGCGCAGTCGGGTTGAATTTCATCGACGTTTACTATCGTACCGGCCAGTACAAAGAGGCATTGCCCCACGGCTTGGGCTTTGAGGGCGCTGGTGAGGTTGACGCGGTCGGGCCGGGCGTGGACTACGTGAAGGAAGGCGATCGTGTTGCGTACGCCTTCGGGCCGATCGGAGCCTATGCGGCCGTGCGGTGCATTCCGGCAAGCAGTGTCGTTCGCCTACCCCGCGCGATCAGCTTCGAGCAGGCCGCGGCGGTAATGCTCAAGGGGCTGACGGTCCAATACCTGTTTCGGCAGACCTATCGCTTGCAGGGCAGCGAAACGATTCTGTTTCACGCAGCTGCCGGCGGAGTTGGACTGATCGCGTGTCAGTGGGCACACGCACTCGGCGTAAAGCTCATTGGTACGGTCGGTTCGCCCGAGAAAGGGCGCATCGCGCGGGCCAACGGTGCCTGGCAGGTCATCGATTACAAGACGGAGGATTTTGTTGCCCGCGTGCGCGAGCTCACCGGTGGTTCCAAGGTTCCGGTGGTGTACGACGGTGTTGGCAAGGACACGTGGGAGGGGTCCCTCGATTGCCTGCAACCGCGTGGTCTGATGGTGAGCTTTGGCAGCGCCTCGGGTCCTGTCACAGGTGTGAATCTGGCGATCCTGGCGCAAAAGGGTTCCCTGTTTGTTACCCGGCCGACCCTGGCAACCCACGTCGTGCCGCGCGCACGGTTCGAGGAGTCGGCGCAGGAGCTTTTCGGGCTTATCGAGCGGGGTGCGATTCGCGTCAAGGTCGAGCACCGCTATCGGCTTGCCCAGGCTTCCCAGGCGCACGCTGACCTGGAAGCACGGCGCACGACGGGCTCGTGCATCCTGATTCCTTGAATACGGCGAACGGCGCTGGGGCAACACCGTCGGCGACGGTCGGTCGAGAACCTGCGGTACCGGCGGACCGGCTCTGGCGCGCGCCAGGATCGCGCACGCTCCTTGCCTTGATCGGTTCGATACTCGTCATTCGTTTGCTCACGCTGGGCGCCTATCCGCTGATGGACACCAGCGAGGCGCGTTACGGCGAAATTGCCCGCGTGATGCTGACGACGGGAAATTTGGTTACGCCCCAGGAAGTCCCCGGAACGCCCTTTTGGGCCAAGCCGCCGCTGTATTCCTGGCTCAGCGCTGCTTCGATGCGTGCGCTGGGCGTAAATGAGTTTGCGCTGCGCCTGCCGTCTTTTCTTTGCGCGCTGGGGGTGCTGGCACTGTGCTATTGCTGGTCCGACTCTCTGGCGTTGGGGCGTCCTCGATTGGAACGGGCGCGCGCTGCGGCTTTGACCCTGGCGCTACTGTCGACCTCGCTACTGTTTTTTGTCTCGGCCGGGGCGGTGATGACCGACCCGGGCCTGGCATTGTGCAGCACCTGGATGCTCGCGGCGTTTCATCATGCCGGAATTCGCGCTTCTCGAGCGCCGATCTGGCGCTATGGCTTTTTTGTCGCCGCGGGCCTGGGCATGCTGGCAAAGGGTCCAGTCATCCTGCTATATGCAGGAGTTCCGATTGCCCTCTGGACACTGTGGCAGCGCCGGGTCGCTTCGGTCTGGACGGCAATGCCGTGGGTGGTGGGGACCGTTCTGGCAGGATTGATCTGCGTACCGTGGTATCTGCTGGCGGAACAGCGAACGCCGGGCTTCTTGCGGTACTTCCTGCTCGGCGAGCACGTCATGCGCTTTCTTAAGCCCGGTTGGGGCGGCGACCTGTACGGCACGGCCCATGCGGAACCGCTGGGAATGATCTGGCTCTATCTAGCCGGCGCCATGGGCGCGAGCGCATGGCTGGTGGTAGCCGCAGTCCTGTCCTCGGCACGCAACCGGCTACGCCCAGGATCCGACGCGGGCGCTATCGACCCGGAGCACCGGTTCTTGCTTCTTGCCACTTTGACGCCCCTCGTATTTTTCAGCTTTGCGGGTAACATCATCTGGACCTACGTCTTGCCGGTACTGGGCCCGCTCGCCGTACTGGTTGCCGATTTTTTCGCTCCACGCATCGAGCGCGCGGCGCACTGGCGCTACGCGGTGTACGGGACGCTGGGCGTGGCAGGAACGTTATTGGCGCTTGCCGTCGTTACCTGGGCGCCGCGCCATGTTGCCAAACACTCCAGTGCGTCGCTGGTGGCCCAGTGGCGTCTACAGGAGCGCATGGCGCCCGGCGCGCTCGTGTACCTGGGGCGCAAGGCGCCGGCGTCCTTGCGTTTTTATTCGCGAGGGTCGGTGCGCGCCGTCCCGGAACTGGCAGTGGCCTTGCAAGAACTCGCTGGCGAACACGATCTGTACCTTGCGCTGGCACCGGTTCGGACGGACGAGGTACAGCGATTCGCCGCCGCCTTGCCAAGCCCCTTGATCGTGCAGCAGCTCGGCGCCAACTCGGATCTTGCCCTGCTATGGGTGCATGACGGCGGCCGAGGCCGCTAGGCCGAAATCAATGTGGTGGCGTACTCGACTTCCTTTCGGCTCCCGAGAACAACCGCAACCTGCTGATGCAGGGAGCTTGGCTGTATGACCAAAATCCGCGGGCGTTCGCAGAAATGCCGCCGCGCTGCGTGATGCGGTGCGCGTCGGGTACCATCAATGCGACCCAGCGCATGTTGCGAGCGGGAATTCGTGCACTTCATGCCCGATGGTGAGTACGAGTTGGGCCTGCAGACCATGCACCGCCTAGCCCGCGCAGACCTAATTGGTGCCGGCCTGCAGAAGCCCGGCTTCCTGCGCACGCGAATCGTGTGCCGGTAGCACCGAGAAGACCGTGCCGATCGAGACATCGACGTCGATATTGCTCGAACCGTCGGGGGGATCAAAGAACAACGGGCAATTACCGTGCGGATAGACAACCGGAATTCCCAGGGGTCCGTCCATTTCCCGCGAGGCCATCGCCGCCGGTTTTCCGCCCCATTTGTTGGCCTCGGCCAGCATCTCGTTGGCGATGATGTCGAGTTCTTTCTGCGTTTTCCCAGCACGTTCGTCGACTCGGCGCTTGCCNGCCGCGGGCGGGGGCGTGCGAGATCGCTTTTACGGGGCGGGCACCGTTTGCAGGAGTGGTCGCAGATTCGCGTCCATGCCACTGGTGCGTTCGGGGCGGATCAGGAAGTGGGTCCGGCACAGTCGATTCGCCTGGCCTTGGGCGCTGGTTCAGTTTGCCAAGGCGCGATCCACGATCTCGCGCACATCGCGGGAAATGCCGCTGTCGCGACCAACTTCCTCCAGCGCCCGGCGCATCTGCGCGCTGCGATCGGGCGTATAGCGGCGCCAGCGCTCGAGCGTCCGGGCAACACGCGCCGCCACGATGGGGTTGATTCGATCCAGGCGCAGCACCTGGTCGATCCAGAAGGAATAGCCGGAACCATCCGGTCGATGGAATTCGGCCGGGTTGCCGTTGCAAAAACCCAGTACCAGCGAATTGACGTTGTTGGGATTTTTTTCCGAGTAGGCGCTGTGCCGCAGCAGCACCTTGACGCGCTCAAGCGCGGGCGGCTCCCCATCGTGGGCCGGTGCCGTGGCCTGGAGCGAAAACCACTTGTTCATCAGTAGCGGTTCGCCTTGCCACTCGCGTGCCACCTGCAGCAGGACTTCGGCCTTGATGTGCGCCGGGCTGTGGACGATTGCGGCAAGCGCGGCGTACCGGTCCGTCAGATTGTCCGCCTCGGAGAGCTGGCGGCGTGCCCGCTCCAGGGCGCCGTCGTCGCCACCGAGGACCAGGTAGGACAGGGCAATATTCTTGAGCGCGCGCCGGCCGGCGTGCGCCGAATCCGGAGAATATGCCAGCGAGTCAGCCATCTCACGGTAGGTCTCCTGCCATTGGGAACCCAGTCGGCTCCCGAGCCATCGGCGCATTCCGGTCCGGGCATTGTGGATGGCCTGCGGTTCAACAACGGCGCGCTGCTCGGCAATTACGATCTCGCTGGGCAATTGCAGGATTCGTTCGCGAAATGCCGGCGACGCGGCCTCGTCGCGCAGCATTCTCTGCATCAGCGCCAGGAGCTTGTCGCTGATCTGCATCGATTCCCCGGTCTCGAGGGAATCGGTTGCACGAAGCAGTGCGGCGAGCGCAATTTTCTGCCCCGCTTCCCATCGATTGAAGCCGTCACGGTCGTGTGTGGCCAGCAGCAGCAGTTCGTCGTCCTCGTAATGGTGCTCGACGATGACTGGCGCGGAGAAATCCCGCAGAATTGACGGCACGCAACCCGGGGCAACGTCGAGCAGCCGAAAGGTATGCGCGCGCTGGGTCAACTCCAGCACGCGCGTGGTGCCGGCCGCTTGCGCTTCACCCTCCAAGCGCAGCGGCTGGTCGGCGCCGTCCGGGCCGACCAGCCCGAGTGCCACGGGAATCAACAGTGGCTCCTTGTTGGGCTGACCGGGGGTTGGTGGGCAACTTTGCACGATGCGCAATTCGAGCGCGCCGGCCTCGGCGTAGTACACCCGGCTCACCGCGATTCGCGGGGTTCCCGCCTGCGAGTACCACTGCAGGAACTGATGCAGATCGCGGCCGGAGGCGTCTGCCATTGCGGCGACGAACTGGTCGCAGGTCGCTGCCTGGCCGTCGTGGCGCTCGAAATACAGGTCCAACCCGCGTCGGAACCCTTCGACGCCGAGCAGCGTTTGCAACATGCGCACGACCTCTGCGCCCTTCTCGTATACGGTGGCGGTGTAGAAATTGCTGATTTCGACGTAGGCATCCGGGCGTATCGGGTGCGCCATCGGACCTGCATCCTCGGGAAACTGCGCTGCCCGCAGGGCGCGCACATCATCGATGCGGGCGATGGCGCGCGCGGATACCGGGTCGGCGCCCACGGCCTTGGCTTCGGACTCCAGCAGATCGCGCGTGAATTCCTGATCGCGAAAGACCGTCAATCCCTCCTTGAGGCTCAACTGGAACCAATCGCGGCAGGTAACGCGATTGCCGGACCAGTTGTGGAAATACTCGTGTCCGATGATCGATTCGATCGTCGCAAAATCCGTATCGGTCGCAATCGAGGGATCGGCCAGTACGTACTTGGCATTGAAGATATTCAGCCCCTTGTTCTCCATCGCCCCCATGTTGAAATCGGCCGTGGCGACGATCATGTAGCGGTCGAGATCGAGCTCGCGCCCGAACCGGCTCTCGTCCCAAGCGATGGCGCGTCGCAGGCATGCCGCAGCGTGTTCTAGGCGAGGCAAATCGGCCGCTTCCGCCCAGATCTGCAATAGCACCTCGCGGCCGCTGCGGGTGCGGATCTTTTCGTCGCGGCTCGCGAGCCGCGCGGCGACAACCGCGAACAGGTAACTGGGTTTGGGGTGGGGGTCTTCCCAAAGTGCGAAATGACGCTGGTCCGGAAGCGGCCCTTGATCGATCAGATTGCCATTGGACAGCAGCACCGGGAATTGGTCCCGCTTGGCACGCAGCATGACCGTGTAGCGCGCCAGCACGTCGGGGCGATCCGGAATCCACGTGATGCGTCGCATTCCCTCGGCTTCGCACTGCGTAAACAGCGAGCCATTGGACACGTACATGCCCATCAGGGACGAGTTGGCGCGTGGTTCAATCCGGTTGCGGATCCTGAGCGTGAAGGTGTCGGAGCCCGGCGCCTGGATGCGCAACAGATCCGGTCCAATCTGGTAATTTGCAGGGCCGAGCGCGCGTCCATCCAATTCCACGGAAACAAGATCGAGCTGCTCGCCGTTGAGTTCGACGGCGGCATCCGGTGCGGATGAGTTGCGCCGCAAATGCAAAGTGGCGCCGACCTCGGTCACATCCAGACCGAGATCGAATTCGAGCGCGATGCGATCGAGCAGGTACGGGGGGGGCCGGTAACTGGAACGTTGAACGCGTGCTGATGCGGTTTTATGCATTGGGCAATCGGGTTAAGCGAGTAGACAACTACGTGGTCAACGGCAGTTGGAATCCGCTGCCGTGCCAGGAGCTTGGCCGCCAATTCTAGCGCCCTCCTGTTGCATGGCGCGGCAAAGGCAAAGATCGACCAATCAGCGAGACATTTTTGATACTTCTGCAATTTTGTGCAAAATGCGTTGACAGGTACATTGGCGCTCGAGTCCGGACGTAGAAAGCGGTGGCGTGGCCTTTTCTTCCTTGATGACTTTCTTTACCGATGCTGGCGACTCGGGCGTGCTGTTGCCCATGTCCCTGGTCTGCGCGGCAACGCTTTGGCTCTTTCATTCGCAGCGCCTGGCCTGGCTGCTACTGCGATCCGTGATTCTCGCCGGTGTCGTGATTGCCGTGCTAAAGGTGTTCTTCCTGTCCTGTGGGGCGCACTGGCAACCGGGGTTGATCAGTCCCAGCGGACACGCATGCCTGAGCGCAGTTGTCTACGGAACCATGGGAACCGTTGCCTCGGCGGGTCGACCCGCGTTAGTGCGCGCAGCAATTACCGCATTGGTGGCGTTGTTGATCGGCGCCATCGCGATTTCGCGCGTTGCGCTTGGTATCCACACCTGGACCGAAGTTATCGTGGGATTGTCCGTCGGCATTTTGGCACAGCTGTTGTTTGCCTGGTCGTTCGCGCGGATGGAACCCCCGCGTGTCGACCTGAAGACCTTTGGGGTGGCTTTGATGACGACCGTGCTGGTGGCGTTTGGCATCCGGATACCGGCCGAGTCGTTTATCCGTCACATCGCCAGACACGTAGGAGAGAACTGCGAGATTACCGACGCCGACCGCTATTTGCGGGTCGTAGCGGTTTTTCGCCGTGACGGGTCGGCGGGCGCGCAGCCTCAGCCGGTGCGCAGCAGGGCGATCACGTCATCGGCCAGTTCGCGCGCCGATTGATCGTACGGCGTAACGATGCGGGTCTTGCCGTTGGTATCGATCACGAATGTTGATGCCGTGTGCTCGACGGTAATGTTGCCGCGGTAGTTGCTGATCTGGTAGTTGGCGTGAAAGGCTCTCGTGACGGCGTCGGTTTGCTCCTCTGTTCCGCGCAGGCCGATGAAGCTCGGATCGAATGACGGCACGTAGTTGCGCAGCAGCTCAGCGGTATCACGCACCGGATCGACGGTCACGAACAGCGCCTGGACACGGTCGCCGTCGGTGCCCAGCAGGCGCCGGACTTCGGCGAACTTCGCCAGGGTCGTCGGGCAGACGTCGGGACAGTGCGTGTAGCCAAAGGAAAGCAGCACGACCTTGCCGCGAAAATCGCTCAGCGAACGGGCCTGGTTCGACATGTCCGACAGCGTGAATGGCCCACCCCAGTCTTCCCGGGAAACGTCGCGGCCGTGGAAGACGCCAGGGTGGGACAAACCGAACCAGCGCGTGGGCGGACCGGAAATCAACATGAGGGTTGCCAGCAACACCGTGGCGAGCGCGAGCGTTGCAGCAACCGCGCGTTGCACGCTGGAGCGTTCACTCATGGCTGGGCGAGGATCGAACGGACGGTGTATTGAGCGCACGCACCGGGGCAACAATGTCGACCGCATGCTTTGCGCCCCTGGCGTCGAGCAGCTGCAAAGTGATCGTCACGCTTTGGCCGACCAGCAGCTGTCTCTTGAGCCCGATCAGCATGATATGGTAGCCGTGATCCAACGCCACGGTCGTATCGGCCGGCAGGGGCAGGCTCTCCACGCGGCGCATCGTCATCAGGTCGTTGACGAGCCGCATTTCGTGGATCTCGACTTTTTCCGCCACGGGCGAGGACGCACCGACCAGGCGCGCGTCTTCGCGACTCCTCAGCTGCATGAATGCGCCGGAGCCGGTTTGCCCTTCCACGGTAGCTCGCACCCAGGCATCGCTGACGCGCAGCAGCCCCGGCGCGGCCCCGGCCGGGGCGCAAATTGCGCTGCCGGAAAACACGCACAGCGCAATGAACAGGGCCAGGACCCGAGCGATGGTCGCGTGTTGTGCAAAAAGACCGGTCATCCTTGCAACTTCGGAACAGGACGGCGACGAGCCGGGCTTCTAGGTTACTCCTTCGCTCCGGCGCCGCAGCTCGCCGTTCGCCCGATGCGCGCGAGAGCCGACAGCGCAGACGCTAGCGGTCGCGTCCCAGTTGCCAGAGCAAAAAAGCGTACTCGCGGGCCGTCTCGTGGTAGCGCTGGAAACGGCCGCTCTTGCCGCCGTGGCCGGCGCTCATATCGATGCTGAACAGCAGCGGGTGCCGATCGGTTTTCAGTGCCCGCAACTTGGCTACCCATTTGGCGGGCTCGTAATACTGGACCTGCGAGTCCCACAGACCTGTGAACACCAGCATTGCCGGGTAGTCCTGCGCGCGCACGTTGTCGTAGGGCGAATACGAAAGCATGTATTCGTAGTATGACTTTTGCCGTGGATCGCCCCATTGGTCGAACTCGTTGGTGGTAAGGGGAATGCTCTCGTCAAGCATTGTTGTCACGACGTCGACGAACGGCACATGGGCGACGATGGCGCGATAGCGATCCGGCGCCATGTTGGCCACGGCGCCCACCAGCAGGCCGCCGGCACTGCCGCCTTGGGCGCATACCTTGTCCTTTGCCACGTATCCCTTGCCCACGAGCATGTCAGTGACATCGATGAAATCGGTGAACGAGTTCTTCTTCTGAAGCAGGCGGCCGCCGTCATACCACTTGCGTCCCATTTCCTGGCCGCCGCGCACGTGCGCAATCGCGACGACGAAGCCGCGGTCCATCAGGCTTACCCAGCTGTAGTGGAAACTTGGGTCCATCGAGTAGCCGTAGGAGCCGTAGCCGTATTGGTACAGCGGCGCTGTTCCATCGAGCACGTTGTCCTTGCGGTAGGCAAGCGTGACCGGGATCTGCGTGCCGTCGCGCGCAGTGGCGGCGAGGTATTGCGTCACGTAATTGCTAGATTCGAAACCGCCCAGGACCGCCTCGGTCTTTTTCCACTCGCGTTCGTGACTACCCATATCGTAGTCATACGTTGTTCGCGGCGTGGTCAGTGAGGTGTACGCGTAGCGCAGCTTGCCGCTGTCGATGTCCGGCGTCTCGACCAGCGTCATCGCGAACGCGGCCTCGGAGGATTCGATCAGCCTGTCCTTGGCGGGGTCGGCGCCGTGTGCCCAGCCGCGGATGCGAATCCTGAGCAATCCGCCCGAGCGTTCGTTGATCGCCAGGTATCCCGTCGACACCTCGAAACGCTCCACGAATGCCTCATCGCGGTGGGCGACGACATCCTTCCACGTGCCTTTGTCGGCGC
>OMSW01000034.1:0-7858 GCA_900290295.1 Burkholderiales bacterium
AGCCCGCTCGTGACTCTAGCCATGACGATCAAGTTGCGGCCGTTCTTTGCACGTCCAAGAAGCGCAGCGCCAGTGATTTGCTACGACGGTGTCAATACGTACTGTAACGCCAGCGCGGCGCCTCGCAGGTCGGTGGTGCCTCTGTTGCGCCCCTCCCCCGCGACATTCTCAGCATCTGCAACTCGCCGAATCGGCAAGTCAACCTCGCGCGCAGGTCTCTTGACCACGGGCCGCCGCTCGGGCAGCGTTACAATTTCACGAGAATGGTCTTGATCGCATCGTCGTTGATCGCCTCTTTCTTACGCGCCGACTCCCCAAACATGCGCTGGATCCAGATGCTCTCCGATTTGAGAACTTTGGCTGGCACCCGTTCCGAAGCGCGAATTCGCGGCATGTGGTGGTCGGCTAGTAGAACGTCGGCGAATTGATGGCATGCTTGCGACATGTCTCGTTGACCGGTACTCTGGAATCGGCTTTTTCAAGGATTTGAGCGATCTGGCTTTCCGAAAATTGCGAGTTCTTATGTCGACCCCCGGGGTAAACCCTGCCGAGAAGTTCTACTTACAAGCTGTCGTCCTTTCAGGGGAGCTTGCGGCCTGACATGAAAATCCTGATCATCGAAGACGAACTCAAGACAGAGCAGTACCTGAGGCGCGGAATGACCGAGGCCGGCTTCGTTACCGATGGTGCGCGAGATGGAAGGGATGGGCTGCATTTGGCCCTGACGGAAAGTTACGACCTCGTAATACTCGACGTAATGTTGCCAGGGATTGATGGCTGGGAGATCCTGAAACGCATGCGTCGTGCCGAAAGGCATTTCCCCGTCTTGATCCTGAGCGCGCGCGATCAGGTCGTTGACCGCGTAAAAGGACTTGAACTTGGCGCTGACGACTATCTATTGAAGCCATTTGACTTCGCTGAGTTGCTGGCAAGAGTGCGTGCCATCCTGCGCCGAGGAAAGGCTAACCAAGCGGTCGAAAAGCTCCAGGTCGCCGATCTGGAACTCAATCTCACAAGCCGTCGCGTCACCCGAGCGGGAAAGCGAATTGGCGTTACCGCCAAGGAGTTCACTCTGCTCGAATTCATAATGCGGCGCCAGGGTGAGGTGTTGCCACGCTCGTTGATTGCGTCTCAAGTGTGGGACATGAACTTTGACAGCGACACGAACGTTATCGAGGTCGCCATGCGCCGTTTGCGCGCGAAGGTCGATGATGACTTCGACGTCAAGCTCATCCGCACCATACGCGGCATGGGTTATGTTCTTGAAGCCCCTGAAGGATGAAAACGTCGACACCGATCGACGTTTGAGTCTGAGCGATTTATTCCAACCATGGTTCATTTTTGGATCGACGTGGATATGATGAAAGCTCCCATTTCTTTGACGGCACGTCTCAGTCTGCTATTCGCCGGCTCGATCGCCTTAGCTTTGCTCGTCGCAGGAATGCTGTTTGGGCGTGCGGTCGAAGGGCAGTTCCAAAAACGCCAAATCGTGGAATTGGACGGCAAGATGGAGGCGATCCGTGACACTCTCGGGAACAGTGAGTCATACGAATCCATCGCAGTACTACAGCCGCAATTACACAATACGATAATGGCTGGTCATCCGCACAGCGCGATAACTATAGTTGGCAGCGATGGAACCGTTTTGCTTTCGATGGGACAACCGAAGGTCGTGAGACACTTGATTGAAGGCGCTGGAAGGGACATCTCGCAGTCGGTGACTTGGTCAGTGGACAACGATACTTACCGAATCGCATCCGAGCGCGTGGCGCTCGCCGTACCAGGCAGTCATCCCGCTGTCGTGGCGATCTCACTTGACATAACTAACGACCAAGAGTTTATATCGGCATTCAGGCAATTCCTGTGGTTTGGCATTGGTTTGGGTTCGTTAGCTATGGGATTGCTGGGCTGGATGGCCGTGCGCAGAGGACTTTCGCCTTTGCGTAATGTGTCGGCGATGCTGGGAAACGTTTCCACCTCGCAGCTCGACAAGCCAATACCGATGGGGGGCATACCGCGCGACCTGCAAGACCTCATATCCGCCTTCAACAAGATGCTGGCGCGCCTTGATGACTCGTTCAGGCGGCTTTCGGAGTTTTCATCGGATATTGCCCACGAACTGCGCACACCGATTAACAACATGATGCTGCAGACGCAGGTTGCCTTGAGCCGCAAGCGAGATTCTGAGGAATACTATGCAACCCTGCAGTCTGACTTGGAGGAGCTCAGACGTCTGTCGCGAATGATAGAAGACATGCTTTTTCTTGCCAACGCTGACAATTGTCTAGTCGTACCGAAGCTTGAGGTCACGGATCTTCGCGAGGAAGTAGCGAAATTGCTCGATTTCTTCGAAATCGTGGCTAGTGAGCGCCAAGTGAGTCTGGTTCAGAGCGGGGCGGCGCCGACAGTTCTTGCCGATCGACTGATGATCCAACGCGCCTTGTCCAATTTGCTGTCGAACGCTCTACGCTTCACGCCAGAGGGAACGCCAATCGAGGTTGGAATTCAAAAGAGCGAGGGACTGGCTTCGGTCACTGTTGCAAATTCCGGTCCGGAAATTCCTGCGGAACACTTGCCGAAGATTTTTAGACGGCTTTACCGCATCGACGCTTCCCGCCGAGAGGGAGACACATTAAACGTGGGCCTGGGGCTGGCGATCACAAAGTCTATCGTCGAGATCCATGGAGGTACGGTCAGTGCGGAGTCTGCGAAAGGTCGAACGTGCTTCACAATCGCACTTCCATTGAAGCCGGCGATATTGAGCGACTCTGAGAGAAATGACGACTGTCAGGGTCCGTTGGCGGCCTCACTTTCCAGTGTTGGCGCGCTGTCGCAGTGAAGAGGAGGAAGCGCGTCGCACACGAACGATGTTCGGCGATGGGTCGCCAAACGAGATGAAATTCGTCATTCGTTAAAACGCTGATTTGTGAGGTGGTCGCCGAAAAGATGTCCAATCCGAGAACGAGTTTTTTGGCAAAGGTAGTACCGACGAGACCACACTGCAGAGGCCACACTTCAAGACGGCGCTCAACTAATAGCTTAATTGGCTACAGATTTGCTAGCTAGGACATTCCGAATGTGGAATCTTCGGTGAATGTAGCGATGGCTGTATTACCCGCGGCTCACACGGTCATGCTGCTGGGTGCTCGTAAAGCATGTCGCCGATGTGCGACATGAACGCTCATAGCAGACATGGGCCGCGTCATTTTCGAAGAACCTCGAGACACTGCGTGTGGAGGCAGGCAGATTGATTTACAAAATGGCGCCGAGTTTGTTCAGCCTAAACATCGCTCAGGCCGATGAAAGATCCAGCGGCAGCTTGCGCAGCCTCTTACCTGTCAATGCGGCGAGCGCGTTCGCGATTGCCGGTGCTATCGCCGGAACACCGGGTTCGCCCAGACCGGTGGGTGGGTCGTTGCTCGGCACGAAATGCACCGCGACCGGCGGCGCATCGGTGATTCGCGGCGGTGGATAATCTGTGAACTGGGCTTGCTGCACCACTCCATCCTTCAGAGTGATCTCGAACCCGGGTAGCGTCATTGCCAGTCCGAACACCGCGCCACCCTGGATTTGCGCTTCGGCGGCAATTGGGTTCACAACCTGGTTGGCATGAACACCGGCGGTCACCTGGTGCACCTTGGGTCGGCCTGCGTCGATGGACACGTCAACTACATAAGCGACAACCGATCCGAATGACTCGTGAACCGCGAGGCCCCACGCGTGCCCGGCCGGCAGCGGCTTGCCGTAGCCCGAATTGTCGACCGCTAGCTTCAGTGCCGCGATGCGACGAGCGTGCTTCTTCGCATCCAGCCGCGCAAGCCGCCACGCCACCGGGTCCATTCCGGCGGCACGCGCAACTTCATCGACCATCGTTTCCATCACGAAGGCGGTATGTGTGTTACCGACCGACCTCCACCACAGCACCGGCACCGCCACGTCCGGGTGGGTGATGCGCAAGCGCATCGGCAGTGCGTAGCAATTCTCGGCCACGCCTTCGGTCATCGTGCCGTCGATCCCGTCCTTGACCTCGAATGACTCAAATGGCGTTCCCTTGAGGATCGATTGTCCTATGATCACATGATCCCAGGCGACGACTTGGCCTTGTGCGTCAAGTGCCACATCGACGCTGTGCAGGTGGGCCGGTCGATAGTACCCGCCCCTGATGTCGTCTTCACGGCTCCACATCACCTTCAATGGGCCGGCCTGCCCACCCTGACGCTCGCGCCATGCCTTTGCGATGATGGCACCCTCGCGCAGATAGTCGGACGTCGGCACCGCACGTCGGCCAAAACCGCCGCCGGCGGGAAGCGTGATCAGGCTGACCTGCTCGGGCTTGATGCCCAGTGTCTGCGCAATTGCGCCTTGATCGATGGTTTGGAACTGTGTGCCGGCCCAGACCGTAGCCCCGTCGGTCCTGACCTCGAAAGTCGCGTTCAGCGGCTCCATCGGCGCATGCGCCAAGTATGGGAACTGGTATTCACCGCCCAGATGCTTGGTCGCGCTGGCGGCCGCGCTCACGTCGCCCTTTACAGCGGTGAGTTTTGGATTCTTCGCCGCTTCGCGGTACGACGCGAACAAGGTATCGCTGCTGACCAAGCCACCCACGCCAGCCTTCCACGTGACCTGAAGCAGATCGCGCGCTTGCTTCGCGGGCCAGTAGCCGTCGGCGATGATGGCCACGCCACTGCCGCCAAGGTCGGTGGCAACTTCGAAGATGTCCTGCACGAACTTGACAGCCTTGGCGCGGCTCGCATCAAAGCTTTGCACCTGGCCACCAAAAGTCGGCGCGCGCACGAGCACCGCAACCTTCATGCCAGGCAGGCGCATGTCGATGCCGTAGTTCTTCTTGCCCGTGGCACCGGCAGCAGCATCGATGCGACGCTTGCCTTTGCCGATGATCCTGTAGTCGGCGGGCGCCTTCAAAACCACCTTGTTGGGCACGGGCTGCTTTGCGGCGGCCGCCGCGAGCGAGGCATAGGTGGCCTTGTGCGCGCCGGAGCGCACCAAACCCGAGCCGGTCGTGCAGGCCGACACGGGTACCTGCCATTGCTCGGCCGCGGCGGCAACCAGCATCGCGCGAGTCGCGGCGCCAATCTCGCGGTACTGCACCCAGGAATTGGGTACGCCGCTCGAACCGCCGGTCATCTGGATGTCGTAAATTGGGTCCTTGTAGGCTTCGCCGGCCGGCGCAAGGCTCGCGTTCACCTGGCTCCAGTCGACATCCAGTTCTTCGGCCAGCAACATCGGCAGCGCGGTCAGCGCGCCCTGGCCGAAGTCGAGCCGATTGACCCGGATCTCGACCGTATTGTCGGGGTTGATTTTGACGAAGGCACTCGGATCGATGGGCTTCTTGGGGGTCGCCGCGGTCGCTTCGTCGGCGGCCAGAACGGACGGCGCCGTCCATGCAACAGCCAGGCCACCGCCTGCGAGCGCGGTGAGCTTGAGGAACTCGCGACGGTCCAGCTTTCCTGGAGCACGTGAAGTGCGCGCTTGTCCGGCGAGGCGCGTGGCAATAAGTGCAGGGTCCATTTGACGCTCCTCAGGCCAGGGTCTTGGCAGCGCTATGAATCGCGGCCCGAATGCGCTGATACGTGCCGCAGCGGCAGATGTTGCCGGCCATAGCCGCATCGATGTCAGAATCGCTTGGTTTCTTGTTGCCCTCCAGCAGGGCGGTCGCGGTCATAATCTGACCGCTCTGGCAGTATCCGCATTGCGCCACGTCGTGCGCGATCCAAGCGGCCTGCACCGCCTTGCCGACGCGGCCGTTCGAGATTCCCTCGATCGTGGTGATCTTCTGGCCAACGGCGGCCGCGATCGGCGTCACACAGGAGCGAGTCGGCTGGCCATTTATGTGCACCGTACAAGCACCGCACGCGGCAACGCCACACCCGAACTTGGTGCCAGTCATGCCTAATGTGTCGCGTAGTGCCCAGAGGACCGGAGTAGACGGGTCAGCGTCGACCTCCACGGATTTGCCATTGATATTCAGTGTCGTCATGTTTCGCACCATGGTTCAGGGAGTTCGGGTCGATTCGGCAACGCGCCGATTCGTCGCAATCCCTTTATAACAAAATTCGAATTCGATTTGACCGCGTAGCACAAAAGATCAACGCTTCGTCCTGACAGCGCGACATTCGAACATAGCGCATGGGAGCGGCGTTGCCGGGCCAGGAGTCTTCCGCCGTCGGGTCCGTTGGTGGACGCCCTCGGTTTGCCAAGCTCTTTAAGTTCGTGAGGGCCGACGAGAAAGATTGTAAACGTCCATTCGGACTTTTCGCGCGGCTTTGCCGCTGTCACCAGCGGAATGCCTTGGTTGGTTCCTCTGTCGTTTTTGCGCATCCGAGACGCTGCCGCCCCGAAAGGCTTCAGAACCTAGACTGCCCGCCGATCGATTGGTACGCCGTGAAAAGGCCGATCCCTGCCGACGACAAAAAACAAGGTCAGACAAGGAGGGGTCCGCATCACACGCAATGCTCGAGCGCGATTGGCAACGCGTCGGCAAATTTGACATTTTACTAAGCCTAGTCTTACTATTGCGCTTTTACGCACAAACTTAATATCGGACATGTCAAAACCTGGTCCTGATGCGTTAGGTCTCGCCGCCCGGATTCGCCGAGCCGTCGCACCGCTGTCCCGGAAATTGCGACCAAGCCTGCAGCGCGACGGCATCAGCACCGCCAAATTGAGCTTGATCGGCCACCTAAATCGCCACGGCCCGGTCACACCGACCGAACTCGCCGCCCGCGAAGGGGTGAAGTTGCAGTCGCTGACCCGAATGCTTGCAGATCTTGAAGCCGACGGTTGGGTTGTGCGGGCGCCGCACCCGTCCGACGGCCGGCAGTCGCTGCTAACCCTCACCCGAGTGGGCGCAAAGAGTCTGGCTAACGCTGCTCAATCCTGCGACGCGGTGCTCGCACAGATCATTGCAACCAGGTGCAGCGCCAGTGACCGGGCCGTGCTGCGGCGAGCGTGCACATTGCTCGACGATCTCTGCGATGGAATGAGTGGCACCATCGACGCCGCTCAACAACCAGCTGTTGAAATGTCCGCTGCACGACGGAGGCGATCCTGATGGGCCCTGTTCTTTCGGCGCGCCGCGGAGCGCTCTGGCGGTCTTTAAGGCCGGAGAACCGCTACCACGGACTGCAATTGGTTGTCGTTGTCGTTCTGGCATACGGTGCCTCCATCGCAGTTGACCTGCCGGAACGTGTCTGGGCGCCGATGAGCGCACTCATAGTGATGCGTCCAAGCGCGGACTCAACTATCGATGCCGGCTTGGCCCGGGCTGTTGGCACGATGCTCGGTGCGGTCTTCGGGATGTTGGGTGTGCTTATGCAACACGTTGGCGTCAACGCGCTGGCCGCAACGGTAGCGATCGTGGCCGGGTTAGCATTCATCAGCGTCACGGGCACGACGTTGCGCAGCGCTCCGGTGGCCGCATTGGTGATCCTCACCGCCGGTGCGCTGCCAGGTCACTCTGCATTGCAAGTGGCAATGCTTCGCATCGTCCAGATTGTCATTGGGGTTGGCGTGGCCATGGCTGTCGCTCTGATCAGCTCCAGATACCGGGCTTCGCAGCGACTCGGTTCAGGGTCTGCAAAGCTGTTGCGGCTCGCAGCCAAGCGGGTAGCGCAAGCTGGTGCTCAATCCCTGCCCAATGAAGCGGACGCGGAGCTCGCTGGCGAAGCGGCGCGCCAAGCACTGGGGAGACTGACTGGGCTGGCTCGCAGCGCAGATCGGGTATTGCCATGGTCTCTGAATTCAGGCAAAGCCGGAGACGGTCGGTATCACCGGCGCATTGCGGCCCTGACGAGCCGGGTCTTCCAGGACGTGATCGTGTTCAATCGACTCGTGCTTG
>OMSW01000034.1:7868-19874 GCA_900290295.1 Burkholderiales bacterium
TAGCAGCAGCCAGCACATGCGAGGGCGCTGCCGTAGCCGATTTGAGCAAGCTTCGCCAATTGGCTTATTGCGGCAGTGCGAGATCCAACGATGAGTCCGCAATGGCAACGCCACCATCTTTGTTGGCGGCTCCGTTGCATTTGCTCCTCGAAGACCTCCAGCGCCTTTGTCATTGTGTTCGTAGGAGCCCGGAGAATTCGAGGCGCGACGAGCACCTCTCCGCAAATCAAAACTGATTGCAGATGCTATGGACTTCGGCAGGGTCCTCTTCCTCGCCGCCGTGCCGTCGACCGTCTTCGCTTCGTTGATCGAGGCCTGGTTCCTGATTCGGGCTGAGCACTTCGACGGGAAGGCATTGGGCGTGACATTGATTCGCGACCGCTCTCGATTGTCACGCCGTTTTGTCGCCTTGCTTGGGAGCATCGCTTGACGACGATCAACGTGAAATCGCGGCAACCCTTCGCACTACTCCTCATCGGACCGGCGTTTTGCTATTACCGCTTATCTCTTTCGCGGCTCGATCCCAAGGCGTGCACCCCGGTCCTCGGCAAATCCTGCGCGCTTTTGAACGGCCTCCATCCCGGCCTCGATTCGTGCGGCCTCCTGCTGGCCGATGTCGTGGATCGGCGGTGTCGATAACAACGCTGTGTTGTTCAGTTGAGGCTCCGCGGCGTAGTACTCGGCCCCATCCGGCAGTCTTGTTGCATCGCAGTAGCCGTTGGTCTCGAATCGATGTTGATCCAGATCTATACGTTTGTCGACGCCGGCTTTTTAGCGCGCGTTGAAAGGCGTAGTGTGAGCGCTCAGGGTGTGTTTGGGCAGTGATCGATTTAAGCGGTCCGGCCCGTCTGCTGGTTCGCGTGAGGTCCATCGTCGGACCGGGCGCGGTTCATAGTGATCCCAACAGGAGTAGCGGAAAGATGGACCCGTCGTCGATTATCCGCAAGACCGCCGCCGATCTGCGGGTAATACCCAACCTGGGTGATTACGAAGCCGAGCGGCAGCATTTCTCGTGGGAGGCCGTGAGTCGCGAACTATCGAGCCAGCCGCATGGCGGAGTGAATATCGCATGGCAGACAGTGGATCGCCATGCAGCCGGCGGCCTGCGCGACAAGACGGCCTTCCGTTTCCTTGCCGGCGGCGCGCCCGGTCGGGTTATGAGCTACGGCGAACTGTCTGCGCTCGCCAACCGCTTCTGCAACGTGCTGCGCGGGCTCAGCGTCGGCAAGGGTGAGCGGCTTTTCATCCTGGCGGGCCGCATTCCGGAGCTCTACATCACCTTGCTCGGGAGCCTAAAAAACGGCACGGTGGTTTCGCCACTATTCTCGGCTTTCGGTCCAGAGCCTATCGCCACGCGCGTCAACCTCGGGACCGGCACGGTGCTGGTAACAACCGACGCCCTCTTTGATCGCAAGATCGCCAAGTGGCGCGACCGCATGCCGACCCTGCGGCATGTACTGCTGGTGGCCGATGACGGTGGCACAACGGCTGTGCCCGGCACGCTCGATCTTGCAGCGTTAATGGCGAGCGCATTGGATGAATGCGAGATGACGCCGACCACAGCCGAAGATGCGGCGCTGCTGCATTTCACCAGCGGCACCACCGGCACGCCCAAAGGCGCCGTGCACGTGCATGGCGCCGTCGCCACCCACTGGGCCACCGGAAAATATGCGCTCGATCTTCATGCCGACGATATCTACTGGTGCACCGCCGACCCGGGCTGGGTGACAGGCACCTCGTACGGAATCATCGCGCCGCTACTGCACGGCGTGACATCGGTGGTCGACCGCGAAGAGTTCGACGCCGAGCGTTGGTACGGCATCCTCCAGGACGAGAGTGTGAGCGTATGGTACACGGCGCCTACGGCGGTCCGCATGCTGATGAAAGCCGGCGCAGACATCGCGAAGAAGTACGCCTTCCCGCGACTGCGCTTCGTCGCCAGTGTCGGCGAACCGCTGAACCCGGAGGCGGTATGGTGGGGCAAGGAAGTACTGGGCTTGCCGATTCACGACAATTGGTGGCAGACCGAAACCGGCGGCATCATGATCGCCAACACACCGGCCTTCGACATCAAGCCAGGTTCGATGGGCCGGCCGCTGCCGGGCATCGACGCGGCGATCGTGGAACGGCATAAGGACGGCAGCGTAAAGGTGATCGACACGCCCGACAAGGAGGGCGAGTTGGCGCTTAAATGCGGCTGGCCCTCAATGTTCAGAGGATATCTCAACAATGAGGAACGCTACCGCAAGAGTTTTGCCGGCGAGTGGTACCTGACCGGGGACTTGGCGAAGCGCGACGCCGATGGCTACTTCTGGTTCGTCGGCCGCTCCGACGACGTCATCAAGTCCGCCGGACACCTGATCGGCCCGTTCGAGGTCGAGAGCGCTCTGATGGAGCATCCAGCTGTGGCCGACGCCGGCGTGATCGGCAAGCCCGATCCGGTGGTGGGAGAGGTGGTCAAGGCTTTCGTGTCGCTAAAGAAAGGCTTCGAGCCGAGTGAGGCCCTGCGCTTGGAACTGTTGGGGCATGCCCGGAAGCGCCTCGGCGCGGCCGTCGCGCCGAAG
Source organism: Burkholderiales bacterium (assembly GCA_900290295.1). GTDB lineage: Bacteria > Pseudomonadota > Gammaproteobacteria > Burkholderiales > Burkholderiaceae_F > GJ-E10. Next base: position 10,433 of record OMSW01000034.1, read on the forward strand.
GAGATCGCCTTCCTGCCGCGGCTGCCGCTCACCCGCAGCGGCAAGATCATGCGCCGACTGCTGAAGGCGCGCGAACTGGGCTTGCCCGAGGGCGATACATCGACATTGGAGGCGGACGCATGACAACCGTCGACCACCCGGCCCCGCCGCCGCCGAGTGGACCCGTGCCGTACGACGAAGCCTTTGCACTGGTACTGCTCGTAGACATGCTGCGCATCCGCCGCCTTGAGGAAAAGGCGGCGGAACTCTACGGCGCTGGCAAGATACGCGGCTTTCTGCACCTGTATATCGGCGAGGAGGCGGTCGGCGTCGGCGCGCTGCACGCGCTGGCACCAGAGGACAATATCGTCGCCACCTACCGCGAGCACGGCCACGCGCTGGTACGCGGCATGGACATGGGCGTGCTGATGGCCGAGATGTACGGCAAGCAGGAAGGCTGCGCGCGCGGCCGCGGCGGCTCCATGCACCTGTTCGACCGAGCGACAAGGCTGTTCGGCGGCAACGCGATCGTCGGCGGCGGCTTGCCGCTGGCGGTGGGCCTCGCGCTCGCCGAGAAGATGCAGGCGGGCCGGCGCGTCACCGCCTGCTTCTTCGGCGATGGCGCTGTGGCCGAAGGCGCGTTTCACGAATCGATGAATCTTGCCGCCTTATGGAAACTACCGGTGCTGTTCTGCTGCGAAAACAACCTCTATGCCATGGGTACGGCCCTCGAACGCTACGAATCCCAGACCGATCTCTGCAAAAAAGCGGCGTCTTACAACATGCCGGCGGTGGCGGCGGACGGCATGGACATCGTCGCAGTGCACGAGGCGGCGAAGGATGCGGTAGCGCGCGTGCGTGCCGGCGAAGGACCAGTATTCCTGGAACTGCGCACCTATCGCTTCCGCGCACATTCGATGTACGACGCCGAACTTTACCGCCAGAAGGCCGAGCTCGAAGAGTGGAAAACGCGCGGACCGATCCACACCTTTACCGCGCGCTTGCGGGCTGAGGGAAAGTTGACGGAAGAGCAGTTCCTCGCCCTCGATTCCGCGGCGAATGCCGAGGTGGCCAAAGCCGTGGCGTTCGCCGAGGCAGGCACCTGGGAACCGGTCGATGACCTGCTGCGCGACATCCACACCCCCCGGAGTCCAATGTGAGTCGAAAGCTGAGCTACCGCGATGCACTGCGAGAGTCCCTGCGCGAGGTGATTGCGAGCGACCCACGGGTTTTCCTTATGGGCGAGGACGTGGGCCGGTACGGCGGCTCCTACGCGGTGTCCAAAGGACTGCTCGGCGAGTTCGGCCCCGAGCGCATCCGCGACACGCCGCTGTCCGAACTCGGCTTCACGGGCGCTGGCATCGGCGCGGCTTTGGGCGGCATGCGGCCTATCGTCGAGGTGATGACTGTGAACTTCAGCCTGCTGGCGCTCGACCAGATCGTGAACACCGCCGCGCTCTACCGGCACATGTCGGGCGGCCAGTTCTCAGTGCCGCTGGTGATCCGCATGGCCACGGGAGCCGGCCGCCAAGTGGCGGCCCAGCACTCGCATAGTTTTGAGGGCTGGTATGCGGGTATTCCGGGCATCAAGGTGCTGGCCCCCGCCACCATCGAGGATGCGCGCCACATGCTGGCGCCGGCGCTGGCCGATCCGGACCCTGTACTGATTTTCGAACATGCGGGGCTCTACAACATGGAGGGCGAGTTGCCCGATTCATGCGAGGTCGATATCAGCTCCGCCAAGGTCAGGCGTGAGGGCAAGGATGTGGTTATCCTCGCCTACGGTGGCTCGCTGCCGAAGGCGCTGCAGGCTGTCGAGACGCTCGCCACTGACGGCATAGCCGCCGAGGTGATCGACCTTCGGGTGCTGCGGCCGCTGGATGACGCGACGATCATGGCATCGGTCGCCAAGTGCCGCCGAGCGGTGATCGTCGACGAGGGCTGGCGCAGCGTCAGTCTCGCCGCGGAAATAATGTCACGCATCATGGAGCAAGCGTTTTACGAGTTGGATGCCCCGGTGGCGCGAGTGTGCTCCGAGGAGGTGCCAATCCCTTATGCCAAACACATGGAGGAGGCGGCGCTGCCGCAGACCGGCAAGATAGTCGCTGCGGTGAAAGGGCTCTTCGCGTGATTGAATTCAAGTTGCCCTCGCTCGGTGCGGATATGGACGAGGGCACGCTCCTCGAATGGAAGGTGAAGCCCGGCGACGCGGTGAAGAAGGGGCAGATAGTTGCTATCGTCGACACCACCAAGGCGGCGGTGGATGTGGAGAGCTGGCAGGAAGGCACGGTGGCCGAGTTGGTCATCATGCCCGGCAACAAAATCCCCGTCGGCACAGTGCTGGCAACCTTCCTCGAACCGGGGGAGGCGCCTGGCGCCGCGCGGCCCGCATCGACGTCGGCCGCAGCCCCAGCCCCATCTCGCGCACCAGAGACAGTCGGCGCCGGTGCTTCGCGCACGTCGCGCCGTATGGTTTCCCCGGCGGCGCGCGTGCATGCGCAAGAATACGGCATAGACATCGATGCCGTCGTTGGCACCGGCCCGCACGGTGCGGTCAGACTTGAAGATGTCGAGCAAGCCGCACGGAAGAAGGCGACCGCGAAGACCGGCACCGCGCCTGGGGACAAGAGCACCGAGATGCGGAAAACCATCGCCGCTGCGATGGCGCGTTCAAAACGCGAGATACCCCACTACTATGTGGCAGAGGTAATCTCAATGTCGAGGGCGCTGGCGTGGCTCGGGCAGGAGAACGCCAAACGTCCGATTCCCGACCGCCTGCTGCCGGCGGCGCTGCTGCTCAAGGCCGTGGCCGTCGCTCTCAAGCGCTTTCCAGAATTCAACGGCACTTTTCGCGAAGGCGCTTTCAATGCGGCGGCGAAGGTGCACCTTGGCGTCGCAATTTCGCTGCGTCAAGGCGGCCTGATCGCGCCGGCGCTGCTCGATGCCGACACCAAACCGCTGTCACAACTGATGCAGGAATTAAGCGACCTGGTGAAGCGCTGCCGTGCTGGTTCGCTGAGAAGTTCCGAAATGTCCGAAGCTACGATCACAGTGACCAACCTGGGCGACCAGGGCACCGAGGAAGTATTCGGCGTCATTTATCCGCCACAGGTGGCGCTGGTGGGCTTCGGCCGGATCGTGGAGCGGCCCTGGGCCGAGAATGGCGGACTCAAGGTGGTGCCTGCCGTGACTGCCAGCCTGTCGGCCGATCACCGCGTTTCGGACGGCCATCGCGGCTCCCTGTTCATGATCGAGCTGCGCGAACTGCTGCAACAGCCGGAGGAGTTGAACTGATGAATGAAGCCGACGTCCGCGCCGTCGTCTTGGCGACCCTAAAGTCGATCGCACCCGAGGTCGAAGGCGAGGAGCTGCGCCCGAATCGCCCGCTGCGCAATCAGGTGGATCTGGACTCCATGGATTGGCTCAATTTCCTGCTTGGCCTGCATGAAAGGCTCCATGTCGAGATTCCCGAGTCCGATTACGCCCGTCTGATTACTCTTGAGGATGTCGTGGGCTATCTTGGCGCCAAGCTCCGGTAATGCGCTTTGCCGCCGCGTCAGGAAGAAAGGACGAAGGGCTTGCACCGTCGCGAGTCCTCGTCTTTGCCCGTGACGGTGGAACTTCGCGAGCGACTCGAATCGACCTGACGCGCTTGCTCGACCCGCTGGTAAGTGGACGCTGCCGGCGCCCTACCCCGCCCTACCCCGCCCTACCCGATCGATCCAAGCTATATCAATCTCCGGCTCCGGGAAAGTTGCCGTCGATGCCCCCTCGGTTTGCAGCGGTCAGCCAAGCCAGCGAATCTCTTGCTCCTTGCGGTCTGTAGGCACTCCGGGCCGCGCGGGTTCTCGCACAGCCTGCGGATGGCCACCGATGATTGGCGCGACTGGTGCCCACGTGGCAGGGATGCCGAGCGCGCTCTTTCCGCCCGGTGTATTAAAAAAGGTTTGCGAGAAACCGATCCAACAGGTGCCAAGTCCGACAGCATGTGCGGCGAGCATCAGCTTCTCGACAGCCAATGCGCAGTCTTCGACCATAAATGGAACTTGGGCAATCCCCGAGATCACGATCAGTACAGGCGCGCGATAGAAGATCTGAAAATTCGGATCGCTGAGCGGACCACTCCCTCGAATCAACGATGGCAACTCTGTTTCCGCTGCTGGAGGTGCCATCGGGGCATAGCGATCCCTACGAGCGCTGCGCAATTGACCCAAATCTAATTTCATCGGATTGCTGCCAACTTCGCGAGTATTGCCATTCGCTTTTAACGCAATCATCCGGCTGATACTGTCGTCAGAAATTGACGCTGACCGCGTCCGTCAATCTCAGAAAACCTGGCTTCGGCTGTCCGTGCGCGATTTGTCCCAAACCACCGTGCAAATCTGCACATGCCCCGGAAGACTGTTCGCCTCGCCTTGGTCGCGTCGAATCATGCCTTGCCGTTCACTGCGGATACTTCACCGTACTGGCCGATCGTACTCGGCGTAGACGCGGTGCGTAGCCTACGACTGCTCTGCGCCAAAGCGACGCAGAAAGTTGATCGGCCCCGCCGCTGCGGTGGCCGCTAATCGAATAATTTGAAATCGATCCTAGCGGCGAATTGTGCCGTCGCTGCCCGGCCACGCGAAGGGAATGCGATCCTTTCTCATTGGCGGGCATCAAGCCCGAGAATGTCGCGTCGCGATTGACCAGCGTCAAACCATCGTTAGCAACACGCACACAAGTCTTATATAAGACAGCTATCTTTCGCCTGAGTTGCGAGCGCGGTATCGACACCGTTATCGGTTATCGAAATCCAGTGCCGGTCGCAAACGAGCCGATCGCGGCGCAGTTGATCGCCGTCAACCGTACACCGTTGAAGTAGCGTTCAAATGCGATTTGCAAACAGCGATCGACTGCGCCAGGGGCGGAGAGGGCGATGCGGTCGATCCGAGGGTGCTCGGTGTCGTGGCCCGCTTCAGCACGGAAGAAACCGTCGCCCGGAATGTCTCTGTTACGCGTGAACAGGCCGCTGGCCTGAAAGGTCGACATGCCCAAGCACATCGCACGCCTTGTTCTGCTGATCGTCGCCTTCGGCGTGGCAGGCCTGGCCGCCAAGGCGTTTTTCACGACCGACTCGTTCTATCGCTTCGGCCACTATCGGGCCGACTCGGTGCCCGAGATCGCAGCGCTGACCCCAGTGTTCCAGACGCCGAGGGCGTGCCGTTCCTGCCACGCGCCGCGGGTGGTGGAATGGTCGGCCAGCAGTCACAAGTCCGTCACCTGCGAGGCTTGTCACGGCGCCGCGCCCGGGCATCCGCAGAGCCTGCAAGCGACAATTCCGACCGACACGGTGCGCCTGTGCACGCAGTGCCACGAGAAGATGCCGGGCCGGCCGCTATCGTCGATCCGCCAGGTCGACTCGAGCGAGCATCACGCAACGGCGACACAGTGCATCGCCTGCCACAACCCCCATGCGCCGAAGATCGAGGCCATGGCACAAAAACCCGCCTTCGATCGCAAAGCGGTGGCGGCGAGCGCCGCAGTATGCGCGGGTTGTCACGGTGAAAACGGCGTGGCGACCAACGAGGCTTGGCCAAATCTCGCCGGACAAAATGCGGCCTATATCGCGCGCTCCCTTGGTTCGTTCAAGATCGGTGCACGCAAGGACGCGACGATGGCACCCATGGCGGAGTCGGTGGCCGACGATGATGTGCCGAAGCTCGCCGCGTATTTCAGCAGCCTTAGCTGCCACGCCCCGGCGGGTAAGCGCGCCGGCAATGCCGCTGCCGGCGGCAAGCTGGCAATACAATGCAGTGTCTGTCACGGCGACAACGGCCGGCCGGTCAATACCTCGTGGCCGAGCCTCGTCGGGCAGAACTCCGCCTACCTGGCAAGCGCGCTCACCGCGTTCAAGGATGGACAGCGGACCGATCCATTCATGTCGCCGGTCGCGCGCGCGCTATCCGACAGCGACATCGCCGATCTTGCGAGCCACTTTGCCGGCTTGGGTTGCGGCGCCACTTCAAATTGAAGGGCCACACAATGAAACGCGATGACAAACCTGCCGTGCCAGCGCGGCGCATCTTCTTGCGAGATATAAGCCGCGGTGCAGCCTGCGCCGGGGCAGCGGCGGGTGCAGCCGCGAGTCGTTTCCGACGCCCGACTACGACTGGAATAAGCACCGCTGGGCCTACGCTGTCGACGCAACCAAGTGCATCGGCTGTCTGCGCTGCGTTGAAGCGTGCAAGCGCGAGAACAACGTCGCGCTCGACGCCCATCACTTTCGCACCTGGGTCGAGCGTTATGTCTATATCGACGGCGAGGAAAAACCGCATGTCGACAGCATGTCTGACCCACTAAACATCGAAGCCTCAGGCTCCGAGAAGCTATACCGGTTCGCCAACCGCTACAAGGACGCCAAGGTCGACAAGGCCTTCTTTGTCCCCAAACTGTGCAACCACTGCACGCATCCGGCGTGTGTACAGGTGTGCCCGACCGGTGCGACCTACAAGACCCGCGACGGCGTGGTGCTGATCGACCACAAGTACTGCATAGGCTGCCAATACTGCGTGCAGGCCTGCCCGTACGGGGCCCGGTTTTTTAACCACGCAAAGGGCGTGACCGACAAGTGCACCTGGTGCTATCACCGCATCACAAAAGGCCTGCTGCCGGCTTGTGTGGAGGTCTGTCCGGTCGAAGCACGGATGTTCGGCGACCTCAATGACAGGGACAGCGTGGTTAGCCGGTTCATCCGTGACAACCGTGTCCAGGTGCTGAAGCCCGAGACCGGCAACGCGCCGAATGTCTACTACATTGGCCTCGACAAGGAGGTGACTTAATGGACGCGCTTCATCATGCCTCTGCATTCAGCGGCTATGTCTATCCGAACGAGACCATTATTCCCTGGTCCGTGCTTATCGTTGTGTACCCCTATCTGACCGGGCTCGTCGCCGGCTCGTTTACGGTGTCGAGCCTGTATCACGTCTTCGGCATGCAGCAATTTAAGCCTGTGGCACGTTTCTCGATGCTGCTTGCCCTGTGCCTGATGGTGTGTGTGCCGATGCCTCTGCTGCTGCATCTCGGACACCCGGAACGCGCGTTCAACGCGATGATCACGCCGCATTTGACCTCGGCTTTCGCGATTTTCGGGTATGCCGCAAGCTTCTACACCATCCTTTTGATGCTGGAAAATTGGTTTGTCTATCGGCCGCAGATCGTGCAGATCGCGACCGAGGGAAAGGGTCCGCTGAAATGGGTCTGCCGCGTCGCATCGCTGGGTTCGAATGACCTGTCGGAATATGCCATGAACTACGACCACAAGTGGATCTACGCGTTAGCGGTGATCGGCATACCTGCGGCGCTCGGCCTACACGGCTACGTCGGCTTCGTCTTCGGTTCGCTGAAGTCGCGCGAATGGTGGAGTTCGGACCTGATGCCGCCCGTGTTCCTGCTATCGGCAGTAATCTCTGGAACCGCGCTGGTAATCCTACTGTACGTACTGACCAGCCTTGCGCGCAAGGTTGCTATCGAAGAACCCTGCGTCAAGGGTCTCGCCTACACATTGTGGGGCTTCTTGATGTTCGCGCTGATTCTCGAGGGTCTCGAAATCGCCAGCATGTTGTACCGCAGCCGCGAGGGCATCGACGTGATCGTAACCTTCCTTACCGGGCCCCTGGTTGTGCCTTTCTTCATCCTGCAGATCGGCCTCGGGTCCGTAGTGCCGCTGCTGACGCTTACCTACGTAATCGTGCGTGGTAGCAAGGGGCGCGCGCTGACCGCGGCGGTCTTTGTGAGCGCTGCTTTGGTCTTATGCGCGGTCCTGTTGATGCGATGGAACGTCGTAATCGGCGGCCAGGAGATCGCGAAGACCGGCAAAGGACTTGTGTCGTACGAGCCGGAGGTATTTGGCCGCGAGGGCCTTATCGCTGCAGGCTCGGTGCTGTTCTTGCCTCTGATCTTAATGTTCGTCGCGACCCGGATCGTCTCACCCTGGGCCGAAGAAACACGAGCTGCCGTGTTGCGCGGGCGCACCCCAGCCTAAGGAATCCAAAACCGCCCGCTTCTTCGCAGTCGGCAACCGACCTGCCGCCTTTCAAACCAAATTGTGTCGGCCTGGAGATCCTATGAGCAAGCCCATCAGCACCATCCGGTCGCCGACCTGCGCGAGGGCTCAGACACGACCCTTGCTCTGGCTGCACCTCTCCGTGGCGTTTGCTGTCACCATCCTCGCATGCCAAACCGTGCGCGCCGAGGACTCCGATCTGTCCGGCAAGGACGTAGTTAGCACCACTTGCTCGAAGTGTCACGCAACCGGCCTAAACGGTGCGCCGAAGATCGGCGACGAAAAGGCTTGGGCGAACCGCGCCGCACAGGGGCTGGAAAGTCTGACACAGCACGCCTTGCTCGGCATCCGCAAGATGCCGCCGCACGGGTCCAACTTCGCACTCTCCGACATCGAGATCCAGCGGGCGATCACGTATATGGTTAACCAGTCCGGCGGGCATTGGACCGAGCCCATCAGCAAGGCCACATTGCCGGCCGAGCGCACCGGCGAACAAATTGTCAACGCGCAATGCCACAAATGCCACGAGACCGGTGTCGGCGGTGCGCCAAAGATCGGCGATCGCGACGCCTGGGCGCCGCGCCTGTCGCATGGACTAGACGCGCTGACCCGATCTGCAATTAACGGTCACGGCGGCATGCCCGCGCGAGGCGGGATGGTCAACCTAACGGACAGCGAGTTGCGACGCGCCATCATCTACATGTTCAGCAAAAACGACGAGGTGGGCAAGTAGCGTTTGTGCGGACCGGATTGAACCAGCCCCGGCCGCGCGCCTCTAGCAGCAGCGTTGATATTGGTTCCAGCGGTGGCGGTCGTCGCTCTGATCAGAACGGATCGATGCGAAGGCCTACTGCGCAGCCCGTAGCTTACGATTTGCAGCACCTTCCCCACCTGGATCAACTGCCTGTAGGGATTTCCGGCGGCGGTGCTTAAGGCGTTTCCGATCAATAACGCAATCGCACAAGCCTTTGCTGGGCTGGATACACACCGGACCGTTTGGCGAAATTTCCGCGTCTCAGTCGGCGGTCGGCTTGTGGCCGCAGGCGCGTATCACCTACACGTCGCTAGCGCCACGCGGGTGCGAGCAAATGCCGGCCGGCGGCGAACAGAAAGCAGCCGAGCTTGCTACCAAAGTCCCTCCGGAGGCGTGGCAGCACCCCAACCGTACGGTAGAGTTCACCAAGGCCGATCGGCCATCCAACTCGATATATTGGGCGTGCAGGTGCTGGCCCAACGCGTCATCGCGCGCGCCTCGAGCAGCGAATGGCATACAGGCCGTCAATAACGCCCGAAAACGGCACACCCGATATCCTATGACAGCGTTACGCGCCTTTGTTCGGTCCTGCGACTGACGCATCGACGAACTGAAGTTGCTGTTTGCGTTTCTGGATCCTGCCTGACGCGCCGACCCGACTGAGA
>OMSW01000173.1 GCA_900290295.1 Burkholderiales bacterium
CCTGCTCGCCGTTCATCTGGATCAGCTCGGCATCCCAGTCCTGGCAAAGCGCATGGACCACGGCCTTGAGCCGATCGAGCATCGCGCCATCAAAGCACTTGCGGCGGTACTTCGTCACAAAAACGAAGTGGTAACTAAGAGAATAGCTACAATGAAACAGTTTGTTAATCCGCATTGGCAAACCTGCTGGATATGATATTATATACAGTATATCAACTAAACCGAAATCCGATGCTCATCCGCCAAGGCTTCCAGTACGCACCGCGCTCATCGGATTCGCGGCGTTCTTTTTCGGTGTCGGTGTCTGGCGCTTCCGCTGGGAATAGAGCGGCTTCGGGGGCCTAAGCTTTTCGCCAGCGATCATCCGCGGCCGGTTGATTCGGCAGGAGCTTACGGGTAGTGTTTGGCGCAACAGCGGCAGCCAACTCGCCCGCCATCGACAGGAGATGCGCAGCCATGTCTCTGACACTTACACCAAGCGCAGTGATTCGGGTCTCGCGTGGCAATTTTGATCCTGCGCGCTTTGCCGAGGTCCAACGAATGACCCGCGATACTGGCGAGTACCTGTTACCGGCGATCAACAAGCTGCCGGGGCTACTGGGCTATTTTGCTGGCGCATCGCCATCTGGTTCGATCGTTCATGTCAGCATCTGGGACAGCGACGAGCATGCGCAACAAATGAGCAGGCTCAATGAGATGATCGTTGATGCGCGCAATGCTGCCACGGCCGTCGGTGTCGAGTTCATTCCCATCGTCAATTACCCGATCAGCTGGAGCTCTTGACCGCCTCGTGACATGAAACTCCAGTGCGCGTACTGCAATGACATCTATGGCGAGGCAAATGCCAACTGCAGTACGCTCAGGCATGACCTCTCGTCTTGTGCCGATTGGCCCGCGCGATCAGTTGCCGCGCATCTGCAAAAAGGTCCTGCGCTTCGCCGCGGCGAATCGGCAATGATCAGCCGGTTATCTTGCCGGCCAGGATCACCGCACCGGTCGGTTTCCCGGTAGGCGATCCTCCCGCTGGCTCCGTGCTTACCGCGAGCGTGGAGCCGGGGCGCAGCTGTCCAAGCTGTGCAGTCGCCAGGGCAAACGTCGCATCCAGGCTGCCGAGAACCGCCACCGGGACCGGACCGGTTCCCGCAACGGGAATCAGCCACAGCTCGTAGCTTTGCTTGGGACCGGCGAGCACGGGACGGCTTGCATGCAGCACCAGGGTGCGACCGTCGCGGGACAGATCGGCCGTGACACTTATTGCCCCGTCCGTGCCCGAGAGTCGCGCGATCTGCACCGTTTGCAGCGTTTCGGACGGCCGCGGCAGGAACAGCATCGCCAGTGTGAATACCAATGCCGCGGTGGCGGCCACGGCCCAGCCTTGCCAAAACGCCGCGCGCCTGTGCCACGGCATGCGGTAGCGCGCAAGGTCGAGTTCGCGCTGGAGCCTTTGCCACACGCGTGGCGATGGTTGTGCCTCGATCATTTTCGAGTACCTCGGTGAGACGATCGATTCCCAATAGCGCAGCCGCAGCGCTGCTCGGGGCTCGCTTCTCATGGCACGCTCGAAGCGCCGCCGCGCGCCCCCGCGCAGGGTGCCGATGATGTATTCGCCGCAAAGCGCGTCAAGCAACCGATGATTTTCCAGCCTCATCGGGCGATCCCCATGCAGGTTTCGACACACTGGCGCAGATTTGCCATGCCGCGCCGAACCCAGGACTTAACCGTTCCAAGAGGTTTTTCGAGGTGCGCCGCCAGCTCGCTGTGACTCAAGCCTTGCACGTAGGCAAGGACCAGCGACTGGCGTTCCACGCCCTGCAGACGGGTAAGGCATTCGCGCAGCCAGTCGGCCGCGCGGCGCCGGTCTTCGAGATCGTCGGCGCCCTCGGCCCACTCGAATAGCCGGTCCAGTGTACCGTCGGGATCCTCGAGCGCGTCATCGTGATAGGACTGGACCCGCGAGACGTCGTGGCAGGAGCGGGTATCGATGGCGCGGTTGCGGACGATCGCAACCATCCACGCCACCGGCTGCGTTGCGAGCGGATCGAAGCTGTCGGCCGCGTCCCAAATCTTGACAAAACTGTCATGCAGCACTTCTTCGGCCAACTCCGCCCGCTGGACGATGCGCTTGGCCACGCCAAGGAGCAGAGGGGCACTCATCTTGTACAGGCGTTCGAAGGCTACGGCGGAGCCTTCATCCCGGGCAGCCGATCGCAGCAGAAGTCCTTTGATTGTCTTGTCGTCGAGCATCTACAGAGCTACGCCGGTAACGCCCATCCGGATGTCGATACCACCTACAACCGAAAGGATAGGACGGAATGTCCAGCCTATCAGAAGGGTCAGCAATGCACATCGGTTCGGGCGGCCTTTTTCCAAGGAGAGGCGTCTTGTGTTCAAAGGCCGCGCATCCAATTCCGCGGCTGAACCGTATAGGAGCCACGGGGCCCGCCAACGCGGATCACTTAACAACACGGAAAGGGTAGCCATGAGGATGAATCTTTGGATGCCGTCGATCACGGTCGCGGCACTGTTTGCGATCGCCGGCGCCACGACGGACGCGATGGAGAAAAAGAGCCTGTATGAGCGGCTCGGAGGTCAACCCGCGGTCACAGCCGTGGTCGATGATTTTATCGGCAATGTGGCGGCGGACAAACGGATCAATGGTCGGTTCGCCAAGGCCAATATTCCGCACCTGAAGATGCGGCTCGTTGAGCTGATTTCCGCCGGTGCCGGCGGCCCGGTGCCCTATACGGGCCTCAACATGAAGGCCGCCCACGCAGGCATGAACATCACCGATGCCGAGTTCGCGGACCTGGTCGAGGATCTCGTGAAGTCCTTGGACAAGTTCCGAGTGCCCGAGGAGGAAAAGAACGAATTGCTTGGAATCCTTGGGCCGATGAAAGGCGATATCGTGGGCCAGTGAGGCCACACCGATGGACGCGGGCGGGTGAGAAGCTTGCGTCGAAGGCCAGCCGCCCGCTGCGTCCCGCCCGCCTGCTTAATTACTAGGTTACTGCCAGGTTCTTCCTGGCAGGCAGTTCCGCTGCCGCGGATTACCTCCGGCCGATGTTTCTTCCTCGCAGCGTCTTCTTTAGCCGTTTTGCCCGCGCGGCGACCAGATCGGTCTCGTACGTCGGGGTCTTGATTCCTTGGCGGTGCATGCCCTGACGATTGGCATGATGACGCGCACCGCGCGTGGCCATATCGGCTGTCCTTTGACAGCGGACGTTTTTCCGGGTGATGTGCTACGTTCCGGTACAGCTCGCCGCGCCGATACGGGTTGTCGGCAACATATTGTTGCCGGGCATGTAAATTGGTACCGTCATTGCCTCGGAAATATGCGACTTGCTACGAACCGGTGTTAACGCGGGCGTGCATCGACGGCAAGTGCGGCTAGGTGTTTGACGGAGGAACTATGGCATCCCATCATGCAACTTCCGGCGAGGTCGTTAACCTGCGACCACTGGCCACGCCACTACATGAGTCGCAATCCAGCATCCTCGTGCGGGAGGAGCAACTCAAAGTCATGCGGCTTGTGTTGCCCGCAGGCAAGACGCTCCCCGACCACGATGTGGACGGCCCGATCACGATGCATTGCCTGCAGGGGGTCGTGGATGTGACGACCCAAGATTGTCGTCAAACAATGCGCGCCGGCGATTTCATGTATGTCGCCCCAACGGTCTCGCACACCTTGCTTGCCATGGAAGACGCAGCGATGCTGGTGACCATCGTGGTTGAAAAGTGAGTGTGCGCGTCCCTTTTGGAAGATTTCTGGTCACAGTGCCAAGTTGGGCCCCGTACCATCCAGGCGCTCTTCCTGGGTCACCTACGGCGCGGCAGGTAGCGGGTCCAAGCGGGACAGCGCCGCCACTACGTCCGAAAGCGTGATGATCCCGACAATCCGGTCGCCGGCGCCGAGGATCGGAATGTGGTGGTGACCGGTGCTGCCAAAGAGCGGAATCAGCTCGGCTAGGTGCCGGTCCACCTTGGCCACGCGCACCTGGCGTGTCATGATCTGTTCCACTACTTCGGGCTCGCCCACATTTGTGCGGCCGGTCCATTGGCGCAGCTTGCGCAGCCGCACGTCGAATCCGTCCCTTGTGTCGATCTCGGCCGCGTGCAGGAAGTCCGCCGGGGTCACGATGCCAACCATGTTTCCGGCGCCATCCACAACCGGCAGGGCCTTGATGCGGTGCTCGCGGAACAGGTCCCATGCTTGCGGTAGCGGTGTAGCTGGGCCTACGGTGATCAGCCGGCGCGACATGATGTCGCCGCAGCGGACGTTGCTCAACTTGCGCTGGTAGGCGCGCAACCGCGTGTCCTCGAGCATAGCCTTGAGGTCGTCGCGACTGATATCGAGTACCTGGTTGTAGCCGGCGATCACGGCATCTAGGTCGGCATCGGCCGCCTCGGCCGCGCCATCTCGCGGTGCTGGCGCGGCGGAATACAGGTGCATGTGCGGGTAGGCGCGCCGGGTGGCATTGTTGTAGACGATGCCCGCCGCCACCAGCAGCAGCGAATTGGCCAGCACGGGGTATAGCGCGAAGCTCGGATCCGATACCCCGGTTAGCGCCACCATCAGCGCTGACGCGCCGCCAGCCGGATGCAGGCAACGCAACGCGAACATCAGCGCAATCGACGCTCCAACCGCGACTGCTGCCGCGAGTTCGGGCGGTCCGACCCAGCGCACGCACGCGATGCCGACCAGGGTCGACAAGGTATTGCCAGCAACTACCGACCAGGGTTGCGCCATTGGACTGGCCGGGACTCCAAACACCAGAATTGCGCTGGCGCCCATCGGCCCCACGAGCCAGGGCCAAGAAAGCGCCACGGGCCCAGCGATCAAGTGGCATAGCAGCGCGGTGACGAGGATGCCCAGCGTGGCTCCGAGAACCACTCGCAGCTGCTCTCGCCAGTCCACGCCGATCGGCGCCGGCCAGAACGCGCGCAGCCATTCGGTTCTGGCGACGGAATCTGGTGGATCGTGGCGCAAGGAGGGTGGGGTCAGACGGCGCGCGGGCACCGAGTTGCAACTTAGCTCAAAACGGATCGGCGTGAATGTCGCGCATCGACGCACCCGCGAGGAAAGCTTTTTGCTTGGCGGACTTGACCATGTCCGCGTTACCGCACAGGAACACCTTCCAATGGGACAGATCCGGATGGTCCGCCAGTGCAACGTCCGGTGCCATCCCCGATGCGCAGTCCGGCAACGCATCACCCTCGCTGACACAGGGAACATAAATCAGGTTGGAGTGCTTCTTGGCCATTGCGCGCATCTGTTCGACAAGGTAGAGCTCGCCGCGATTGCGGCTGCCGTGATATATCCCGATCGGACCGGAATGTCCCTTGGACAGCGCTTCTCGGGCGATGCAAATTAGCGGCGCCAAGCCAGAGCCCGTGCCGATCAGCAGCAGGCTTTGCTCTGGCTGCCCCGGAACGTAGATGCAGTTTCCCATGGCTTCGGAGATTTTCACCGTGTCCCCGGCTCGAAGCTCGTCGAAAAGCCAGCCGCTCACCTGCCCGCCCGGCACTTTGCGCACGTGCAATTCGAGTTCGTCATCGAGGCCCGGAACACTTGCCAGCGAATACGGGCGCGATGTCGTCTCGTCCTTGTATACACGGATGAACTGCCCGGCAAGGTAATCGAAGCTTTCCGGTGGGCGCAGCCAGATGCCGAGCACGTTGGGGTTGAGGCGCTCCAGACGCGTTACCTTGGCGAAAAGC